>NZ_JBHNWH010000003.1:0-321695 GCF_046720935.1 Winogradskyella sp. A3E31
TTAACTGTGCCTGCGGACGAAACAGTAGAGTGTACTAATCCTACTGACCCTTCTGCTACTGGTACTGCTACCGGAAGTGATTCTTGTGGTGATGTGACTATTACATTTAGCGATGCTTCGGCGGCTGGATGTGGAAACACGGAAACTATTACTCGTACATGGACGGCTACGGATGCTTGTGGTAACGCAACTTCTGCTGATCAAATAATTACTGTAGTAGATACTACAGCACCGGTGATTGATGATTCAAACGCTGACGATATTGAAATTGAATGTGGTGTAACTCCAGATGGTGCGTTACAAGATTGGTTAGATAATAACGCTGGCGCAACTGCTACGGATAGTTGTGGTTCTGTAACATGGTCTAATGATTATGGACAAGATACTACCGTACAGTGTGAAGATGGTCCAATAACAGTAACGTTTACTGCTACTGACGAATGTGGAAACGCATCTACAGTAACTGCTACCTATTTAATACAGGATACTGTTGCGCCTATTATTACTATTCCAGCTGATGTAACTATTGAGTGTACAGAAGATGAGTCTTCTGCTAATACTGGAGTTGCTACTGGTAGTGATGATTGTAGTGCTGTAACAATTACTGAATCTGATTCTGTAGTTGAGCAATGTGGTAACACAAGAACGATTACAAGAACATGGACTGTTACTGATGCTTGTAACAATTCAGTTTCGGGAGATCAAATAATAACTGTAGTTGATACTACGCCACCTACAATTAGTATTGTGGCTTCAGACCAAACTGTTGAATGTGATGGTTCTGGAAACGTAGATCAATTACAAGCATGGTTAGACACACAAGCTGGTGCCATGGCATCTGATACTTGTGGAACTATTGAGTGGACTAACAACTTCACTGGCTTAAGTGATGGATGTGGTATGACGGGTAGCGTTATTGTAACTTTTACAGCGACTGACGAATGCAATAATTCAGTATCCACTTCAGCTAAATTTGAAATTGAAGATAATCTTGCCCCTGAATTAGTAATTCCTGATAGTGTAACTGTTGAATGTGATGAAGACACTTCTACTGCTGCCCTTGGAGAAGGAACTGTAACCGATGTATGTGACAGCAATGCAACAATAACTTTCAACGATGTTATTACTGACGGCAACTGTGCTGGCAACTATACAATTACTAGAACATGGACCGCTACAGATGCCTGTGGAAATTCAATTTCTGAAGACCAAGTGATTACAGTTCAGGATACTACAGCACCAGAGTTAACTGTGCCTGCAAGTGTTACTGCAGAATGTGACGAAGACGTCTCAACCGATGCTCTTGGAGTTGCAACTGCAACGGACAATTGTGCGACTGATATTGAAATCGTATTCAATGATGTTATTACTGACGGTGACTGTGCTGGTAACTATACGATAACAAGAACATGGACTGCTACTGATGAATGTAACAATTCAGTTTCTGCAGATCAAACTATAACTGTTCAAGATACAACAGCACCAGAATTAACTGTTCCAGATAGTGTAACTATTGAGTGCGACCAAGATAATTCTACTGACGCATTAGGTGTTGCAACAGCGACTGATAATTGTGATGCAAATCCTAACGTAACATTCAATGATGTTGTTGTTCAAGGAGAGTGCGCTGGTGAATATACAATTACAAGAACATGGACTGCTACTGACGAATGCGGAAACTCAGTTTCTGCAGATCAAACTATAACTGTACAAGATACAACACCACCTACAATAACGTTGCCAGCTGATGTGACTTTAGAGTGTACTGATAACCCAGATCCTACAAATACTGGATTTGCAATGGTAACAGATAACTGTAGTGCTGGTTCTGTGGACTATGCTGATACAATTACACAAGGAGATTGTGCTGGTGAATACACCATCACAAGAACTTGGACAGCTATGGACGAGTGTGGTAATATGTCAACTGCAGATCAAACAATTACGGTTCAGGATACAACTGCACCAGAATTGATGGTACCTGCAAGTGTTACTGCGGAATGTAGTGACGACCTTACAACAGATGGATTAGGAACAGCTACTGCTACAGATAACTGTGACTCTAACCCTACTGTAACTTTCGAAGATGTAACAGCTGAAGGCGACTGCCCAGGTAGCTATACTATTACTAGAACGTGGACAGCAACAGATGAATGTGGAAATTCTGTTTCTGCGGATCAAACAATAACTGTTCAGGATACAACAGCACCAGAGTTAACAGTTCCTGCAGATGTAACCGCTGAATGTAGTGATGATGTCTCTACTGATGCTTTAGGTTCTGCAACAGCAACTGATAACTGTGATGACAACCCTAACGTAACATTTACGGATGTTATTACGCAAGGTGATTGTGCTGGTGAATATACAATTACAAGAACATGGACTGCTACAGATGTATGTAATAATTCTGTTTCTGCAGATCAAACTATAACAGTTCAGGATACAACAGCACCAGAGTTAACATTACCAGATGATGTGACAATAGAATGTACTGAAGATACTTCAGTTGATAGTCTAGGTTCAGCATCAGCAACTGATAATTGTGATGATAACCCACAAGTGACATTTACTGAAAGTATTGCTGCTGGTGATTGTGTTGGAAACTATACAATTACAAGAACTTGGACTGCAGTGGATGAATGTGGAAACTCTGTTTCAGCAGATCAGACAATAACTGTTCAAGACACAACAGCACCAACATTAGCAGATGGAGTGGATTTTGAAACAAACATCTCTGTATTATGTGATGAAATACCTGATGCACCGTCCTTATCCTTTGTAGATAACTGTGCAACCGATTTAACGGTAACTTTTGAAGAAAATTCATCTCAAGGCAATGGTTCTGGTGATTACGAAATCGTAAGAACATGGACGGTAAGTGATGGCTGTAACCAAGTAACCTTTACCCAAGTGGTAAGCGTTTCTACTGCAAATGTCACTGTAACTGATGGAGATAGATGTTATGATGATGGAACTATCGATTTATTCGACTTCCTATCAGGTAACGTAGATCCTGATGGAACGTGGTCTGTACTTGTTGGTGATGTTACCTTAAATGGTAGCCAGTTTGACCCAACTATTGATATGACTGATACTACTTTAACATTCTTATACGCTGTGCCAGATGGGCCTTGTGCAAATGATATTGAAGTGGATGTGTTTATCAATGATGATTGTGTTGTTGAACCAGTACCACCTTGTGGAAGAGAGTTTGTAGAGATTTCTAAAACGGTAACACCAAACGGAGATTTATTCAACGAAGTATTTGAAGTTGGAGGAATTGAAGACTGTGGATACGAAGTACAACTTCAAATCTTTAACAGATGGGGAGCGATTATATACAAAGACGATAATTACTTAAACACCTGGAGAGGTGAAGCCCCAAGTGGTTCTGTAGGTAATTCAAATTTTGTACCGACAGGAACGTACTACTATATCATTAATTTAAGAAACAGTGGATTTGAGCCATTTAGTGGTCCTATTTACGTTGCAACTAAGTAAAAAATAAAACTGATACCTATGAAGTTAAATAAGATTTACATAATAGCAATAATGCTGCTGACAGGTTCAGGAGTATTTGCTCAGCAACTTCCGCAGTTCACGCAATATATGTTTAATACAATTTCTATTAACCCAGCTTATGCAGGTAGTAGAGGAACATTTAGCGCTGTTGGATTGCACAGAAGTCAGTGGGTAGGCCTTGAAGGAGGACCAGAAACACAAACCCTTTCCGTTCATGCCCCACTAAAGAACGAAAAAGTAGGCTTAGGTCTTTCATTTATAAATGATGAACTAGGATTTGAAAACTTTTCATACTTATATGGAGACTTTTCATATACGATTCAAACCGGAGAAAATTCAAAATTAGCTTTTGGTATAAAAGCTGGTATGACGAGTTATACTCTTGACGCTGATTACCAAGCTGAAGAAGGAGCAGATCCAGTAGTATTTGGATTTCAAGACCGTTGGAAACCTAACTTTGGTGCTGGTATCTACTGGCATAGTGAAAGATGGTATTTAGGTCTTTCGTCTCCAAGAATCCTAAAATCGGATTATAACGGTGAGGATGATTTTGAAGCACTAGAGCGTTTAAGTTATTATGCTACTGCAGGATATGTCTTTGATTTAAGCGAGAATGTTAAGTTAAAGCCAGCAGCTTTATTAAAAGCTACAAATGGTGCACCACTTTCATTCGATGTAACAGCCAACTTCCTTTTCTATGATAAGTTCTGGATTGGTGGAGGCTATAGAGTCAACCAAAATGCATCCTCTTTAGGAATGTTAGCAGACTGGCAAGTATCTAAACAGTTAAGAATTGGATATGCCTACGAATATCCATTATCGGATATCAGAAATTACACAAGTGGTACTCATGAAGTTATCCTTATGTTTGAGGTCTTTAAAAGTACAAGAATCAAATCCCCTAGATACTTCTAAAAAAGCAAACTATTATGAAAACAAGATTATTACTTATATTATTTGCTCTGTGTTTTTCTTCGAGTTTTGCTCAGAAGAAACTAGCCGACAAATTCTTTAAAAATTACGGTTATAGTAAAGCTATTGAGCTTTACGAAGAAGCCGCTGCCAAAGGAGATAGCTCTATGCACGTATTAACACGTCTTGGTGACTCTTACTATAATAATTCAAAGACAGAAGAGTCTGCAAAATATTACGAATTGGCTGTTCAGAAATATGAAGACGACTTAGAGGCCAAATATATCTACAGATATATTCAGTCTTTAGTAAGTACAAAACGATACGACGAAGCTACTGCTTGGGCTGAAAAGCTTAAAGCAAAGCAAGAAGCCGATGAGGAAATGACTGCTTATATCAATGACGATTTTGATGTATATCAACTTTCCCCTGAAACTGATGAACGTCTTATTGTAAAATTGAATAACCTTAGCATTAACTCAGAGTTTTCAGATTTCGGAGCTTACGTTTACGGAGATAAATTATTCTGGGCCTCTGCAAGAGATAAATCGACTGAGTTGTACGATTGGAATTTAGAGCCATTCTTGGATATCTACCAAACATCAATCAATAGAAGCGGAGAATCGGTAAACTATGGCTCTGCTAACAAGCTAGCTTCCAGTAAGATTAACACAGATTATCACGAAGCTTCTATCGCGATTACTAAAGATGGCAATACCATGTACTTTACACGTGACAATGTCACCAAGAAAAACAGGTTAGATTATACAAGAGATGGTACGACCCATTTAAAAATATACAAAGCTGTTAAGGATGAAAACCTTTGGAAAGATCCTGTTGAAGTATCCTTCAACCAAAAAGAGTCTTCTACTGGTCACCCAGCATTAAGTCCGGACAACAAACAATTATTCTTTGCTTCGGACAGAGAAGGTGGATATGGAGGCACTGATTTATATGTGGTTGACATTAATGAAGATGGCACGTATTCTGAACCAAGAAACTTAGGTCCAAACATCAACACTGCTGGAAGAGAATTATTTCCTTCTATCAGTCAGGATAGTACTTTATATTACTCATCTGATGGGTTATTAAACTTTGGATTATTGGATATTTATAAGTCTAATTATTTAAAGGATTCTAGTGCAGAATCTCAAAATCTTGGAGAACCTTACAATTCTGGGTATGATGATTTCGCTTATATCTTTGATTCTGAAACTGAAGAAGGTTATCTAGCCTCAAACCGTGAAGGTGGGCAAGGAAGTGATGATATTTACGGCTTTAACAGCTACTTATGCGAGCAAGTTATTTCTGGTACAACTAGAAATAGTAAAACCAATGAAATCTTGCCAGAAGTCACTGTACGATTAATTGATGAAGAAGGTAAGGTTTTAGAGACCATAACCTCTGATGAAGAAGGTAAATATTCGTTTACTGTACTTTGTAACAGAAAATATACGGTTGCTGGTAGTAAACAAGATTATAAGGAGGATCAGAAAGTTGTTGAGACTGACGATACTAACGAAAAAGTAAACACTGCAGATCTTAACTTAATACCATTAATTGATACAGACCAGATTGTGATTAATCCAATCTTCTTTGATTTCGATAAATGGAACATTAGAACTGACGCTGAATACGAGTTGGAGAACATTGTAGATGTCATGAGAGCACACCCAACAATGGTGATTAAAATTGAATCTCATACGGATAGCCGTGGTAGCGACCGTTACAACATGAAGTTATCTGACAGACGTGCTAAGTCTACAAGAGACTATTTATTGAGCAGAGGCATCGCTGAAGAGCGTATTGAAAGCGCGATTGGCTATGGTGAGACTCAATTACTGAACGAATGTTCTAACGGAGTTAAATGTACTAAAGAACAACACCAGAAAAACAGACGTTCTTACTTCTATATCGTAGAAAAATAATATCTAATATATGTTTATATTAAAGAGCAGCCTTCGGGCTGCTTTTTTATGGAATAAAGACACATATTAATCCCTTAAAATAAAGACAATATAGGCCACAACAAATACTGCTAATGGTATTTGAAAAGAAAGATAATTGAACTTATATAACGGCACATGATATAGTCTACTTGTTATTGGAATTAGCATAAGCACGAAACTCATTAGTCTAACCCATTTGAATTCAATATAATTAGTGAAATTTAACAGTAGCCCAGTAATTCCACATATAGCGTAAAGCTGATCAATACTGCCAAAATTGATACTATTATAGATCAACCAAACAAAAAATGGTATGCCTATCATTTGCCCCATTAAAATGATAAGGTTATATGATATAAGCGAGACTAGTTTTAGTTTGTTATTCACAAATAATGAATATGGATATTAAAAGTAATCATTCAACAGTAATATGCTCAAAAATTGAAGAAAAAAAGCCACGCTTTTCAGCGTGGCTACCATCAAAATATAGTAAATAAACGTATTGAAATTTATCTTTTAATAAACATGTTAGTGTAATACCATTTCCCTTCCTCATTCTGTTCAGCTGAAATATCAAAATCAGTAAAATCACCTTCAATGTTTGCTTTGTGTCCAGGGCTGTTCAACCATGCTGTAACCACAGATTGTGCAGACGTATAACCGTAAGCCACATTCTCTGATACCAATCTAGCATCAGCGTTTTGTTGTAAACTCAAACGTCTTTCCGGGAAATTATCGTGATTTACTTGCTCCGTTTCAACCATATAATCTGTATGCGTATAGGCAACAGCTTTAACGGTATTGTGGTTACCTAAAGCATTTAAGCCTTGCTCAATGCGATATTGGTTTATAAGTTCTAAAATTTCTATCTCTATTTGTTTTGCTTGTGGAGCATGGGTAATCTCAACAGCAGCAATATCATCGTCTGGAAAAGTTTCCGTAGAACACGATGTTAAACTTAGAATAGCAGCAGTAGCCAATAAAGGCAGTATTTTAAACACTTTCATAAGTAGGTTAATAAGATTTGGGACTACTAAATTAGCCTTCCTTCTAGCTTACTATGTTAATGAAATGTTAAAATCGATTAAAAACATGTATTTTGTCGATTTTTAAAGTATATAATCGATGAAATGCACTTTTAGAGTGCTTTTTTATGTATTTAAACGTAAATATTTACATTTAATCGACTGCGAAGTCAGTCGGAAACGAGAATAATTAGGGTGATAGACGCTCTCTATCCCAGTCAGAATTTTGTGCTTTAGTATATCGGATTCTATCGTGCAAACGATTTGGGCGACCTTGCCAAAATTCAATTTCAAGTGGTTGTATGATATAGCCGCCCCAATGCTTAGGGCGAGATATCTCCTTATCTTTATATTGTGATTCTAATTCTAATAAACGATCCTCAATAACTGATCGGTCTCTAATGACCTGACTTTGGTTAGAGGCTATTGCACCTAATCGACTTCCTCGTGGTCTAGATTTAAAATAAGCATCACTTTGTAGATCTGAAACTTTGCTCGCTTTTCCTTTAATAATGACTTGTCGTTCTGCAAATTCCCAAAAAAACGAAAGACATACACTTGGGTTTACTGCTATAGATTTACCTTTTTCACTTTCATAATTGGTGTAAAACACAAAGCCCTCATCCGAATATTTTTTAAGAAGCACTACCCTATTCTTTGGAAAACCATCTAAACCAATAGTAGAAATTGTCATAGCATTAGTTTCCTGATCTTTAAAATGCTCATCAACTTGATGGAACCAAGTTTTAAACAATTCTAATGGATTATCAGGGCATTCATTGAGAAGCAACTCATTTTTCTCATACGACTTTCTATAATGACTTATATCTTTCTCCATTGGTTGCAAAAATTTTTGGCAATTGCCATTTGGCTTTATATTTCGATTACCTTTATATAATGAAACAAATTTAACATGAAATTTGAAGATTCTCCATTCTTTGGTTCAATAAAGTATTCTGTTTTAAGGTTAGACTTCGGGATTTACTATCTATGCGACACTTTTATTGTTGGAGAATTGAATGAAGGTATTCATTTTGATGAAGCTAAAGCCAAAATAATTGGCAAGGAAATTATTAAGTTTTATGGCAAACGGCCTAAGATTTGTCTTATATCAAATCGTGTAAACAGTTATTCTGTCGATCCGCAAAACTGGGTGCGTGTTATGGAAATGTATCCTGATATCTTAAGAGGAAGCTGTATAATTTCTTATAATCAACTATCCAAGTTCAACGCAGATTTAGAAAAACGCTTTTTTAGCGAGTCAATTTTTAGATGCAACAATCTTTCAGAAGCTATTAATTGGGCGCAAAAACATAATGAATAGTTTAAAATTGAAAGGTTTTCCCATCATCAGCTAACTCTGTATTCTTAAAAATTCCCTGTGCTTCAGTCTTAAATTGTTCGGTAGAATCGTATCGTGTAGAGAAATGCCCTAATATCAGTCGTTTTACATTGGCTAGTTTCGCAATCTTTGCTGCCTCTTTAGCTGAACTGTGCTTTGTTTTTTCACATAAGTCGCTGTTCTTTTCCAAAAAGGTAGCTTCATGATAAAGGCCATCAACACCATTAATGATAGGTACAATGTCTTCACTATATGCTGTATCGCTACAAAAGGCATAGCTCTTAGGGAGTTTTGGGTCTTTGGTCACAAGTTCATTTTTAATGAGCTTACCATCTTCATTAACCACATCTGCCCCTTGTTTTAACTTTCTGAAGTATGCTTTATCAATATTTAAATCCCTAGCAGCATTAACATCTAACTTGCGCTCGCCTATTTTTTCCTTAAACAGGAAACCATTGGTGTAAATTCGGTGATCTAACGGAACGGTATAGACTTCTACTTTATCATCTTCAAATATTAATTCTGAAGTTTTTGAAGATAATTCATGAAAAATTAAGTTATAGTTAGTCCAGGACTTTGCTAATTTCATCTGCAGTGTTATCACTTCCTTTAGCCCTTTTGGAGCATATATATGAAGTTCTGTCTCTCTGGTAAGCAATCTAAATGTATTGACAAGACCTACCAAGCCAAAATAATGATCGCCATGAAGGTGTGAAATAAAGATGTGTTTTATACGTGAAAATTTTATTTTATTCCGACGTAATTCAACTTGGGTGCCTTCACCGCAATCAATTAAAAATATATGGTTGTTTATCTCTAATACTTGCGAGGTTGGGTTAGCATCGGTTCTGGGAGTAGCACTATAACATCCTAAAATGGTTAATTTCATAAATTAAAACCCTAAATCGCGTTCAATATCTTCCATCTCAATGATATCATAAGCTTCGTGAAGGGTTGGGACAACCACTATTTCATCTGGCATCATATCCAAGTCGACTTTATCCGACACCACAACAAATGATTTTTTATCACTTCGATGATTGTTGCTTAAACGTAAAAACTCAATGATCTCTTCTAAGGAAATTTTATCTATGCTAGACAAATTAACAATTAAATGATAATTTTTATATCGCTTCTCATAGGATTGTTCAATATTATTCACCAATGTTTTAACCGACGCTTTCTCCTGTGTTATTAGGCAAGTATTGCCATCGAAATCAATAATCATAACCTACAATTTTATTTTAGACGCTAATAAATATATAACTGCCATACGAATGGCCACCCCATTTTCTACCTGGTTTAATATAATAGATTGTTTGGAATCTGCAACATCGCTCGTTATCTCTACTCCTCTATTTATTGGACCTGGATGCATTATGGTTATTTCCTTTTTTAAGCTATCTAGTAGCTCTTTGGTAACCCCAAATTGTTGTGCATACTCTCTTGTGGAAGGGAAATAACTAATATCCATCCTCTCGTTCTGAACTCTTAACATGTTGGCCACATCGCACCATTCTAATGCTTTAACTAAATTCGTCTCAACTTTGACACCTAAATCCTTTATATACTTAGGAAGCAGTGTTTTTGGTCCACACACCATAACATTTGCCCCTTGAAGTTGCAGAGCATAGATATTAGATAGCGCTACTCTACTATGCAAAATATCACCAACAATGACCACATTTTTTCCTTTAACACTTCCCAAGGCCTCTCGTATTGAATACGTATCCAACAGAGCTTGAGTTGGGTGCTCATGGGCACCATCGCCAGCATTTATGATACTAGCATTTATATGCTTAGATAAAAACACTCCTGCACCAGGATTAGGGTGGCGCATAACCACCATATCCACTTTCATGGATAAAATGTTGTTTACGGTATCTATAAGTGTTTCCCCTTTTTTAACCGAAGATTGGGATGCTGAAAAATTTATAACATCTGCCGATAAGCGTTTTTCAGCCAGTTCAAAAGACAACTTTGTCCGGGTAGAGTTTTCAAAAAAGAGATTGGCAATTGTAATATCCCTAAGAGAAGGGACTTTTTTAATAGGACGATTAATAACTTCCTTGAATTGATCGGCAGTTTCAAAAATGAGATCTATATCTTGTGGTGTAAGATATTTTATTCCTAATAAGTGCTTTACACTTAACTCGCTCATTGTCTTTTATTTATTTATAAGGTAAACGGTGTCTTCACCTTCATTTTCTACCCAATTTACTTTTACTTTTTCTCCATTAATGGCATCGACTTGTCGGCCTCTATAATTAGGCTGTATCGGTAAATGTCTACTAAATCGTCTGTCTATTAAAGTCAATAACTCAATATTATTTGGTCTTCCGAACGATTGTATGGCAGTAAGTGCAGCTCTTATGCTTCGACCCGTATAAAGTACATCGTCTATAAAAACGACATTTTTATCTTCAACTATAAAATCGATTTCTGTGGTATTGGCCTCTAGTGGTTTATCACCTCGTCTAAAGTCATCTCTAAAAAAGGTTATATCGAGATCTCCTTTTTTTAAGTTTTTTATTTTATAATCGTCCTGAAGAATTTTAGCCAAGCGATCTGCTAAGTATTTGCCTCTTGGTTGCAAGCCAATTAAAACAGTTTCGGAAAAGTCGTTGTGATTTTCAATAAGTTGACAAGCCAATCGGTGAAGGATGATATTTACTTCTTTAGCATTAAGTAATACTTTTTGACTCATAAAACTTCCAAACGTATTTGGACTACAAAGTTAAACTAAATTATTTGAGTGGCAAACAGTTTCTATTGAACAAAAAAAGCCTCTCATTTCTGAGAGGCTTTTAAACATTATAAATATCTGGAAGAATTATTTCTTCTTACCGTCCATTTTATCTTTAAGCGCTTGTAATGCATCATTAGCATCTCCTAAAGTAGGTTTTGCTTCTGCTGCTTGAGCTTCTGCTTTACGAACAGCTTGCTTTACAATTTTTGCTTCTTCTTCTCTAAATACTGCAGTATGTGAAGCTACTACTCTCTTGAATTCTTTATTGAACTCAATGATTTTGAATTCTGCTTCATCACCTTTCTTTAATTTAGAACCGTCCTCTTTCTCTAAGTGACGAGAAGGAACAAAAGCTACGATATCTTCATTAAACTCAACTGTAGCACCTTTATCAACAATCTCAGAGATTTTTGCAGTATGCGTTGTGTTTAATGCGAAATCAGTTTCGTACTTATCCCAAGGGTTTTCAGTTGTCTGCTTATGACCTAAAGATAATTTACGTCCTTCAACATCCAGTTCTAAGACAACCACTTCTAAGGTGTCACCAACATTACAGAACTCAGATGGATGCTTAATCTTCTTAGTCCAAGATAAATCCGAGATATAAATTAACCCGTCAATACCTTCTTCTAATTCAACAAATACACCAAAGTTTGTAAAGTTACGTACAATCCCTTCGTGCTTAGAACCAACTGGGTACTTAGATGTAATATCTGTCCATGGATCTGGTGTTAATTGCTTAATACCAAGAGACATTTTACGATCTTCTCTATCTAATGTTAAGATTTGAGCTTCGATTTCATCACCAACAGATACAAAATCCTGAGCCGAACGTAAATGTGTTGACCAAGACATTTCACTAACGTGAACTAATCCTTCAACTCCTTCAGCTACTTCGATAAATGCACCGTAATCAGCGATAACGACAACTTTTCCTTTCACCTTGTCACCTACCTTCATTTCTTCAGATAATGCTTCCCAAGGATGCTTAGATAATTGCTTAAGACCTAACTGGATTCTAGATTTGTTCTCATCAAAATCAAGAATTACAACATTTAATTTCTGATCTAATTCAACAATCTCGTTTGGATGGTTGATACGAGACCAAGATAAATCTGTAATATGTACTAAACCATCTACACCACCTAAATCAATAAAGACACCATAAGAAGTAATGTTCTTAACAACACCTTCTAATACCTGTCCTTTTTCTAGTTGGCCAATGATTTCTTTTTTCTGTTCTTCGATATCTGCTTCAATAAGCGCTTTGTGAGAAACAACAATGTTTTTAAACTCGTGATTGATTTTTACAACCTTGAATTCCATCGTTTTGTTCACGTACTGGTCGTAATCTCTAATTGGCTTAACGTCAATTTGAGAACCAGGTAAGAATGCTTCAATACCAAATACATCCACAATCATACCTCCTTTAGTTCTGCACTTTACAAAACCATTTACGATTTCACCATTGTCGTGAGCATTGTTTACACGCTCCCATGCTTTGATGACACGTGCTTTTCTGTGAGATAATACCAACTGACCTGTAGCGTCTTCACGCACGTCAATCAATACCTCTACTTTGTCTCCTTCTTTTAAATCTGGATTGTAACGAAACTCATTAAGTGAAATAACACCTTCTGATTTTGCGTTAATGTCGATGATAGCGTCACGATCTGTAATTGCAATCACAGTTCCTTCTACGACCTCATCATCTAAAGTATCAACGAAATTTTCGGATACTAATTTTTCGAATTCCTCAAGCTTAGCATCAGCTACTTGCTCAATACCTTCTTCGTAATTGTGCCAATCGAATTCCTTTAAGAATTTTTCTGGATTTTTTTGAGCTTCAGATACTTGTGGAGCTTCTACTGTTGCTGCTTCAGTAGCTTCAACCGCTACTTCTGCTTCTTTTGTTTTGTTTTCAGCCATTGCTGATTAAAAATTTGTATTCTACAGATTTTGAAAGTAATTGCAAATAAAATACTATAGAAGTATTAATTTGTTTTTAAATATGTTCCTTTTATACTTTCCGAGATTTGCTAAAAAGGAGCGCAAAAATACTCTTTTATTCGGAATAAAACAAACTAAATATTAAGACTCTCTTATATTGTAATCAATTCTATATCAGTTAAAATAATCAAGAGATGGAGCATTTAAATCAGTTTCAAAAATTGTATCTTTAGAATTATTAATTTTAAAATTTAAATCAAATGAAAAAAGCAAAATATCAAGCCGTACTAGACCTCGGGGAAAAATTGAACATCCAAAATGGAAAAGTTGAAGAATCTGACGGTAAACTTAAAGTGTGGGGGACCGCAAATACGCCTTATGAAAAGAATCTGTTATGGGACAAAATAAAAGAAATTGGTGGGCAAAACCCAGATGATATTATGGCTGATATAAAAGTGGCTGACGAATCGGTTTATGCAAGACATACCGTTTCTTCAGGTGAAACATTAGGAAAAATAGCTAAGCACTATTACGGAGATGCCTCTAAATATAATGCTATTTACAAAGCAAATGATGATAAATTAAAGAGCGCGGATTTAATTTATCCAGATCAAGAATTGGTGATTCCGAATATCTAGTATTAAACAAAATCACAAAAGAAAAGCGACTAATTACAGTCGCTTTTTTTATGGATTAAAGTATTTGCCAAATTTAAAATCCTCAGTAATTGCTCTTCAATTGTCAAGTCCGAGTTATCAATCTCAATAGCATCTTCGGCCTTAACAAGTGGGGAATCTTCTCTAGTCGTATCTATTTTATCTCTAGTCGTTACATTTTCTAAAACTTCGTCATAAGAAATATTATTTCCACGCTCTTTGAGTTCCCTGTATCGCCTTTGAGCTCTGGTTTCAGCTGAAGCGGTCATAAATATCTTTAGTTCAGCTTCAGGAAAAACAACAGTACCAATATCCCTGCCATCCATAACAATCCCTTTCCCTTTTCCCATGTCTTGCTGTTGATTTACCAGCATTTTTCGCACCTCTGAAATGGTTGCTACAGGACTTACGTATTTTGAAACCTCTAAGGTTCGGATTTTAGATTCTACATTTTCATCATTTAAATACACTTCTGCAAAACCGACTTGAGGATTGTATTTAAATTTAATTTGAATGGCATCAAGTGAGGCAATTAACTTTTCCTCATTAACAACATCTTTTTCTATACATTGATTCTGAAGAGCGAATAAGGCAACTGCACGATACATTGCACCCGTATCCACATACACATAACCAAGTTTATCCGCTAATTTTTTAGCAATAGTACTTTTTCCGGTGGAAGAAAATCCATCAATTGCTATAGTAATGTCCCTCATTATTGTAAATCTATTTGAAGCCCAAAAAAGCTTGTGTTAGCCGCACTTGTGTATCTGGCATGTGTATAACTAAATCGCATTCTGTTTAACTTAAAAGAAACACCGAATGATAGCCCTGAGAAATTCCGTTGGTCAACAATTCTTAGTTCTTCTGCCCTTCTAAAGTTATAACCTAATCTTAAATTAAAACCTCTATCAGGAAATAATTCTGCTCCTACTATTAAATGTCGTAATGCATTATTAAAAAAACCAACTTCTTCTTCTGTTTGATTGCCTTCTAAATCTGTTGTTGACCTAGCTGGATTTGATACTCCTATTGGCCATTTTTGAAGATTCTCTAATGTTAAATGCCATCGAATCGGGACGTTTTCCAAAGTTTGGGACATCCCAAAATTAACTTCAAAAGGCAACTTTTCGCGAAGACCTGCATAGGTAGTAAACTGAGTTCCTAAATTCCTTACAGCTAAAGCTGCATGAAAATCTAAATCCTCATTAATATACATTATCCCCAAATCAACAGCTGCACCAAATGAGTTATATTGCTCTAACTTAGAAGAAATTAATTTTACGTTTGTTCCAACATAAAAATCTGCATTAGGAATTTTATAATTATACCCACCAGAAATGGCAACTTCACTACCATTAAAAGTTCCAGTTGAATTACCGTCTATATCATAGCCATCAAATTCCCCGTAATTAATATAAGTCACACCCATGTGAAAGGTTTGCAACCTTCTATCGTAAGTATAGGCATAAGCCGCTGTCCCATAACCAATGCCTCCCAAATAACTTGAGTAGTTTAGTGCCAATTGATTATGCATGTCGCTATTAATCGACGCAGGATTGTACAATGCCTCAGTAACATCATGGTCAAAATTGGTAATAATTTTACCGCCTAAAGCAGCTTGTCTTGGAGAAGATACCAGGTTCAAAAATTGATACGTAGATTCACCCCCTAATTGTGCAAATACAGGCAATGCTATTAATAGTAAAAATAGGGTTGTAATCCTTTTAACCATAGACTTGGCAAAATAACTAAATCTAACTTAGAACGGATATAAGAATTTTTTATTTTTTGAAAAGAAAAAGAAGCAGCATTATAATTGTCATTCCGTTATCCTGCAAGGTCTATTTTTAATCTTGTAGGTATGATTTATAATTTAGAAAAACCTACAAGGTATCTGAAACCTTGCAGGTTAAAACTCTATTATAACGTTTTTGCGTTGCTCACTTTTTGTTTGGTGAGCGCTAACTTTAAAACTTCGGACATATCTTTCACATAATGGAATGTCAGCCCTTTTAAATATTCAGGTTTAATTTCATCGATATCCCTCTTGTTATCCTCGCAGAGTAGAATTTCTTTAATTCGTGCTCTTTTGGCTGCAAGTATTTTTTCTTTAATTCCGCCTACTGGCAACACTTTTCCTCTCAATGTAATTTCGCCAGTCATTGCTATACTCTTCTTTACCTTTCGCTGAGTAAATAAAGATACTAATGAGGTTAACATCGTAACACCTGCACTCGGGCCGTCTTTAGGAGTAGCTCCTTCTGGTACGTGAATGTGTACATTATATTTGTCGAACACCTCTGGGTTAATTCCAAATTCATCAGCATTCGCTTTTATATATTCCATCGCAATGGTTGCAGACTCCTTCATGACCTTACCAAGGTTACCAGTAATTGAAAGATTACCTTTTCCTTTAGAAAGAATAGACTCAATAAATAAAATATCACCACCTACACGAGTCCAAGCCAAACCTGTTACAACCCCGGCAACATTGTTATTTTCATACTTATCTCGTTCTAATTTTGGGCTTCCAAGGACTTCAACAACATCTTCGTTTTTAACTTTTATGTTATAATCTTCTTCCATAGCAATATTTTTAGCCGCATAGCGCACCATTTTTGCTATTTGCTTCTCAAGACCTCTAACTCCGGATTCTCTTGTATAACCTTCTACAATTTTTTCTAACTGGGGTTTTCCTATTTTAAGTGATTTACTATCAAGTCCATGTTCTTTTAGCTGTTTAGGTAACAAGTGTCTTTTAGCTATCTCAACCTTTTCCTCAATCGTATAACCCGTTACATTAATGATTTCCATTCGGTCACGTAACGCTGGTTGAATGGTATTTAAACTATTGGAAGTAGCAATGAACATTACCTTAGAAAGGTCATAACCCATTTCTAGGAAGTTGTCATAGAACTCACTATTTTGTTCTGGGTCCAACACCTCCAACATTGCTGAGGATGGGTCACCTTGGCTTCCTGTTGACAATTTATCAATCTCATCCAAAACAAATACAGGGTTAGACGTTCCCGCTTTTTTTAAACTTTGAATGATTCGTCCTGGCATTGCTCCGATATATGTTTTTCTATGCCCTCTAATTTCAGCTTCATCTCGCAATCCTCCAAGAGACATACGCACATACTCCCTACCTAAAGCTTCGGCAATTGATTTACCTAGAGACGTTTTACCAACACCTGGAGGGCCGTAAAGACACAAAATCGGGGACTTCATATCGTTTCTTAACTTTAAAACAGCTAAGTATTCTACAATACGTTTTTTAACATCGTCCAAGCCAAAGTGATCTCTATCAAGAATTCTCATGGCTCGTTTTAGATCGAATTTATCTTTACTGAATTCATTCCATGGTAAATCCAAAAACAAGTCGAGATAGTTACGTTGAATGCTATATTCCGCTACTTGTGGATTCATTCGTTGCATTTTCGACAATTCCTTTTCAAAATGCTTTTTTACCTTATTATCCCATTTTTTGGATTTGGCACGTTTGCGCATTTCTTCCACTTCTTGGCCAGAAGATACACCACCACCCAATTCTTCTTGGATGGTTTTCATTTGCTGTTGCAAGAAATATTCGCGCTGTTGTTGGTTGATATCACTCTGCACTTTACTCTGAATATCATTCTTAAGTTCTAACTTCTGATATTCAACATTCATGAATTTTAAAGTAGCTAAAGCCCTTTCTTTAAGCTTACTTATCATTAAAAGCTTCTGCTTTTCTTCAACCTTAAGATTCATGTTTGAAGACACAAAATTCACTAAAAACGAATTGCTTTCAATATTCTTAATGGCAAACGTCGCTTCTGTTGGTATGTTTGGACTTTCTTTAATAATCTCTAACGCCAAATCTTTGATAGAGTCAATGATTGCGGTAAACTCTTCATTATTACTTTCGGGCTTAGTCTCTGGCAAATCAGAAATTGTTGCCGTGAAATATGGCTTCTCTGAAGTAATCTCCTTTATCTCAAAGCGCTTCTTTCCCTGGATAATAATCGTAGTATTACCATCGGGCATTTTTAATACTTTCAGAATTCTGGCCACAGTCCCTGTCTTATACAAATCATCTGCTGAAGGGTTTTCTACAGCCTCATCTTTTTGGGCAACAACTCCAATGACTTTTCCTCCCTTGTTGGCATCGTTTATAAGTTTAATGGATGTATCCCGACCTGCAGTAATTGGAATCACAACTCCCGGAAAAAGCACTGTGTTTCTCAACGGTAAAATTGGTAGCGATTCTGGTAAGGACTCGTTATTTATTTGTTCTTCATCTTCAGGCGTCATTAAAGGAATCAATTCTGAGTTTTCATCAAAATCCTGTAGTGACAAACTGTCAAAGCTTATAAAATTTCTTTTTCCCATAGTATATTTAAGTCATTCTGTCATTAAATTATGAAGAATGGGCTTTATTTTAAATTTAAAATTACCAACTTTAAACTGATAATCAGCATATTACTGTATTTTTAAAGTTGATTTCAATACCTTAATTTCAATTGTTATGCCAAGTCTATGAAACAAATTGAAAAGATTTTTTATTAAAACTGTAACAGTCATTAAAATGTTCTATCTATTAAGTAAAGCAATTGTTTTTTGTCGCTAACCAATCAAAATAATGAACAGTTACTATTGCTTTGTAGTACGGGTAATCAGCTTGCGCAGGTTGAAATTTACAACAGGTACTACCATGCAATGTACAATACGGCTTATAGAATTGTAAAAGATTCTTATAAGGCTGAGGATATTATGCAAGAATCCTTTTTAACGGCTTTTACAAAATTAAAGACCTTAAATGATAAAAAGGTTTTTGGGGCTTGGTTAAAGAGAATTGTAGTAAACAATAGTATCGCTGATTATAAAAAAACGTCTAGGCATCTTTCTGTTCCTATAGAGAATGTTGCTTACAAGATTGAAAACGAAACAGTATCTGGTACGGTAGATACTTCAAAAAAAGAAGTACAGCATATTATTGAGGCAATAAATAATTTAAAACCAAATTACAATCTCTGCCTAACCTTACATTACATAGAAGGCTATGATTATGAAGAGATTAGCGACATCATGAAAATTTCTTACGGCAACTGTAGAACGATGATGTCTAGGGCAAAAGAAAGTTTAAGACAAAAATTAATGCCTTTTAAAATGAATTGAAATTAATGGAAAAAGATTACTTAGATAATGTATTTAAAAATTTGAAAGGTGAATTTGATGTTCACTCTCCTTCTGATGAACACAAGGCACGATTCATAGACAAGCTAAATGAAGCGTCAGTAAGTGCTGATGAAACTTCAGAAAGAAAGACGTCCATTTGGATGCCTCTTTTAGTTGCGGCAGCTAGTATCCTCATATGTCTTGGAGTGTTTGCAACTATAAATTCTCAACCTACTGAATATGATCTGGCGAGTGTTTCACCAGAATTGACAGAAACCCAAAATTTTTTCACTTTAACAATTGCTGAAGAACTCAAAAAGCTAGAGGCCGAGCGTTCTCCATTAACAGAAGATATTATTTACGATGCCATGAGAGAGATCAATGAGCTCGAAAAGGCCTATGGTAAATTAAAGCAAGATTTAAAAGCAAGTGGCCAAGACCAGCGTGTTATTTATGCTATGATTTCAAACTTTCAAACACGTATTGATATTTTAACCAATGTGCTAGAGCACATAGAAAATTTAAAAGAACTTAAAACCACACCAAATGATACAGAAATTACAATTTAAACTATTTACCATTTTATTGGCATGCTCAAGCATGGTCTTAGCAAACACATGTACGGAAATACCAAAAGTTACTTTAGAAAAAACTATTGAAAAAACTTATGAAGTTAATTCTAATGCAACTTTAAAAGTGAATAACAAATATGGAAACGTCGATGTAGTGACTTGGGATGAAAATCGCATTGAATTTGACATTACTATTAAAGTGACTAGCAACAGCTCTGACAAAGCTCAGGAAAAGCTTGATGATATTGACGTGAAGTTTTCGGCATCAAGAGAATGGGTTGCAGCAGAAACCCTATTTAGCAAAGAAAAAAAATCTTGGTGGAACTGGGGTAATAACAACGTAAAGATGGAAGTTAATTATACCATTAAAATCCCTGCCACAAATAATGTCAACCTCAATAATGATTATGGCAATATAACAGTTGACCGTCTTGAAGGGAAAGCCGAAATTAACTGTGATTATGGAAAGATTACAACAAAGGAGTTGATGGCAGATAATAACATTCTCAATTTTGATTATAGTAAAGGTTGTTATTTTGAGTACATAAAGAGCGGAAAATTGAATGCAGACTATAGCTCTTATACCATTGCAAAGACCAAAGAACTATCCATTAGTACCGATTACACAGAATCTACTGTTGAAGCTGCCGAGAACATCAATTACAATTGCGATTACGGATCGCTCTCAGTAAAAAATGTCAATAACCTCCAGGGTAATGGAGACTACCTAAACCTTCGCATTGGTAACGTCTTTAAAAATGCTTCTATTAAAGCAGATTACGGTGCCATAAAGATTGACAAGATGGGCTCTAACGCCAGTAATTTAAGTATCGATGCTGATTATGCAGGTATTACCATTGGTAAGGACAGTGCTTACAATTTTAATTTTGAAATAGATCTAAAATATGCAGGCCTTAGAGGAGATGATGGATTTGAATTCAACAAAAGACGAGAAGAATCAAGCAAGAAATATTACTCAGGCTTTTACGGAAACGCAAACTCCGGAAATCTTATAAAGATAAATTCCGATTACGGAAGTGTAACATTTAAATAACAATCAAAAAAACGAACAACAATGAAACAATTAAAAACAATTTTAGTCATTCCTTTTCTATTAGCAATGACATTGTCTTATGGACAAAATTGGGGGAAAGGAGAAAAAGGAAATGGTGATGTCACCACAGTAACACGAAATGTAGGGGATTACGATGGTATAAAATGTGCAGGTTTTATGGACTTTAAACTAGTACAGGGAAATGAAGGCAAAATTACCCTTGAGGGTGAGTCTAATTTATTAGAATTTATTGTTACTGAAGTGAAAAATGGGTCTTTAACTGTAAAAGTGAAAAATGGAAAAAATTTGAAGCCAAGTAAAAACACTCCGATTATCATAACCATCCCTTACGAGTCCATAAACAGTGTCTCGCTATCTGGTTCTGGTGACGTTTGGAATGAAGGAGTTATTAAATCCTCAAATTTTGACACCTCTTTATCAGGCTCTGGAGATGTTGTTTTAAACATTGATTCTAGTTCAACTAAAGGAAGTGTTTCTGGCTCAGGTGATTTAACATTAAAAGGAAATACGACTAATTTAGAAGCTAATGTCACGGGGTCTGGTGATTTCCATGGGTTTGATCTTAACAGTACTAATGTTGATGTGTCAGTAACAGGTTCTGGTGATGCCGACGTTGTATGTAATGGGGAATTAAAAGCCAGGGTTACAGGATCTGGAGATATTGAATACAGAGGAAAACCTAAGAAAGAAGACACCAAGGTTATTGGTTCTGGGAGTATTCAGAATTAATAGATTTGATAAGAACCAAAAGAGAAGCCAGTCCTAAAGGACTGGCTTCTCTTTTAAATATTTTGAGTAATTAAAAAACATCTATAGGAATAAACTCCCCTGTAAAAGTTCTGCTAAAACAAGTTTCTGCATCCAGTAGCAATACATTAAAACAAAGCTCATATTCTTCTGGCGAACCAGAGATGAAAACCCCACCATTAATTATCAATAAGCGGTTATCACAATAAAATTCACCTTGTGTTTCTTCACATCCATCAACATTAGCATTAGAAAAGAAGCCTCCAGAAACAACAGAATCCACATTGGTATTTACAGCTGGATCACCAAAATATTTATGTAGTTCTGTAGTAAGACCATCTAACCCAGCTGACTTCAAAGTAATTTCCAAAAGAAAGGTTTTATTTGTGAAAGATACAAACTCACTATTATCATTTAATTCTGCTGTTCCGTCTGTTATATAAATAGTAGTTACAGAATGATCATCATTTCCATCACCATCCTCATCAGAAAAAAATTCACCAATTTCCATATAAACATTTGCCACTTCAAGACCTGCTGTGTTATCACCATTACATTGGATAGGTTGATTAAAAACATTGACTAAGGTATAACCACATGCGCTGCTTCCTCCAGTCTCGCCGTTCTGAATACAATTTCCTAAGTCGTCAATTATAGCTTGGATAGTGCCATTATTATCTCCACACGCTAAAATTTGATTTTCTAAGGCAGCTTTATAGGCATTGCAGCGCTCGGAATAAGTCTCCGAGGTTGCTTCATCAAAATCTATTTTAGAATTTTCCACAACCTGAGTCGCTTCTTCACAAGTTTGAGGCTCAAACTCAAAAATACAATCACCCAATTCATCAATCCGGCCTTGTAATTGTCCCTCTGAGTCACCACATACAGCTATTTGAGCCTCAAGTGTAACTTTTAAAGCATTACATAATTCAGTATAATTTTCTGAAGTGGCTGCACCAAAAGCTTCAGAAGCATCAATTTGGGCTGCAACAGCTTGTTGACACGCAAACTGTTCTTCCGTTATAAAATCGCCTTCTAATGGCTCGTTATCACAATTAGCGGCAATAAATAAAACAAAGAATGAAGCTAGTACACAAATTTTTTTCATGGATGTGGGAATTGTTTGACAATGACAAACATAAGAATTATCCCGAAGTTTGAAGTTTTGGCACCCTAAACAGCAACATAATTCCGATTAAAAAGAAAATAAAGAGGAATAAAATAGAGTTTCGCATGCTTCCTGTAATCTGATCAATAAAGCCATAAATCAGCATCCCTATGACAATTCCAATTTTTTCAGCCACATCATAAAAACTGAAATAAGAGGTAGTATCTTCTGTCTCGGGTAAAAATTTAGAATAGGTCGATCTTGCCAATGATTGAATACCGCCCATAACAAAGCCAACCATTGTTGCAGTGATATAAAACTGAATAGGCGTTTCAATAAAATAGCCGTAAAAGCAAAGGCTCATCCAAATAAAATTAACCGCAATCAAGGTTTTAATGTTTCCAAATTTTGAAGAGGCCCTTGAGGTTAAAACGGCACCAAAAACCGCTACTATTTGTATTACCAAAATACTGACAATTAAGCCCGTCGTTTTAGCTTCGTTACTTCCCCAATCAATCTCTTCTTCTCCAAAGTAAACAGCAACCAGCATTATAGTTTGTACCGCCATACTAAACACAAAAAAAGCATAGAGATAGCGTTTTAGTCTTAGGTTTTCTTTCAGTTGAAGCCATACCTGATTCAACTCTCTAAAGCCATTAAAAAGAATCGCTTTAGTCACCTTATGACCTTTTGAAACGCCTTTTGGTAACACGTTGAATGTATATTGACTAAATAAGGCCCACCAAACACCAACCATGACGAATGAATACTTCATCATTTGCATTTTATCGGCACCATCCTCTTGGCTCATAACCATACCTAAATTTATCAGGAGTAGAATAACACTGCCAACATAACCCAATGAAAATCCTTTGGCACTAACTTTATCTTGTTGTTCCTTAAATGCAATATCTGGTAAATACGAATTATAGAATACCAAACTACCCCAATAGCCTATGAGGCCCATAAAGTAAA
The DNA here is from genome assembly GCF_046720935.1 of Winogradskyella sp. A3E31. NCBI lineage: Bacteria > Pseudomonadati > Bacteroidota > Flavobacteriia > Flavobacteriales > Flavobacteriaceae > Winogradskyella > Winogradskyella sp. A3E31. The sequence goes on from NZ_JBHNWH010000003.1 coordinate 23,746, forward strand.
AAAGAAGACTTATGTGAATATGATCCAAACTGAACCAATATAAGCCGATACAACCTGCAGAACCTACATAACAAAAGAATTTCATAAAATTCATTTTGTTCCCAACGTAGTCAGCAATACCAGATAGAATAGGTGATAACACCGCAACTACTAAAAAGGTAAATGCTGTTACAAATGTGATGAGTGCCGTACTTTTAAATTCGTAGCCAAAGGCTTCCACTCTCTTTATTTCAGATAGGAATAACGCTGAGTAAAAAATCGGAAATATAGACGATGCAATGGTTAAAGTATATACAGAATTTGCCCAATCATAAAATGCCCAAGCATTTAGGAGCTTTTTACTTCCTTTTTGAAATGTTCCCATAGGTTTAAATAAAAAAAGCTGCTCAATTTGAGCAGCTTCTAAAGTAGTAATAATTTATAATCTATTTAATTTACTGGCCTAAAAGATGTCACGCCATATTTAGCGGCTTCCTTTTTTGCAGTTGGAGCCAGTGCCTCTAAGTTTTTAATACGAGTATCTGGACTTGGGTGTGTGCTTAAAAATTCAGGGGGTGCTTGTCCTCCGCTATTAGCTTTCATACGCTTCCAAAGTTCAGCAGCTTCATCCGGATTATAACCAGCAACAGCCATTATATACAGCCCTATACGGTCAGCTTCAGTTTCATGCGATCTACTAAAAGGTAGCGTTCCCAAGACCGTTGTGCCTATACCGTAAGCTTGCATCCAAGCTGCTTGACCTTCTGATGATTTTCCACTAGTGCCTATGGCAACACCTGCAGCACCTAACTGTTGCAACATTCCGGTACTCATTCGTTGCTGACCGTGATTTGCCAACGCGTGTGCCACCTCATGCCCCATAATTGCTGCAACACCAGTTTCATTTTTGGCAATAGGTAAAATCCCTGTATAGAAGGCGATCTTACCTCCGGGCATACACCATGCATTTACCTGTTCTGAATCAATAAGGCTATATTCCCATTTGTAATCTGCCAAATACCCTTCGTATCCATTTGCATTTAGCCATCGTTCTGAAGCAACTGCAATTCTCTGGCCAACTCTTTTTATCATTTCTGACTCTGGTGTCCCAGTAATGACTTTGCTCTCGGAAAGTACGGAATTGTACTGCTGAAAAGACGTTGGAAATAATTGGTCATTAGATACCAGCGCCAATGTTTTTTTACCTGTGAAAGGATTTGTTTTACAGGATATTACAAATGCAAGCAAAAGAATACCTGATATTTTTATAATTCGTTTCATAATTTGAAGGTTTTTCAATATTAGACAATAAAGATACTACTAATCATTTCTAATTTTTAACTCAAATGCTCAAATAACTTGTTCAAATTTCAAGCCATTATTTGGCAATAAAGTGTAATTCTGAAAAATTCTTGTCCACTACTACCGATTGAGTGCCATTGATTTTCATGTGGTTTAAAGGAATAGTTTCATTATCTAATTGAATTTCCCCTATTTCAAACGGTAACCCATGAATTTGAATTTTAAAAGTATCGTAAGGAGTTACAAACTTTCCTTCCTTATGCTGATTGATAATTAAATCATTAGCTTTTCCTGTTAACTGGAAGGTTCTCAAACTATAGCGACCTTTTGTATAATCGTAACCATCATTAGCATCACTGTACAGTTCACTAACCTCTTTACCGACTTTATAATAAACATCAAGGACTATTTCCTCAATTTCTTTTTCACCCACATATTGTTGAATTGGGTATTTAGGAATAATAGCACCTTCTTTTACAAAAATTGGCATACTATCTAAATCAGCATCTACCCACATTTCTTTCCCTCCTTTAATCACTTTATCCGTCCAGAAATTATACCAATTCCCTTTAGGCACATACATTCTTCTACCTTTAGCATTAGGCTCTAAGATTGGGCAAGCCAATATATTCTCACCAAAAATAAATTCGTCTGTTCTGTAATGTGTATGCACGTCCTCTTGGTCGTAGAGTACTAAGGACTTTAATAGCGGTGTTCCATTTTGAATATAATTCCAAAACGATGTATATAAATGCGGTAATAACTGATAACGGATTTCAATAAATTTTCTAACAATATCCGTAACGTCCTCACCAAACGTCCATGGTTCTTGTTCTCCATGATCCCCAGAAGAATGCACTCTAAAAAATGGATGGAATACCCCGAGTTGTATCCAACGTGTAAAGAGTTCACCATGAGGCTGTTCCGCAAATCCACCAATGTCACTACCTGCAAACGAAAAACCAGACATAGCCATACGTTGTGCCTGTATATTTGCAATCCATAAATGCTCCCAAGTGGCAACATTATCTCCCGTCCAAGTTGATGTGTAGCGCTGTGTCCCTGAATACGCAGATCTTGTAATTACAAAAGGACGTTTAGGGTATGAATATTTTTTTAAGCCTTGGTAGGTCGCCCTAGCCATTTGCATACCGTATATATTGTGTGCTTTTCTATGACTACAAGGGTTGCCATCATAATCATGGCGAACGTCGTCCGGAAAGGTTTTATTGGGTACTTCCATAACGGCTGGCTCATTCATATCATTCCACACACCTTTTATACCAGTGTCTTCAATAAGCTCTTGAAATAATCCAGACCACCATTCGCGGACTTCGGGATTTGTAAAATCTGGGAAGTAACATTCCCCTGGCCAAACCTTTCCCTTCATGTAATCACCATCGGCGCGCTTACAGAAATAGTCATTTTCTAAGCCTTCCTTAAAAACTGAATAATCCTTATCGATTTTAATCCCTGGGTCAATAATAGCAACTGTTTTAAAACCATCATCTGCCAATTCCTTTACCATTTTTTTGGGGTCTGGAAAATAGTCTTTGTTCCAAGTAAAGCAACGAAACCCTTCCATGTAATCAATATCTAAATAGATAGCATCACAAGGAATTTTCAATTTCCTGAAGGTTGAAGTCACTTCCTTAACCTTTGCTTCTGGGTAATAACTCCATTTACATTGATGAAAGCCCAATGCCCAAAGTGGCGGTAATTGATGTGGTTTTCCTGTTAAATCAGTATAACTTTCAACAACATCATTCATTTTAGGGCCATAGAAAAAGTAGTAGTTCATTTCTCCACCATGTGCCCAAAAACTTGAAACATTTCGTCGTTCACTAGCAAAATCGAACGCTGACCTAAACGTATTATCGAAGAATATGCCATAAGCTTTACTGTTGTGCAAGCCTGTATAAAATGGAATGGCTTTATATATGGGATCCGTATCTTTTCCGAAGGCATAAGAGTCCGTTACCCAATTTTCATAGCGTCTTCCCTTTAAATTAAGATGATTTGGCTTATCCCCAAGTCCATAATAACTTTCGCCATCTTGCGAGACCTTACTCATTTTAACGATGTTTCCACCGTATTCGTAACTTTCTTCCCAATGAAAACCAATTTCATCCTCATTGATCAATACTTTATCAGCAGCATCATAAATGGCTACTCGCAATGATTCCTTTGCTATTTGACAAATTAATTTTGAAGTGGTGATTTCATAAAAATCTTCTTTCTCTTCAATTGTTAATTTATTATAGCCTGTACTCGCATATTTAGTAATGGCATAAGAAAAGTCGTTTTTAAAGTTTCCAGTAGTGGTATAGCGAAAGCGGAAGACACTATCCCTTACTATTGTGACTTGAAGTACTACATCATTTTCTGTTGAAAAGAATAGGTTATCGACATCTTTTTTATAGTCTATTATTTTTGAAGGAAACAGATTTCCTTTACGTTCTAATTCAGTATTTACAATCATAGTGTAATTTGGTAAAATGGCTGTAAAAAAACGGAAAAATTACTTAGCGTGAAAGCCTAAACCCCTCTATTTATCAGCTTTTATTAACTATATCGTTTTCGGAAGAAACTATTGTTGATTTAACAAATATCATTACAAAAGAAGGCCCTATTTTATAGTATATTTAAAAACTACCATACCTAAAGGAGGAATATCTATATTAACAGACTGGTCTCTAAACTGCCAAGCCTCATCTTCGGTAATTGTTAATTTATTTTTGTATTCACCACTACCAAAATACGTTTTTAGGTCACTATTGAAAATCTCTTTTAGTTTGCCTTTTTTTGGCACCCCAATTCTGTAATTTTCTCTTGGTATTGGCGTCATATTACAAGCAATAATTAAATCATCTTTTGCGTCATTTCCCTTTCTAATATAAACGAGGACAGAATTTTCAGCATCGTTATAGTCAATCCATTCAAAGCCTTCTGCAGAGAATTGCTTTTGGTGTAATGCAGGCTCATTTTTATAAAGCTTATTTAAGCCTTTTATTAACGCTTGTACTCCCTGATGCGGTTTATAGTCCAACAAATGCCAGTCTAGACTTTGCTGAAAATTCCATTCTTCACTTTGACCAAATTCAGATCCTTGAAATAATAGATTTGTCCCAGGGTGTGTAAACATATAACTATACAGCAACCTTAAATTTGCAAACCGCTGCCATTCGTCACCAGGCATTCTTCCCAGTATGGAATGCTTTCCGTAAACAACTTCATCATGACTTAAAGGCAACATAAAGTTTTCAGTGAAGGCATACGTCATGCTGAAGGTTAAGTCGTTTTGGTGATGCTTTCTATAAATAGGTTCTTTAGCAAAATATTGAAGGGTATCGTGCATCCAACCCATCATCCATTTCATTCCAAATCCTAATCCTCCCAAAAAAGTTGGTTTTGACACCATTGGGAAAGATGTAGATTCCTCTGCTATGGTCTGTACATCGGGAAACGCTCCATAAACGGCTTCATTCATTTCTCGCATAAATGAAATAGCTTCTAGATTTTCTCTTCCTCCATACATATTTGGCTCCCATTCTCCATCTTCTCTACTATAATCCAAAAATAACATCGAAGCTACAGCATCAACCCTAAGTCCATCAGCATGGTATTGATCTAGCCAAAAAATAGCATTACTGATCAAAAAAGATTTCACCTCATTACGACCGTAATTAAAGATTAAGCTCTTCCAATCTGGGTGATACCCTTTGCGCTTATCAGGGTGTTCATAAAGGCACGTACCATCAAAAAAGCCAAGTCCGTGTGCATCCTCAGGAAAATGTGATGGCACCCAATCTAAGATAATTCCAATGTCATTTTGGTGCAACTTATCAACCAAAAGCTTAAATTCTTCAGGGTATCCAAAACGCGATGTTGGCGCAAAATAACCTGTTAATTGGTAACCCCATGATGGATCATAAGGATATTCCATAACTGGCATCAGCTCAACATGTGTAAACTCCATGTCTTTGACATACTTTACCAAATCATCAGCTAATTCTACGTAAGATAGGAAGCGATTTTCTTCAATCTGTTTTTTCCAAGAGCCTAGATGCACTTCATAAACTGAAAATGGGGCGTCTAAAGCATTGTGCTTTTTACGTTTTTTCATCCAAGCTGCATCTTTCCAAGTATAAGGCTCGTCCCAAACTATAGAGCCTGTTTTTGGCGGATGTTCAGCTCTACGAGCATAAGGGTCTGCTTTCTCGGTTTTAATATCGTTATGATGGCTTTGTATTTTATATTTATAGATACTTCCTTTTCCAGCTCCTGGAATAAATCCTTCCCAGATACCACTGGCATCCCAACGCACATTAAGTTGGTGCTCTCCTTCTAACCAGTAATTAAAATCACCAATAACCGAAACTGCTTTAGCACTTGGTGCCCAAACAGCAAAGTATGTACCTTCAACCCCGTCTAAGGTCATGACATGAGACCCAAACTTTTCATACAATCTGTAGTGCTTGCCTGCCTTGAATAAATCAATATCAAAATCAGTAAATAAACTATGTACTATTACTTCTGCCATATTTAACTATTAATAATATTTGAAATTCCTTTTAATGGAATAACTGCCCATCTCGGGCGTGAATTCAGTTCGTATCCTAACTCATAAACGGCCTTTTCTAATAAAGAATATTTAAGCAGGAAGACTCGTTCTTGTTGGTAGCCTATATTTATGTTAGCATTCTGAATTTCGATGACATAAGCCCCTAAAAAAAGACCTATTAGGTATTGATATAAAATTTCCCCAGCTTCAAAAAGTGCATTTTGATCTTGCTTGTACTTTTCCTGATTATTGAAAATAGTAGCGTAGATAGCATAATGAAACGATCTAAACAAACCAGCGACATCCTTTAGTGGTGGCTGCTTAACTTTTCGGTCTCGTATAGTGCTCTCTGGCTCACCTTCAAAATCTAGAATATAAAAATCATCATCTTTAACAAGCACCTGTCCTAAATGATAATCCCCATGAACTCGGAGTCGTTCTCCTTTTAATTTTGTCCAATTAAAATCAACAAAACGCTTCCTGATATCATTCTTGCGTTCTAAAAATTCTTGAGCCAATTCTAGAGCCAACCCATCGAGTTTATGAAGACTATTTTCAATGGTGTTCAATCGATTTTGAAATTGGTATAACAATCTGTTTTTTAGCCAAACCTCATAATCGCCATTGAATCGTGCTGGTGTAAAACTGGTATCTTCAAATTCTGAACCCAACGCGATGTGCATTTCTGCTGTACGCTTGGCCAATTTTTCAATTTTATTAAAAATATTAAGACCTGCCCAATCAATAACTTGGGGCGGAATATCCCTTATTTCTAATCTCTCAAATCGTTCAGTATTCGGAAGATCTTCAATATTGATTCTTTTGTACTCTAAATTAGAAAATATCTTATGCAATTCATCCAACATATACTCCCAAGCGTCTCCGTCATTCTCTACCATTGCCTGCATTAAACCAATGGTGATATTTACATTTTCGTGGTCTTTAATTTGAATGCTTCCCAGATAAGCAGGTGTATTTTTAAACTCTTTTTTTTCGGATAGAAAACGGCTCATTTCGTAATCTGGATTTCTATCGGCATAAATACGCCTAAAGAATTTTAGAACATATTTCTCATTGTAAACAATAGAAGTATTACTCTGCTCCATACCCATAAATCGAGAGGATTCGTAATCCTCCTCTCCAAAGTTTAAACTTTTATGGTATTGAACTCGGGTGGTATCATTAGGAATAGCTGTTTGAATACGCTCATACACAACACGTCTAAATGCTTCGAGATTAATAGCATCAATAATAAACCCTTCTTGATTTTGAATACTCAATGGAAGAATTCGATCATCTTGTGCAAAGTTTTTATCTGAAACAAAGGCTATTGGTAAAAAATAATGTTGGTAAAAGGCTTCTGTAAAATTAACCTCTAGAATCAGTCCATAATACACTTCTTCGTGTTGCTGAATTCTAAAGTATTCTGATAATTCAATGTATTTTAATTTACTAGATTTTCCACCATACCAGCGTTGCTTTACAATGTATTTTTCTAGAACGTCTGACAAAAAAACCTTTATAAATTCAGGGTCTTCCATAAGCTCTTCCCATTCCACATCAAAATTATATGGTGGTTTGAGAAGATGTGATGCTTTGTCCGACTTTTTTGCCATTATTATTTTTTAATCTTAAATATATGGAAGGGCAACGTAGGGTGTAATTCTACAAAATTCCACTCACCATGCCAATTATAGCTACTACCCGTAATTAAATCCTCAACAGAAAATTGTTGGCCTTCGTGCAACTGTAAATCTTTCATAGGAAGTTGTGCGGTGCCCTGTTGAGAATGATATTGATCCAGACTTATAATAATCAGCAATTCGTTAGTCCGCTCTTGATCCCATTTGTAAAAAGCCAAGAGGTTATCATTTTCAATATGGCAGAATTTTATATTATTGGTTTGCTGTAGAGCTTCATTATTGTGCCTTATATGATTGACTTTTGAAATTATTCGAGTCAATTTATTTTCCTTAAACCAATCGTAATGGCACAATTGAAACTTTTCTGACATGTAATACTCTTCCTTACCTGGTATCGCTTCGTTTATCATCTGCTCAAAAACAGGCCCGTAAATCCCAATATTAGAACTCAATGTTGCTGCTAAGGCATAACGCTGAATAAATTTAGATTCATTGGCTCCTTGCAAATGGTATGGATTTATATCTGGTGTATTTGGCCAAAAATTAGGTCGCATATATTCACGTTGGTCGGATTGCGTCAGCTCTGTCATATATTGAATAAGCTCGTGCTTGTTGTCTCTCCACGTAAAATAGGTATACGATTGGGTGTATCCTTGTTTGGCTAATTGCTGCATTACCTTTGGTCTAGTAAATGCTTCTGCTAAAAAGATAATATCCGGGTGTTTTTTCTTGACTTCAGAAATTGCCCAGTTCCAAAAGTAATAAGGCTTTGTATGTGGATTATCTACCCTAAACACCTTAATCCCACAGTCTATCCAATGAAACAAAGTATCTAGACATTCTTTCCAAAGATTTTTATAGTCCTTACTTTCCCAGTAAATAGGCAAAATATCTTGATATTTTTTAGGTGGATTTTCTGCGTATTGTACCGTACCGTCTGGTCTCCACTTAAACCAATCAGGGTGTTCTTCTACCCAAGGATGATCTGGGGCAGCTTGCAAGGCGTAGTCCATAGCAATCTCAATACCTTGATCTTTGGCATCGTTAATCAATGCTTTAAAGTCATCTAAAGTTCCTAGTTTTGGGTGAATGTCTTTGTGTCCACCTTCTGGGGATCCAATACCCCAAGCAGATCCAACATCACCTTTTTGAGCTACAGTTGTATTGTTTTTTCCTTTTCTATTTTTATAACCAATTGGATGGATTGGTGGAAAGTACAAGGTATCAAATCCCATATCTGCAATACGCGGTAATAATCTATGACAATCCTTAAATGTACCATGTTGGCCTTCAGTCTCTGAAGCAGATCTTGGGAAAAATTCATACCAAGTACTGAATAATGCCTTTTTACGATCGACATAAACCTTAAACTCCTGGGTTGTGTTTGCTAAGTGCTTTTCTGGATATTTATAGAATAAGTCATGTAGCTGTTCACTCTGTGCTTCTTTAATGGCGTCGTCGTAACGATCAGGGTTTACAAAAGCTTCTAAGCAATATTCTATATATTTTTTCTCTGCACCATTGGCCTTTTTTAAAATGGGCTTTATCAATTCGGCTCCTTCAAGTAATTCGGATTTTACATGCTGACCGTCATCAATCTTTCGTCCTATACCATGTTGCCAATTGAGAGCATCATCGACCCAACCTTCAATTTTATAAGAATAAAAGCCTTGCTTATTTACAACAAAAGAACCTGTCCATTCATCATTTTCAATTAAATGTAAACGAGATTCACTCCAATTACGTTCTTTCTCATGTTTATAAAGAACAGACGCCGAAATAACATCATGACCGTCAACTAATACATGTGCAGTAATATCAACGACTTCATCGACAACGCGCTTTATAAAAATGTCTCCGCCATTGATTTGCGGTGAGACAAAATCTATAACTACTCTTTTTTGGTTTAGCATATTATAAGAATATTGGTAGGTATAATTCGAATTTAATAAATTTCAGGGGGATAAAACTTAAAAATTCAAATTATAAAGAGAAAGACTTAACTATAACGTTTGATTGTTCAAAAAATAATAGAATTTCTTAAAACACACTATCCTTGAGACAGATTCATAGAGGTATTTCGCTTGTTTCATTTTCATCTTGAAATCAAAAACCCAAATTCTGTTATTTAGATTCCCGTTTTCACGGGAATGACAATTTCAACGGGAACCCCGCCACAGAGTGTCGAGGACTTCTTTTCGATTAAATAACAGTGCCACTAGTCAAAACAGCTCCTTTTTTAAGTACTACAATTCCATCTTTAATTACGTACGTATCGGTTTCAGTATCTTCTAAATGTTTTCCTCCATTAATACGAACATCATCTCCGATTCTACAGTTTTTGTCAATGATAGCGTTTTTAATAAAACAGCGCTCCCCGATGCCCATCAAAATTTCGATATTCTGATTTTCAATATCTTCTAAGGATTCGTAATAATCGCTACCCATCATATAGGTATTAATAACAGTAGATTCCTTACCAATTCTAGAGCGAATGCCAATCACGGATTTTTCTATAGTAGCAGCATGTATTAAACAACCTTCAGCTATCACAGCTTTATTAAGGTTTGTCCCAGACACTTTCGACGTTGGCAGAATACGAGCATTGGTATAAACTCTGTTATCTAAATCGTACAAATTAAATTCTGGTATTTCGTCTGTTAAGCCAAGATTAGCTTCGAAGAATGAATCTATATTACCGATATCCGTCCAATAACCTTCAAAAGGATAGCTTATTACTTTATGTTTATCTATATTTTGTGGAATGATTTCCTTACCAAAATCCACAGTACTTTCATCGTTCATTAACTCAACTAACAAATCTTTATTAAAAATATAAATTCCTGTTGAGCCCAAATATTCACGACCTTGTTGTTTCATCTCGTCGCTGACGTCTGATTTCCAATCAACAATGACATCTGCAGAAGGTTTTTCAATAAAAGATGTTATTTGGTTATTATCATCTGTTTTTAAAATCCCGAAAGCAGTACCGTCTTTAGCATTGACAGGGTAGGTCCCAACTGAAATATCCGCTTTAGCTTCAATATGTGCATTAACCATTTCGGTGTAATCCATTTGATATAGTTGATCACCAGAAAGGATGAGAGCATACTCATAATCGTGTCTTAAGAAATGATGCATACTCTGCCTTACAGCATCAGCAGTTCCTTGAAACCATTTATCACTCTTTATGGTTTGCTCCGCAGCTAAAACATCGACAAAAGCAGAACTAAAGAAACTAAAGTGGTACGTGTTTTTAATATGTCTATTTAAGGACGCTGAATTAAATTGTGTTAGGACATACATCCGTTTTATACCAGAATTAATACAATTTGAAATTGGAATGTCCACTAACCGATACTTCCCCGCAATAGGAACTGCGGGTTTAGATCTTTCTTCTGTTAATGGGTATAACCGAGAGCCCTGGCCTCCTCCAAGGATAATACTTAATACTTTGTTGTTAATCATTTTAGTTTAGTCAATTAAGGTTTTATATAGTGCTTTAGTTTGTTCTGCTATGGATCGCCAATCAAATAATTCTTCGACTCGCTTTCTACCAGCTTTCGCCATTTTATCTCTTAAAGTTTTGTCTCTAATTAATCTATTGACACCAGCTGCTAAATCTCTTGAAAATTGATCAGGGTTTTCAGGCTCAAAAGGAGCCACATTCTGTTGTTTTACAGGAATTAAAAGTCCTGTTTCTTCGTGCACAACCACTTCTTTAATACCTCCAACAGCACTGGCGACAACAGCCGTTTCGCAAGCCATAGCTTCAATGTTTATAATCCCGAAAGGCTCATAAATTGAAGGGCAACAAAATACATCTGCATGAGAATACAGTTGAATAACCTGCTCTTTTTCGAGCATTTTATCAATCCAAAATACATTGGAACGTTTTTGTTTAATGGCAGAAATGGCATCTTCCATTTCTTTTGCAATTTCTGGCGTGTCTGGAGCACCGGCACATAATACAACTTGGGTATCGCTATCAATATATGTAATGGCATTTACCAAATGAATAATACCTTTTTGCCTGGTGATTCTTCCAACAAAAAGGACATACGCCTTTTTAGTATCAATAGCATAGGATTCAAGAACATCTGTTTCTTGTACATTCACGTATTGCGACAAGCTTATACCATTGTAAATGACTTTGATTTTTTCTTCATCTACTTCAAAATGATTAAGAACATCGTCTTTGGTCTCTTTTGATACTGCAATAACAGCATCAGCCATTTCTAAAGCTGTTTTCTCTACCCACGAAGAGGCATCGTAACCAAGGCCAAGTTGCTCCTTTTTCCAAGGTCGCAATGGCTCTAAGGAGTGTGCCGTAATAACTAAGGGTTTTCCATAGCACAATTTAGCAAGAATACCTGCGAAATGTGAATACCAAGTATGACAATGAATAACATCTGCATCAATGGTTTCAGAATTCATTTTTATTGACGTATTCAATGTTTTAAATACAGATTTCAATTTACTGTCCGCATTATCAAACTCTGAAGTATCAAACGGCAGGCCTTTTACAGAAAGACTTTCGCTGTGTTCATCCTGATCCCCAAAAGCCCTAACTTCAACCTTCATAATTCTAGATAATTCCTGTGCCAAATACTCTACATGTACACCTGCGCCACCATAGACATAAGGTGGAAACTCTCTAGTTAAAAATAATACCTTCATTAAGAATTTTATTGTAAGTTATAGTGTCGATTTTAGACCTAAGACACATAAACTGTTACTCTAGAACCAAAAACAGTCACTAAAGTTAATCAAATAATAGTTAACCTCAACGATTTAACCAGTTATAGGGTATCGAATTAAACATTACTTAATAAAAGACTTTAAAAATTAAGATTAGGTTAAAAAACGTGTCTAAAAATCTTAATGTTTTAATTTTATAAAAAATTGAATTATGAAAAATATGTTATTGTTAGCCGCAGTTTTAATGCTATTTAATTGCAATGGAAATGCGCAAAAAAAAGAAAAAGAGGATTTTCCTGTGAGCAAAACTGAAGCCGAATGGAAAAAAGAACTTACAGAACAAGAATTTTATGTATTGCGAGAGGCTGGTACTGAAAGACCTTTCACCAGTCCTTTGGACAAAAACTACGAAGCTGGTACTTATACATGTGCCGCATGTGGCACACCTCTTTTTAAAAGTGAGCATAAGTTCGACTCAGGAACTGGCTGGCCAAGTTTTGATCGCGAAATAGAGGGAAATGTAGCCTTTTCTACAGATTATAATCTAGGCTACGCACGTACCGAAGAACATTGCGCGACTTGTGGTGGCCATTTAGGTCATGTTTTTAATGATGGCCCAAAACAGACAACCGGAAAAAGACATTGCATCAACGGTGTAGCTTTGGATTTTGTTCCCAAAGAAAAATAACCTCAGCTAAGGCTATTCAAAATTCGCTGCAATCGATTCTAAGTGCTCTTCATTATTTGTTTGAATTTGTTACTTTTGTAACTTCAAAATTCAACCTAAAAAATAACTCATGAGCAAATACGATATAATAGTACTTGGAAGCGGACCGGGTGGATATGTTACCGCAATTAGAGCTTCTCAATTAGGCTTTAAAACGGCAATTGTTGAAAAAGAAAACCTAGGAGGCGTTTGTCTAAATTGGGGCTGTATCCCTACAAAAGCCCTATTAAAATCTGCACAAGTTTTTGAGTATCTAAAACATGCTGAGGATTATGGATTGAAAGTGAAAGATGCTGAGCACGACTTTGATGCTGTTGTAAAACGCAGTCGTGGAGTTGCTGATGGTATGAGTAATGGTGTTAAGTTCTTAATGAAAAAGAACAAAATTGATGTCATTGAAGGTTTTGGTAAATTAAAAACAGGCAAGAAAATCGATGTAGATGGGACAGAATATTCTGCGGACCATATCATAATTGCTACTGGCGCCCGCTCAAGGGAATTACCAAGTTTACCCCAAGATGGTGAAAAAGTAATTGGCTACAGACAAGCGATGACACTAGAAAAACAACCAAAGAAAATGATAGTTGTTGGCTCAGGAGCTATTGGTGTTGAATTTGCTTATTTCTACAATTCTATGGGCACGGAGGTGACTATTGTAGAGTTTATGCCAAAAATTGTTCCTGTTGAAGATGATGAAGTGTCAAAACAATTAGAGCGTAGCTTTAAGAAGACAGGCATTAAAATTATGACTTCTGCTGAGGTTACTTCTGTGGATACTTCTGGTAAAGGAGTTAAAGCCACCGTCAAAACTAAAAAAGGAGAAGAAGTGCTTGAAGCAGATATTGTTTTATCAGCTGTTGGTATTAAATCTAATATCGAAAATATAGGCTTAGAAGATGTCGGTATTGCTGTTGATCGTGATAAAATTTTAGTTAATGATTACTACCAAACTAATATTCCGGGTTACTACGCTATTGGTGATGTAACACCAGGACAAGCATTAGCTCACGTGGCTTCTGCTGAAGGCATTTTATGCGTAGAAAAAATAGCAGGCCAACATGTTGAAGCTTTAGATTATGGTAATATCCCTGGGTGTACGTATTGTTCGCCAGAAGTGGCAAGCGTTGGTTTAACAGAACAACAAGCAAAGGATAAAGGATTAGATATTAAAGTCGGAAAGTTTCCATTCTCTGCATCTGGTAAAGCAAGTGCAGGTGGTAACAAAGATGGTTTTGTAAAAGTGATTTTCGATGCTAAGTATGGCGAATGGCTTGGTTGCCACATGATTGGTGCTGGAGTTACAGATATGATAGCTGAAGCTGTATTAGGTCGTAAATTAGAAACTACAGGACATGAAGTTTTAAAGGCGGTACATCCGCACCCAACAATGAGTGAAGCTGTTATGGAGGCTGTTGCTGATGCTTATGATGAGGTGATTCACTTATAAATATTAAATCATATAATTTTAAATAAACAAAAGCGGTTCAAAATTTTGAGCCGCTTTTCTATTTAATATAAAGAATGTCTATAATCTATATCCTAAGCCTAAGAATAATACATTTGGAGATATTTCCTCAAAACCTATGGTATATTTTAGATTAATGTCCATATCGTCTGATATGTTATAAGCTAAATTAACATCCCCTCGTACCTTAAATTTATCATTAAAGAAGTTGAAGAAATAATTGAGACTTGGTCCTGCAAGAATGCTAAAATTATAATCTACATCGAATTTTAAATACAATGGGGCATTTAAGAATTCAAAGTCACCTATGCCTTTGTATAGTAGTTCTGGCTGAAAATGAAACCCTTCACCTATAGTAAAATCCACAAAGATACCACCAAAATAGCCTACTTCTAATTCAGGATCTTCCCCAAACATTAATTGATCTTCTTTGTAAAAGGTGAAACTTGGTCCTGCTTTAATACCAAAATCCGTTTGGGCATAAGTTGAAGTCAAAAAACCTAACATGATAACTATGACGATATATTTCATAATAGGTGTACTTTAATTATAATAGACTTTGAATAGCCAACTCATAACTCTGTAATCCAAAACCAACGATAACACCTTTGGCATTAGGAGAAATATAGGATTTATGTCTAAAATCCTCTCGTGAAAATGTATTAGAAATGTGAACTTCCACAACAGGGGTCGTAATCGCTTTAACGGCATCCCCAATACCAACGGAAGTATGCGTATATGCAGCAGAATTTAAAATAATACCATCATATTCAAAACCAACATCTTGGATTTTATTAATAATCTCCCCTTCAATATTAGACTGAAAATGTTCTAAAGAAACATCAGAAAACTTTTCAGTAATCATTTCAAAAAATTCATTGAAGGTAAGGTTGCCATAGATATTGGTTTCACGTTTACCTAGAAGGTTTAGGTTAGGCCCGTTGATGATGATGATTTTCTTCATGGAGTAAAGATATTAAAATTAGGATATAAAAAACCCGAAGACTGTGCTTCGGTTTCTCTTTGCTTTCTAATTGAAGTTTAGAATCTGTAACCTAGACTAATTTCAAATATCCTGAATTTTGATTCTAAATTGCGAAAGCTTGGATCATCTGCAAAATCAATATTATTGAAATCAGATCTATCGAGCCTATTTGTTAGACCAAGAGCATATCGACCACTTATTAAAAAATCATCAGAGATATTATAAGAAATACCACCTACGATTGAAAGTCCAAGTTTTTTAAACCCAATTCCGTAGAAATCTCCTAAACCATAATCTAATTGAGGTCCTAATTGAAAGTCCATTTTTTTGCTGGTATGGTATTCAAATAACAATGGTAAAACCAAAAAGCCCAAATTGTCTGAAAAGCTAGTTGTATTAGTATATAGAAGCTCTGGTTGAAACTGAAATTTTTCTGAAATATCTATCTCAACAAAGATTCCAAAATGAACTCTATTATAATTGGTTGATTCACTTTCTGAACCATAAGTTTCTTTTACTGTTAAGTGATTATACCCAGATTTAATCCCAACATTTGAATTCTGGGCATTAACATGCTTTATGTTTATAATTAATACTAGAGTAAAAATAAAATACTTCATAACTAATGGTTATCTGTAAAATATAATTCTATTGGCAAAATAAAAACTTTAGCAAAAAAAACCGAAGACTGTGCTTCGGTTTCTCTTTGTTATTTAATTGAAGTTTAGAATCTATACCCTAAACCTACCTGTACAAAGCTAAACTTTGCGTCAACTTGGTCACCCCCAAATTCGTCCTCTATCCGATTATTGATTCCAAAGGAATAACGACCATCAATCATTAAGTTTTCGGTAATATCAAATTCCAATCCTGCGGCTAATCCAAGTCCAAGTCTTTTTAAACCAAAATCATCAGCATCTTCATCTAATAAATAATCTAACTGAGGTCCAGCTAATAAACTAAATTTATCAGTAATATTAACTTTAGCTAAAATTGGTAAAGCTAAAAAACTAGAGTTTTCACCATCCTCGCTAACACTAATAAACTGTAACTCCGGACGGATATCAAATTTTTCAGAAATACTAAAATCGTTATAAATTCCGACATAAAAACCTGATAAATTATCTGTTATTGAAGCGCCATCTCCACTCACTTTAATGCCAGTAGAATTAAAACCTGCCTTTACGCCCCATCTAGAATCTTGAGCATTTACATTTGCTAAGCAAACAATAGCAATAATTGCTAATACTAATTTTTTCATAATTTTAAGTTTAAGTGATTAAGTTTTGAGGGTGTAAAAGTAATTTTCCTACAGAAACTACCATGTGTTTTAACAATATTTTTAGTTATAAAAAAACCGAAGAATACACTTCGGTTTTTACAGCTATTAATCATTAAGTTCATTTAAAACCTATATCCTAAGGTTACATCTAAGGTGTTGATTTTAATACCACCATCACCATCACCAGTAAAATGGTCATTTATTTGAAAACCATATCTCGCTTGAGCAAAAAAGTTTTCGGTAAAGTCATATCCCACACCAGCAGCAATTTGAAAGTTAGTTTTAGTAAAATCATCCCCTAAAAGATCATCGATGTCATCAATATCGTCTCCACCTGCAAATCCTAATTTAGGGCCTACATGGATGTCGAATCCATCTGCAACACCAATTTTTGCAATAGCATTAATGTTGAGCATAGAGATGTCGCCAGCCATAGAATATGTTAACTCTGGTTGAATTGCAAAGTTATCCGAAAGGCCAAGTTCAACAAAGGCGCCAACTAAAAAACCTGTTTCTGAGTCCGCATCGAAACCGTCAATGTCTGGCGATAAAATAGTTAGCCCACCTAATAGACCAAAGTCCCCGCCTTGAGCGTTTGTAAAAGTCAACGCAAATACTGCAAAAGCAGCTAAAATTAATTTTTTCATAATCTTTGAGTTTTAAATTGATTTATACGAAGCTATAAACAATACAATTTTATATTAAAATATTGATTTTCAGTTATTAACAATTTTATTAACATTAAATTTATGAATTGATAAAATTTTATGATAGTTTTTATGAATCTTACATTATTCCTGTTCCTATTTGAAATCTAAAATTGCTCGGGTTTGCATACATTTGGACTATGAAATGGAGTCAAGCCATAAACGATTACCAACAATATTTAAAGATTGAACGAGGGCTCTCACAAAACTCGATAGATAATTATACGTATGATGTCAATAGGCTGGTTGATTTTTTAGATACAGAATCAAATAATGCGACCCCTAATAAGATAAAACAAGAGACCATTCAATCTTTTATATATCAGGTATCCAAAGAATTATCCCCAAGTTCTCAAGCACGGATTATTTCTGGGCTACGTAATTTTTTTAATTACCTCATTTTTGAAGATTACCGCAAGGACAATCCATTAGATCTCATAGAATCCCCAAAACTGGGACGCAAATTACCAGATACCTTGTCCGTAAATGATATAGATGACCTCATCGAAGCTATTGACCTTAATTACAGCTTTAGAGGCATTAATTTGGGGCATAGAAATAAAGCTATCCTAGAAACACTTTACAGTTGTGGACTTAGGGTTAGTGAGTTGACCAATCTTAAAATTTCAGATTTGTTTTTCGATGAAGGTTTTATTAAAGTCTCCGGAAAAGGCAACAAAGAACGCTTTGTGCCTATTGGAAATACAACCCAAAAGTGTATATCCATTTGGAGAGATGCTCGTAAACATATTGAAGTACAAACAGAATCAAAGGATATTTTGTTTTTAAACTACAAAGGAAATAAGCTAACTCGGGCGATGATATTTACCATTATTAAAAAACTTGCTGAAAAAATTGGCCTTAATAAAACGATTTCTCCCCATACGTTCCGCCATTCTTTCGCTACTCACCTTTTAGAAAACGGTGCCGATTTAAGAGCCATACAAATGATGCTTGGTCACGAAAGTATTACTACAACAGAAATTTACACCCACATTGACCGTTCTCATTTAAGTAAAGTTTTAAAAGAGTTTCATCCTAGGAAATAACTGTTGGCTGTTGGCTGTTGGCTGTTGGCTGTTGGCTAAATAATCTATTTTCCTTTTAACTTTTAACTAAGTTACTATTTCGCAATATTAACAGCTCTGGTTTCTCTAATTACAGTAACCTTTACTTGACCCGGATAGGTCATATCTGTTTGAATCTTTTGAGAGATTTCAAAAGATAAACTAGCAGCCTTGTCATCAGATACTTTTTCACTTTCAACGATTACTCTCAACTCACGTCCAGCCTGTATGGCATACGCTTTTTTAACACCCGTAAACCCGAATGCAACAGATTCCAAATCTTTCAATCTTTGAATATAGGAATCCAACACTTGGCGTCGTGCTCCTGGTCTAGCTCCTGATATCGCATCACAGACTTGAATTATTGGTGACAACAGTGTGGTCATCTCTATTTCATCGTGGTGAGCACCAATGGCATTACACACTTCTGGTTTTTCACCATGCTTCTCAGCCCAGTTCATACCTAAAATAGCATGTGGTGTTTCTACGTCAGCTTCAGAATCTGGCACTTTACCAATATCGTGTAACAACCCAGCTCGTTTAGCTAATTTCGGATTCAATCCAAGCTCGGCTGCCATCACCCCACAAAGTTTAGCTACTTCGCGTGAATGCTGTAACAAGTTCTGTCCGTAAGAAGAACGGTACTTCATACGACCTACCATTTTTATCAGTTCTGGATGTAGGCCATGAATTCCTAGGTCAATCACAGTACGTTTACCAACTTCTATGATTTCTTGTTCAATTTGCTTTTTGGTCTTCTTTACGACCTCTTCAATACGTGCTGGATGAATTCTACCATCCGTAACTAGTTTGTGTAAGGATAGTCTAGCAATCTCTCTTCGGACGGAATCAAAGCACGATAAAATAATAGCCTCTGGTGTATCGTCAACTATAATTTCTACTCCTGTAGCCGCCTCAATCGCTCTAATATTTCTCCCTTCTCGGCCAATAATTCGCCCTTTAACATCATCGGATTCTATATTAAAAACAGAAACACAATTATCTATAGCCTCTTCAGTGCCTATACGCTGAATGGTATTGATGATGATTTTTTTCGCCTCTTGTTGTGCCGTCAACTTAGCTTCTTCAACAGTTTCTTGGACATAAGCCATAGCATCTGTTTTCGCCTCTTCCTTTAGTGACGATATAAGTTGTTCTTTAGCATCTTCGGCTGCAAGCCCTGAAATAACTTCTAATTGTTTTATTTGGCTTTTATGGGCCTTGTCGAGTTCTTCTTTCTTCTTTTCTAAGAAATGAACTCTGTAGTCGTAATCCTTAATTTTTTCCTCAACAGCTGTATTCGATTTTTTAAGCTTAGACAATTCGTTACTGATTTGCGATTCTTTATCTTTAATACGCTTCTCAGCATCAGACATTTTTTTGTCCCTTGCAAAAATTACTTTCTCGTGCTCTGCCTTTAATTCAATAAATTTTTCCTTTGCTTTTAATTCTTTTTCTTTTCTTAAGCTTTCCCCTTCAGATTTAGCTTCTTTAATGATAACATTAGCTTCCTTCTTAGCATCCTCTATCATTTTCGATGCGTTTCCTTTTGCTAATGATTTTGATATAAAATAGCCCAGTATTAATCCTAATACTACTCCCCCTACACCTATTAATATAATGTTAGTATCCATGTCATCGTTTAGTTTAGTATATAAAAAAAGCCTACATCAGTTTTGGATTCTGGTATAAACTCCTTAAAAACAAGTTTAGGGCTAACAAGCTGATCAAAAATCTGCCCAAAACCGAGTTTCCTCAGAATAGCAGCACGCTTTTACAACTTCAACTCACCCTTTTTAAAGAATTAACGTTGAGTTTATCAAAAAATATAACTAATGTAGGCAGTAACCTTATGTATTTTAAAGAACGTACGAGTTTAAATATACTCTTGTAAAAGTACGTTTAAATTCTGAAGTTTTTCTTGAACTTCTTCATTAACATACTCTTTGTCTATAGATTTTTGTTCTACTTGAGCCGCAAACTGTAAGGCACACATGGCCAGTACATCTTGTTTATCCCTTACGGAATAATTTTGCTCAAATTGGCCAATCATCGCTTCAATATTCTTAGCCGCTTTCCTCAATCCTTCTTCTTGACTTGGATCTATGGTTAACGGATACACCCTATTTGCTATAGAGAGTTTTATTTTTAGCTGTTCAGCCATTCAAAAAAATCGTTTTACACTATTCGGCTAGTTGAGCAATACAATGATCAATATCCCTAATGAGTGTATTTATTTTGAGCTTAGTATCTCGTTTATTATCGTCACTACCAAGCATTGAATTTGCAATTTTGAGCGTATCATATTTTTCAGACCAAGTACTAATCTCTTCTTGATACTGAAGAATTTGTTTTTGCTGCTTTTCTAATTGCTCGGAAAGTTTTGCATTAGTCTGGTTTAAAACTTCCTGCTTATGCAAAATCTTATTGATTTTTACTTCCAGCGCATCAACATTTTCTTCAATTTTACTCATGTCAACATTTCAATACTATACAAACAAAGTTAACATACCATTTGAAAAAACACAATTGTTTGGTCATAAATTTTTGAAAACATAATTTATAGAATCTTAAGACGTTACAGAAAATACAACAGTTATATCCTTTGCTTATTATCTTCAATTTAATATTTTAGCCTCAATTGTCCATTGCTATGAAATACCTTTTGCTCCTTATTCTACTGCCTCAACTCATTGTTTCGCAATCGGAATATCCACAAGACTATTTTCAGAGTCCACTGGATATTACCCTTGTTTTAGGTGGATCCTTTGCCGAATTAAGGTCTAACCATTTTCATTCTGGTTTGGATATTAAAACACAACAACGTGAAGGTTTGCGTATTTATGCTTCTGCCGCAGGCTATGTTAGTCGAATAAAGGTGTCACATTTTGGGTACGGAAAAGCGCTTTACATTACGCATCCAAATGGTTATACAACGGTGTATGCCCATCTTCAGAAGTTCTCACCAAAAATTGAAGCTTACATTAAAAAATGCCAGTACGAAAAGGAAAGTTTTGAAGTAGAAATGTTTCCAAGCACAGAAGAACTCCTTGTTGAAAAAGGAGAAGTTGTGGCATTTTCTGGGAATACAGGTGGCTCTGGGGGGCCGCATTTACATTACGAAATCAGGGACAATGCCGAGCGCCCTATAAACCCTATGCTGTTCGGAATTGATATTAAAGATACTAGTCCTCCGTATATTACGAAACTGTACGCATACCCAAAAAATGACAGCTCTTATGTTAATGGTAAAAATGCGTCCACAGAGCTAAGGTTAATCCCTAAATACGATGGAACTTACGATGTGGAGACAATAACAGCTTATGGAGATATTGGTTTTGGAGTTGTTGCTAATGACAAGCAAGATTTAGCTCCTAACAGAAATGGCTTGGATAATATCCAAACATTTTACAATGGCACTAAAAAGTTTGAAGTAGATTTTAAACGCTTCAGTTTTGATGAGACCCAACATTTAAATAGATATATAGATTTTGAACGCTATAAAACAGAAAAGATTCGTGTTCAAAAATTATTTTTAGAACCCAACAACCCCTTAAGCCTAATTAAAGACGTTGCTGATAATGGTTATGTCAGAGTTGAAGACAGTACCTCTTCCCTATTTAAAGTCCAAATAAAAGATTTCAAAAACAATCTCACAGAGTTAAACATAAATATTGAAGGTCGAAAACCCCAAACACTCTATACTTTAAAGGATTTTTCAACAAACCAAACAATAATTAGAGAAGGCTACACCACTGTTTTAGAAGGGTTGAATGCAAATGTTGTTATTTATCCTAACTCCGTTTATGAAGATACAGCCATAAGTTTTGATTATAACGGGGATACTTTGAAAGTTCATAAAGATGTTATTCCGTTTAAAAAAAGTTTTAGAGTCAATTACGACATCAGCAAGTACAAAGGAGCCGATAAGGACAAACTCTTTATTGCCAATTTATATGGCTATTATAAGCGTCCAGGATATATAAATACCACTAGAAAAGGAGATACTCTTACTGCATTTACCAAAAGGCTCGGGTGGTTTTCGTTAGCAAGTGACTACGATGCGCCTACGATTAGGCCTGTTAATTTTCAGGATAAAAAATGGCTAAGTAAATTTCGCTATCTCAAAGTAAAAATCGATGATGAATTATCTGGAATTTCAAAGTATCGGGCAACTGTGAATGGAAAATGGATTTTAATGGAATACGATTATAAAACAGATTTATTGGTACACGATTTTAATGATGGTGTAGTCACTGATACGGAAAACCATTTAAAAATTATAGTAACGGATAATGTCGGAAATAGTTCTACATTTGAAGCAACCTTTTTTAGAAAATAAAAAGCAACCATTTGAAATCCTTACATTTTCTATTCCTAATTGGCCTATTATCTGTCTCTGCACTGACTAATGCGCAATCAGCAACACTTAGGGGCGTTGTACTTAACGAAGCCAATCAGCCCATAACAAACGTAAATATTACAACGAATAACGGTAAAGGCACAATCACCAATGAAAATGGATTTTACGAACTTAAAATAGTTTCTGATGTTGAGGTTACCGTGACCTTCTCTCATCTATCGCATAGACCATTGGTTGCAAAATTCAATTTAAAAAATGGGCAACCTTTAGAATTCAACCCCGTTTTAAAAGTTAATGTAGAGCAAATTGCAACTGTAGTCATAAATACAAATACCAAACAATCTGTTGAAGGATTAACCACCATTTCTCCTGAAATGATACGGACTATTAAAGGGGCACAACCTGGTGTTGAGAATATTTTGAAGACCTTGCCTGGAGTTAATATTTCTAACGAACTCAGTACACAATACTCAGTAAGAGGAGGGAATTTTGATGAAAATCTGGTTTACGTCAATGAAATTGAAGTCTATCGACCGTTCCTAATTCGTTCTGGTAATCAGGAAGGTCTAAGTTTTGTAAACACGGATTTGGTGCAAAACGTTGATTTTTCGGCTGGTGGCTTTCAAGCAAAATACGGAGATAAATTATCGTCTGTACTAGACATCACCTATCGAAATCCTGTTGCTTTTGGAGTGCGAACGGATTTAAGTCTCTTAGGTGGTAGTATTGCTGCAGAAGCTATTTCTAAGGATTCTAAATTTTCTGGAATAGTAGGATTACGCTACCGAGACAACAGTTTAATTCTAAACAATCTTGAAACCGAAGGCAATGTAGAGCCTGTTTTTGCAGATGCACAAACCTATCTTACGTATCGTTTTTCGGATAAATTCCATTTAAATTTCTTGGGTAATATTTCTCTGAACCAATACAAATTTCAACCAGAAAATAGGCAGACTAATTTCGGAACACTGCAAAATCCCATTGCCTTATTGGTCTTTTATGAAGGGCAAGAAGAAGATGAATATCAGACCTATTTTGGGGCATTTAAGGCCAATTATTTTCTGAATGATAAGACCACACTAAAATTTATCGGATCGGCATATCACACTACGGAACAAGAATATTTCGACATTTTTGCACAATATCGGTTAGGGGAAGTCAATACCAATATTGGTGATGAGGATTTGGGCGACGTTGAATTTAGCGAAGGCATAGGCTCACAATTGACACATGCCCGAAATGATTTGGACGCCCTTATCTTTAATGCGGAACACCGAGGCAATTATGACACAGATAATGATGCGACTGTTGAATGGTCCATAAAATATACACATGAAGATATTCGCGATAGATTGGTAGAATGGGAAGTTATTGATTCAGCAGGCTTTTCAATTCGTCCACCGAGAGATAGAGAATCTAACCTTCAGCCTGAAGAACCTTTTACAGGGCCTTTAGTTGCTTTTGAAAATATTAGAGCATTCAATCAAGTTAAAATAGATCGTTTACAAGCATTTTTACAATACAGTAAAAGAGGTGCAATTGGCAATAACGAGATATTCTATAATATTGGAATAAGAGCACACAATTGGACGGTCAGTGGAGAAGGTATAGAAAGCGTTACGCAAACAACATTCAGCCCAAGAGCACAGTTTGCCATTAAACCAGACTGGGAAAGTGATGTGCTTTTTAGAGTAGCGGCTGGCGCTTATAATCAACCGCCGTTTTATAGAGAGTTACGAGATTCCTCAGGGACTGTTCAACCCAATGTAAAAGCACAAAAATCATTTCATGTTGTATTAGGAAATGAATACAGTTTTGATATTTGGGAGCGTCCATTTAAGTTGGTTTCTGAAGTGTATTACAAAGGCCTTTCCGAAGTTAATCCTTACACTTTAGAGAATGTTCGTATTCGTTATAGAGCAAATAATAATGCAAAAGCTTATGCTTATGGTTTGGATTTGCGACTTAATGGTGAATTTGTGCCTGGTACCGAATCTTGGTTTAGCTTGGGGTACTTAAAAACCGAAGAAAATATTGATGGCCGTGGTTATATTGCAAGGCCTACTGACCAACGTTTAAAATTTGGCATCCTATTTCAGGATTATGTACCAAACATTCCAGATCTAAAAATGTATCTTAATTTGGTTTACAATACTGGTGTTCCCGGTGGCTCACCAAGTTATGCAGGCCCTTATAATTTTCAATTTCGATTAAAAGATTATCGCAGAGCTGATTTGGGCATTTCGTATGTTTTGGTTAATAGTGAAAAAACCTATACCTCCAAATGGAAGCAAGCCCTTAAGGAATTAAGTCTTGGTTTTGAAATCTATAATATGTTTAACAACCAAAATAGCATTACCAACACTTGGGTTAGAGATGTGTATAGCCAACGGCAATTTGCCATTCCTAATTTTTTAACTCCAAGAGTATTCAATGTAAGGTTGTCAGCGAGGTTTTAAGATTATCTTGCCTTGTGAGTTCGTGTTATTACATACCTAATATCATAAATCTCGGCATCAGCAGTGGATGAAATTTTGACGGCACCACCATTAGCTTCCCAAGTATTTAAAGTATAGGCATTAAAAGAACTTACATAATAATGTTCAACATTTTGGCCTTTTGAAAGTAAGAAATCTCTTGTATATATTTCTCCCACAGCACCACCAATATCAATAGCTACAGTAATTCTATTGGTTAAAGAATTAGTTGTAGGTCTAGCTTTAAACATAATGTTTATATTAATACCATCTCCATTTCTTCCCGTTATCGTTTGTGTTGTTGAATCGTAAAAAGTTGTAATATCTGTCGGTTTCTGAAAATCTCTCACAGTAGCAGCACTATTTGGCAATGTTATTTTATTACCTGCAGTAAGTGATAAAGGGCTGGCGGATGTATATGTGCCATCCACATAATCGGCCCAGCCTGTATAATCATTACTATTGCTACTACTTCCAGTGCTTAATTTAGCCCATGAAGAAGAGCTATAGAAATAAAATGCACTTTCATCTATATCATATACCAGTAACCCATTCGCTGGATTAGAGACAGCCAATCTTTCAATTGTTGTCATTCTTGGGGTTAAAAGGCCTTGAGTACTAGAAGATATATCTAATATCGCGGAATTATCTGGTGTGGTAGTGCCAATACCTACTTGGGCATAAATATTTAAAGTGCTAATAAATAGAGTAATACAAGTAATTCTTAGGAAAATTCTCATAGTAGGTTAAGTGTAAAGTTATGTTATATTCTTAGTTTTGGGTGAAGCAAATAAAGATTAAAATTCGATTAAATGCAAATAAAATAGATAAAAAGTTGTTTTTTGTTGCAAAATTCAAAATTATAAAATATGTTTACAGTCCCTAAATTACCCTAAACATGAAAATAATTACCTACACTTTTAGCTTTTTATTGAGTTATACATGTATCGCTCAACTTTCTGTGCGCAACAATGCTTATGTATTTGTTGATGATCAAGTTATTTTTGTTAACGATGATGTTAATATCAATGAGGCCACTTCTAAAATTTATTTAAGAAATGATGCTCAGCTCATTCAAGGATCTGGTACAACCGGAAATAATGGGCTTGGTGTTTTAAGTGTACAACAAGATAGCGATGCAAATACATATATGTACAACTATTGGGGCTCGCCAATTGGTAATCCTTCCTTATTACATGGTAATGATAGTTTTAGAGCTAATTTACTAGACGAATCTACAGGATTAATTACAAGTACAGATGCTCTTTTTACAAGTGATCTCAATGGCTCAACGTCTCCGTTAACTATTTCTGACCGCTGGTTATATACGTATGCCATTGGTGGAGGTGGTTATAGTGTATGGAATCGGTTTGGTGAAACTGAAGAACTTGCTCCAGGTTTAGGTTTTACCATGAAAGGCAATCCAAGTATAAATCAAACTTATGATTTTAGAGGAAAGCCTAACAATGGTGAGATTTCAGTTGATGTTGGACCATACGATTGGACACTTGTTGGTAATCCTTATCCATCTGCTTTAGATACCGTTGAGTTCATTTATGATATAGAAAATATAGCTAGTATTACAGGTACACTTTATTTTTGGGAGCAAGATCCTTTATCTAATTCCCATAATATGGCAGATTACAAAGGTGGTTATGCCACTTTTACTATAGATGCTTTAGGACTGTTCCCTTCTTTTGTATCGGCAACATTTGATTCCTACAATGTTGATGGTTCATTAAGTGTTTCTGGAAGTGCCAGTACAAGCGGAAAACAAGTGCATCGTTATTTACCAATCGGACAAGGTTTTATGGTTGAAGGTGATCCACTTTCAACGGGAACAGTGAAATTTAAGAACAGCCACCGCGCATATTACAAAGAGTCTGACTCAGAAAGTGCTTTTTTTAGAGCTAACATAAATAATGAAGATGGTTTTCCTATAATTCCAGACGAATACAAACGCTTTAGGTTATTTACAAGTTTCGACGGAACGTACACTAGAGAATTACTGATGAACTTTCACCCAAGTGCCACTCCTGGCTTTGACTACGGATTGGAAGGTAAAACACCAGGAGGAGTTACAACTGATGTCTATTGGTTGACCGATACTGATTATTTGGTGATTCAAGCATTAGATTATAACGAAGATTTAGCTATTCCTTTCGGATTCTATGTAAATTCTAATCAGTCAATAAATTTTCGTCTAGAGGATATCCAGAATTTTGATACTGGTACTCCGATCTATCTTCACGATAAAGAATTAAATGTGTACACCAATTTAAAGGACGGTGATTTTGAAATTAATTTGCCAACAGGATGGTATGGAGATCGTTTCGAAATCGTTTTTAAACAACAATCAAGCTTATCAGACGAAGATTATGAAAAAGATGCTGTTGGCATTGTTCAAATAGACTCTCTAAGCGAATTGGCTATTTTCAACCCTAACGGTGATCTTTTATCTCAACTAGAAATTTATGACACTAAAGGCAGTCTCGTTCAAGAGGTAAGCATTAATGAGCACAGCAACGAATTTAGATTATCTACATCCAATTTCAACACTGGCATTTATGTCGTGAAGTTAACTTTAAATGACGCTCAAAAAGTGAGTAGAAAAGTAATTATTAGGAATTAACAAATTCCGATAAAGTTTTCACCACATAATCAATATCCTCCTTGGTGTTAAAAACACTTAGAGAAAACCGTACTGAAGGTCTTTTCAACAATTCTGGTGCCAATACCTCAGTTAAAACGTGGCTTTGCATATTACTTCCACTTTGGCATGCGCTACCTTTAGAACAGGCAATCCCCTTTAAATCTAATTGAAATGGCAACATAGCAGCTTTACCTTCTTCTATGGGCAAACAAACATTCAATAAGGTATAGGTGCTTTTTTCCATATCGCCACAGCATCCATTAAAATGGCAATCATCAAGATTTGATTTTAGTTTTTCTATAAAATAAGCCTTCAAGTCTTTTATATAAAATTTCTCTTCATCAAGATGTTGGTATGCTAGTTTTAGAGCTTCATCCATACCCACAATATTATGGGTACATTCGGTACCAGCACGGACTCCTCGCTCCTGCTCACCTCCAAAAATCAAAGGTTTTAAACCAGACTCTTTTCGTATATAACAAAACCCTACACCTTTTGGCCCGTGGAATTTATGCGCACTTGCTGCAAAGAAATCAACATTAATGGCTTGCATATCGAGTTTAAAATGCCCCACAGACTGCACCATATCACTATGAAACAAGGCATTGTTCTCTTTACATAATTTTCCAATGCGTTCAATGTCTGAAATTGTCCCAATTTCATTGTTGATGTGCATAAGGCTGACTAAGGTCTTTTCGTCAGACTTTAACAACTCTTCTAAATGATTATAATCTAAATGACCTGTAGCGTTTATAGGCACAAAATCAACTTTAATATTATATTCTTTTTTGAGCTGATCAGCAGTATGTAAGATAGCATGATGCTCAATTTTAGATGTAATAATTCGTTTTACTCCTAAATCGCGAACTGCACTTCTCAGCACTAAATTATCAGCTTCCGTACCACCAGAAGTAAAAATGATTTCTGCTGCAGAAACATTAAAATAGCTGGCAATGTTCTTTCTGCATTGCTCAATTAACGCTTTTGCTGAACGCCCAAAACCATGTGTTGAGGATGGGTTTCCGAAGTTGTTCTGTAAAACTTCAGTCATTCTTTTAATGACTTCTGGACGTAGTGCAGTCGTTGCTGCATTATCTAAATATACCTTTTGCATTTTGCAAAAATAGAGGAATAAAATTATTTTCCATATCCATCGTTATAAATTTACAAATCGGTTATTTTTGTGCTAAATAGTTTAACATGCGTCAAGTCCTTTTTCTACTACTTATTTCTCTTTTACTTGCTACCTGTGATGATGGCGATATTATTACGGTTGAACTTGAATTTGATAAGGAACTAAGTTTGTGTGATAATAATACTGAGAATTATTTGGTGTATGATACAAGGACTGACCCTAATGAATCCCTGAGCTTACTGTTTCCTAGAAGTGGTAACGAAACTATTTTTAATCCAGAAGTGAGCCCAGCAGTTAGAGAGTTAACAATTAATGAAACCTCAACGCTATTTAACTACCGAAGTTATAACATAGAACCTACTTTTTGTGAATCTATTCCAGATCCAGACCTAATAATTCTAGAAGATAATATGGCAAATGGTGGCTTGGTTATTGTTACTTCAGTATTTATAGATTCTGATGATGATGGTATCTCAAATGAAGATGAAGGGTTTGTAGTGACTGCTGATGGAGATGTCTCTGGTTCTTTGGATTCTGATGGAGACGGTATTTACGATTATATAGATCAAGATGATGACAATGATAATGTACCTACAAGGTTTGAGGACCATGACGCAGATGGTGATAATAATCCGTTTACTAACCCATTAGACACAGATAACGACGGTACTCCAGATTATTTAGATACTGATGATGATGAAGACGGTATTCCAACACGTTTAGAGGATGAAAATGAGGATGAAAACCCACGAAACGATTTTCAAGAATCTACTGATGGTAGTATCGTACCTGCTCGTTATTTAGATGCGAATGCTGCTGAATCATTCCCAGATAGTGGTTTTATCAACAATTCATATACGCGATCTGTCACAGTAAGCTTTTTTATCGACCAATTAGGTTTAGATATAGCAAGTTTTCAAACTCTAGATTTTGGTACTTACACAAAACCTACAGAAACCATTACCCAAACCATAGATTAAGGTTCTACATTCTGAAATATCCGTACCTCAGTAGCACCTAAACCATAGGTTTTAAAATCAGCATCGTAAAAAGTAATGTTATTATATCGGCTTAAGAGTGTATCAAGTTCTTGTCGCAACACACCTTCCCCAACTCCATGGATAAACACGAGTTTAGGGATGCGTTTTCGTATGGCGAATTCTAATTGTCCGCGAGCAGTATCTAATTGTAGGTTCAACATTTCAAAATTTGTCATGCCTCTTGTGGAATCTGTTAAGTTATGGATGTGTAAATCCACCTCAAACATCGGTTTCAAACGTTCTTTAGGTTTTACTGCAGGTATGGGTTTTCTTTTTTTGGATTCTTTTTCTTTAGTAATCTCCTCTATCGATTTGTCTCCAAGCGACCCTATATTAACTGCTGGAGCATCTTCAAGGTTGATAAGCTCATTAGCTTGAAACTCAAATTCAAAGCCGTCAACATCAACAATAGTAATAATAGTGCCATCAACAGAGATAACCTTGCCAGTTATGGCATCATCTATGGTCTCAACCCTATCCCCTTTTTTAAACATCATCCTTAAGCTCTTCCTCAGTTTCCTCTTTTTCAAACTTGCTCGGAATATTTCGTGATATGCGATATATCCCTGTCATTAAAAACACAATGCCTATAATTAAAATATAAGGGCTTTGATGTTCCTCCGCTTGTGCATAAATGGCAATCCCTCCACCTATAACAATTAATATGACACTAAATATGCGTGATTTGTCCATTAGGCAAAGTTACATAATAATAAAAGTTTATAAGCTATATTTAATTAAGCTATTGGTTCTTTTACACTACCTCAATTTAAACTTTTGACTAGACATAGAATTCTTTTATTTAGATTCCCGATGACTCGAGGATGACAGTTTATAGATAATCCTCAAGGCTAAGCCTCGATGAAAATTTAGAATAAGAGGTAGTTAATTAAAGGGCAAAGATTTTAGCCGTTTGAGTATATATCTAACAATCGAGACTTTAACCCAAAGATCCCGCTAAAAAAGCGGGATTAGTTCAACTAACTATTTTAAATTCGCCCTTCGGATTTTTCAAAATAGAGTTTCATTAATAAATCCATTAACTTTGTAATATGCAATTTTTGACCACACAACTTGAAGACTATATGCTCCCATGCATGTGGAAGAAAACATTTAATATCGATTGCTTTGGGTGTGGAACACAAAGGTCTTTATTTTTAATATTTGAAGGGAAATTTATAGAAGCATTCTATATGTATCCTGCCATTTACACATTACTCTTAATGTTTGCATATTTAATATTTCACATAATATTTCAGTTTAAATACGGTCATAAAATTTTATTAGGGCTATTTATTTTAAATATTAGTATTATTGTAATCAGTTATATCATAAAAATCACTTAAATCAACTAAAACATGGAAAAACAACAAATACCTAATGGAACTCTTGTTCTTGTTATGGGAATATTATCAATAATCGGCTGTTGCTGTTATGGCTTACCAGGCCTTGTTTTCGGAATTGTAGCAGTAGTTATGGGAAATAAAGCTACTAAAATCTATATGGAAGCCCCTGAAAATTATACTGGCTTCGGGAATGTAAAAGCAGGAAAAATAATGGGAATCATTGGTATTGTGCTAAGTGTACTTACAGTTATTTTCTTTATCTGGTACATATCATATTTTGGTTGGGAAACCATTCAGGATCAAGAGGCAATGCAACGACGTCTTGAAGAAATGATGGCACAATAATTTAATCATATTAGAAAATGGAAACCAAACCACAAAGACCAAACAGTTA
The DNA here is from genome assembly GCF_046720935.1 of Winogradskyella sp. A3E31. Classification (NCBI taxonomy): domain Bacteria; kingdom Pseudomonadati; phylum Bacteroidota; class Flavobacteriia; order Flavobacteriales; family Flavobacteriaceae; genus Winogradskyella; species Winogradskyella sp. A3E31. The sequence continues at coordinate 55,576 of NZ_JBHNWH010000003.1, forward strand.
TTTGGCATTAGCTATAATCAGTACGATTTTATGTTGTTTGCCAACAGGAATAGTCAGTATTGTTTATTCTGCACAAGTGAATAGTGCTTACGATGATGGCAATTACGACAAAGCGCTAAGCGCCTCAAAAAATGCCAAGACCTGGGGCATTGTTTCAGTAGTACTAGCATTAGCGGGATGGCTTATTTATATACTTATTTTTGGTGTTGCCTTTTTAGGTGCAATAACCAGTGGTCAGTATTAAAAGTAAAATACTTTATATAGGCATAGTGATAGCATTACTCATAATGCTATCACTATATTTTTTTATAAACCCATCTAGTACAGGTTTTTTTCCTAAATGTCCTTTTTTAAGTATTACTGAGTTGTATTGTCCAGGATGCGGCAGTCAACGCGCCATCCATAATCTACTAAACGGCAATATCATAACAGGAATTCGGCATAATTATCTTTTAGTCTTAGTTTTTGCTGTACTTTCCTATCAATTGGTCCTTTTCATTGCCAACACCTATTATAAAAAATCAATTAAGAACCTGTTACACAAACCATTAGTAACAAAAGGTATCCTGATACTGGTTTTAGCCTTTTGGATTTTAAGAAATCTGCCTTTTACTCCGTTTACTGAACTTGCGCCTTAATCTTCAAATTCTTGAAGCGTTTTAGTAATTATACTAACACAATCTAATAATTGGTCTTTCGTCATAACCAACGGTGGTGCAAAACGAATGATATTTCCGTGAGTCGGTTTAGCCAATAATCCATTATCCCGTAATTTCAAACAAATATTCCATGCTGTATCACTGTCTTCGTCATCATTGATAACAATAGCATTTAGCAAACCTTTTCCGCGTACCAAATTTACAATAGAACTCGTTTCTATAAATTTGTTAAGTTCCGAACGGAAAAGCTCGCCTAAATCATAAGCCTTTTGTGCCAAATCCTCATCTCTAACAACCTCTAAAGCAGCCATGGCTACAGCAGCAGCAATGGGATTACCACCAAAAGTACTCCCGTGGTTTCCTGGTCTAATAACGTTCATTACAGGGTCATCAGCCAAAACGGCACTTACTGGATAAGCACCGCCAGATAAAGCCTTACCAAGAATTAAAATATCTGGCTTAACGTCTGGTGTACCTGAACAATTTTTATCCGAACAGGAACAATTTCCGCATGTAGCCAAAAGTCGTCCCGTACGAGCAATGCCTGTTTGTACCTCATCTGCAATAAATAGTACATTGTACTTTTCACACAAGGCTTTTGCTTTTGATAAATATCCATCACTTGGCACATAAACTCCTGCTTCTCCTTGTATCGGTTCCACTAAAAAACCAGCAACATTTTCGTTACTTTTTAAAGCACTTTCTAAGGCTTCAATATTATCGTATTCAATTTTTATAAATCCGTCTGTATAAGGTCCAAAATTCTTCCGTGCTACAGGATCATTTGAGAATGAAATAATAGTGGTGGTACGACCATGGAAATTATTTTCACAAACAATAATCTCAGCTTCATTTTCATCAATACCTTTAACTTCGTAAGCCCACTTTCTACAAATTTTCAAAGCTGTTTCCACAGCTTCAGCACCTGTGTTCATTGGTAAAAGCTTATCAAAATTAAAATATTCTGAAGCGTATTTTTCATATTTACCAAGCATATCATTATAAAACGCCCTAGACGTTAATGACAAAGTCTGAGCTTGCTCAGTCATAGCATTGACAATCTTTGGGTGACAATGACCTTGATTCACTGCAGAATAGGCAGATAAAAAGTCATAGTACTTTTTGCCTTCTACATCCCATACAAACACACCTTCTCCCCTGCTCAAAACTACAGGTAACGGATGGTAATTGTGTGCACCATACTTGTTTTCTAAATCTATCGCTTGCTGCGATGTTAATTGGTCTAAAACAGCCATTTTAATAAAATTTTAATGTGAATAAAATGTCCATTCCTTCATCACCTTTATTCTTTCAAAGATTTTGCGTACCATTTTGAAGTCATGGTGAAGCCTTGAAAAAGCAGCGTGGGAGAGAAATCATCCCTAAGAAGCTGTAAAGTTAATGAATATTCTATTTCAATTAAAATCCTATTCTGAAATTTTACTGCTCAATGATGACACTTGTAGCTCAAGTCTTTTTATTTCTCTTATCATGGCATTTCTATGAATCTGCATCCAAGCATAAACCTTCAGCATGCTCATTACAATCAGTGAAAGAAAAAATCCTGCAATCCAAAGCATAAGGTCGTTTGTGCTTTCGACATCAAACGTCTGGATGAGACAGTAAATCATCAATCCAAATGCTATCATGGTCATTATATGCATCAATACGGTTAGCCAGACATTTTTTCCTTTATACAGTCCTCCTAGCATCCCAAAAACATTTTGTTCCTCCAAAGAATCATAGAATTTAGCCTCTTCTTCGGTTAGTGTTTCCTTAATTAATTGGTCTATGTCTTCCATTTTAGTTTTCATAATATTTGCTTTTTAAAGTTCTTTTCAATTTTTCTCGTGCGTGAAACAATCTTGATTTTGCCGTACCGACTGAAATATTCAAGAGTTTACTTATTTGTTTTAAACTGTAGTCTTGTGTGTAAAAAAGTTTCAAAATGGCTCTCTGGTTTTCAGGCAGATTAGCTATAGCACTTAACAATGTCTTTTTAAGCTCGGTATTTTCAGAATATTCTTCATCCTTACATTCAATTCCTTCAGAATTCCTTACTGTTCGTTTTTGATTTTTTGCCTGAATTCGGAGCCAGTCCGTTGATTTATTACAAACTATTCTATACGCCCAATATTTAAAGCGTTTGGGCTCTTTAAGCGTATTGATTTTATTAATTATAATTGACCAACTGTCTTGTGCTATATCTCTTGCGGCATCTTTATCCTTAACCATCCAAAACGCTTTATTACAAAATAATTTGTGCCAGCGTTTCACTAATTGATTCAATGCCAAAGTATCACCAGACTGTATTCTGCAAATTAATTCTTCATCTATATCCAGCTTGGTTTTGGCATAAAATTGAAATGGTTTCTGTAGTAAAGACGAAAAAACCTTGAAAAGGTTCAATATAATTTTACTTATTAGTCAAAAGATACCATTTTATTTAAGGTGATTCTTATTTTTGCGCCATGTCTCGAAGAAAATCCAAAAGAAAAGTTTTTACCAATATTGAAGTAGTTGATGCAGGAGCAAAAGGAAAATCTATTGCCAAAGCTGATGATGGACGTGTTATTTTTTTAAATAATGCCATTCCAGGTGATGTAGTCGATATACAGACCCACAAAAAGCGTAAATCTTATTTTGAAGGCAAAGCCATTGCATTCCATAAACTTTCAGATAAAAGAACAGAACCCAAATGCGAACATTTTGGAACCTGTGGGGGTTGTAAGTGGCAATCCATGGATTATCAATTTCAACTTGAATACAAGCAGAAAGAAGTTGAGAATAACCTAAGACGATTGGGTCATTTAGAATTACCTGAGGTGTCTCCAATTTTAGGGTCTAAAAAGCAGTATTTCTATCGAAATAAAATGGAATTTAGTTTTAGTGATAGTCGTTGGCTAACCCCAGAAGAAATTGCTTCAGATGAGGATTTAGGTGATAGAAATGCTTTAGGGTTTCACATCCCTGGCATGTGGGACAAAATTCTAAATATCAACAAATGCTGGCTACAAGAAGACCCATCCAACGCTATAAGAAACGAAATTCGTGTTTTTGCCATTAATAATAATCTTGAGTTTTTTAATACACGACAACAGTCAGGTTTATTGAGAACACTTATGATTCGCACCTCGAGTATCGGCGAAATAATGGTATTGGTTCAGTTTTATAAGGACGATGACGCACAACGCAATTTACTTTTAAACCATATTAAAGAAACGTTTCCTGAAATTACGTCACTACTTTATGTCGTTAACCAAAAGGGTAATGACACCATCTATGACCAAGAGGTGATTTGCTTTTCTGGTAGAGATCACATTTTTGAAGACATGGAAGGCTTAAAGTTTAAGATTAACGCCAAGTCTTTTTACCAAACCAACTCCGACCAAGCCTACGAACTTTATAAAATCACTAGGGATTTTGCAGGATTAACGGGTAAGGAACTGGTGTATGACCTCTATACAGGTACTGGGACGATTGCGCAATTTGTGGCCAAAGAAGCCAAGCATGTTGTAGGCGTTGAAGCTTTACCAGATGCCATAAAAGCAGCCAAAGCTAATGCACAATTTAATGGCATAGATAACGTTGACTTTTACGTTGGCGATATGAAGTCTGTTTTTAATGATAGTTTTATAGCTGAAAATGGTCAACCTGATGTTATTATCACAGATCCGCCAAGAGACGGAATGCATAAGGATGTAGTTGCACAAATTTTAAAAATTGCTCCAAAAAGAGTGGTTTACGTGAGTTGCAATAGTGCCACACAAGCACGTGATTTGGCATTAATGAAGGAGGATTATAAAATAATAAAGACACAAGCCGTCGACATGTTTCCGCAAACTCATCACGTGGAAAATGTTGTACTTTTGGAAAAACGATAACCCAAATTATAAATTGAAAATATTTAAATCTATTTTATTATTGTGCACATTGGTTCTTCTAAGTTGCGAACGCGACGATATCTGTGCAGAAGGCACTCCTACTACGCCAAGACTTTTTATTGAGTTTTACGACGATGCTGACCCTGAAACTTTAAAAAGTGTAACGCGATTAACAATTTATGGAGAAGGCTTGTATGATCCCGAAGATTCCGAAACAGAAGTTGACCCAAACGTATTTATTGTAAATAACAGTAATGTCAACGCTGCTTCTTTACCATTAAATATAGGCACTGAGGGTCAACCAATAACGACAAGATTTATAATTGAAAGAGACACCAACTTAAGACTTGATGAAAACCCCGAGACAGATTCAAATATCGATATTTTAGAAATTTCTTATGTTCCGCAATTTGAATATGTTTCAAGAGCTTGTGGGTTCAAAAGTATTTTTACTGAGCTAAGTGTTCAAATTATTCAAGATGAGGATAACTGGACATCTTCTGTAAATTTATCCCCAGCAATTATCGAAACACAAACCGTAGAAAACGAAAATGAAGTACACGTTTTTATTTTTCATTAGTAGCTGTTTATTCCTCACCGGATCCTTGTCAATGGCACAAGTCGATTCTACCGAGGTGGATACTTTGGTGTATAAACAGCGGTATGGTTTACGCTTAGGTGGTGATATCAGCAAATTAGCACGCTCATTTATTGACGATAACTACTCTGGTTTTGAGATTAATGGGGACTACCGATTGACACAACGCTGGTATCTGGCTGGTGAACTGGGAACTGAAGAACGGACGGTTTCGGATGATGCCCTTAATGTTACGGCTAAAGGGAGTTATTTTAAAGCTGGTGTTGATTATAATCTATACCGGAATTGGTTAGATATGGAAAACATGATTTATGCTGGTTTTAGGCTTGGTGCCAGTACATTTAGCCAAACGTTAAACAGTTACGAAATCTATAACATTAACAACCAATATTGGAATGAACAAGTGACCGTAAATGACGGCGAAACCTCAGATGGTCTCACTGCTCTTTGGGGTGAACTCATTTTAGGAATTAAAGCCGAAGTGCTGCCGAATCTTTATATGGGACTAAACCTGCAGCTTAAAGGTAGAATCAGTGACGACCCACCATCTGGTTATGAAAATCTGTATATTCCTGGCTTTAATAGAACTTATGATAGTGGTATTGTGGGTGCTGGATTTGGGTATACTATTTCTTACCTTGTTCCTATCTATAAAAAAGATAAAATTGTTGTAGAGGAATCGAGTGAAAATACCCCCGACACAATTTCTAATTAAAAATCTGAACCAAAAGCTCCTTTAGTAAATCTCCCTGTGGAACTGCATTTGCACCAACCCCTTTACTTTTAACATCAAAAGATCTCAGAGATGTTACTATAGCACTCACTTTTTTCATCGGATAATTTCTTGCTGCAGTCAAGTATTCATTGACAAAATAAGGATTTACCTTAATGGCAGAAGCCACACTTCTTGGCGATTTATCGTTTAAACCGTGTACATGCAACAACTGAGAAAAGAAATTGAACAAGAGTGAAACCGTCACAACCATTGGGTTGTCTTTAGGATTATCGGCAAAATACTTTACAATTCTAAAAGCCTTTAACGTATCTCTTTCGCCTACAGCCTTTCGTAATTCGAAATTATTGAAGTCTTTACTGATGCCAATATTTTCTTCAATATGCTCTGGTGTGATTTGAGTACCTTTAGGTAAAATGATTTTCAGTTTACTCAACTCGTTATCTATTTTGCCCAAATCATTACCTAAAAATTCAACCAGCATTTGTGCTGCTTTTGGCGAAATACTATAGTTCTGACCAGAAAGCACACGCCGTATCCAATCTGCAACCTGATTTTCGTACAATTTTTTACTTTCAAACACTACGGAATTCTTCTTCAAGGCTTTGTACAAGCCCTTCCGTTTATCCAGCTTTTTGTATTTGTAGTTCAGTACCAAAACCGTAGTTGGCTGCGGGTTATTAACGTAATCGACTAATTTTTCAATAGTGCGGCTTAAGTCTTGCGCCTCCTTTACAATGACCACCTGCCGCTCTGCCATCATCGGGTAGCGCTTTGCATTACTTACAATATCATCAATTGAAACATCTCGGCCGTATAACACCATTTGGTTAAAGCCCTTTTCAGCTTCGTCCAAAATAGATTCTTCAATAAAATCAGATATTTTATCAATATAATAAGCCTCTTCACCCATTAAAAAGTAGATAGGGCTGACATTACCTTTTTGAATGTCTGTAACTATTTGTTTTGCTTCTTCCAAAAAATTGAATTGTAAACTACTTGAAGTGCCGTTAAAATCATAATTTTGCGATGTGCAAGATCTTAATTTTCCAAAGTTCGACTACCGTTTCAAAAGTAATGAAAATAACATTTCTATTTTTGATGTTATTCGTAAAAAATTTGTGGTTTTACAACCCGAAGAATGGGTGCGCCAACATTGTTTGCACTATCTTATGAATGATAAGGGATATCCAAAATCCTTGATTAATGTTGAGAAAGAACTCGAACTGAATGGTTTAAAAAAAAGATACGATATTGTCATTTTTAACCCCAATGGCAGTATTTTTTTAATTGTAGAATGCAAAGCACCTTCTATTACTATAAATCAGAATACTTTTGACCAAATAGCACAATATAATATGACCCTAAATGCGGAATTTTTAATGGTGACTAATGGTATTAACCACTATTATTGTCAAATGAATTTTTCCGAATCTAAGTATGATTTTCTCAGGGACATTCCAAATTATAAGAATCGAAAATGTTAAGCATTAAGGATATTGCCATAGTCATACTAAATTGGAACGGTAAGGATCTGCTCGAAACCTTTTTGCCTTCGGTTACTCAATATTCTGAAGGTGCTACTATATATATTGCCGATAATGCATCGACTGATGATTCTGTGGATTTCATTACCTCAAATTATCCCGAAATAAAAATTATACAAAACAGCACTAATGAGGGTTACGCCAAAGGCTACAATGATGCTTTAAAGCATGTTGACGAATCTATTTATTGTTTGCTAAATAGTGATATTGAAGTAACACCTAATTGGCTTCAACCGATTATTAATACTTTTAATTCCGATTCTGAAACAGTAATTATTCAGCCTAAAATATTGGACTATAACAACAGATCCTTTTTTGAATATGCTGGGGCTGCAGGTGGTTTTATCGATAAATACGGTTATCCGTTTTGTCGAGGTCGCATATTCGAAACTATTGAAAAAGATACGGGTCAATACAATGATACCATACCTATTTTTTGGGCTTCTGGAGCTTGCTTTTTTATCAGAAAGTCAGCCTTTGAAGGTTTAAATGGGTTTGACGCATCTTATTTTGCCCACATGGAAGAAATTGATTTATGCTGGCGAGCCTTTAATCAAGGACATGTTGCTAAGTATGTAGAACAATCGACAGTTTTTCATGTTGGTGGTGCTACGTTGAAAAGTTCTAGTTCTAAAAAAACCTATCTAAATTTTAGAAACAGTCTCATTACACTCGTAAAAAACACAGATAGAAACGTCTTCTTTAGAACAGTTTGGCGCATGAAACTCGACGGCATTGCCGCCTTTCGGTTTTTAATACAAGGAAAACCGCTTCACTTTTGGGCAATTGTCAAAGCACATCTTTCTTTTTACGGGTCTTTATCTAGAATTTTAAAACAACGAAAATCAGTACCAAAGCGTTATGGGTACTACAAGACAAATTCAATTGTCTGGTCATATTTTATAAAGCAACAGCGTCATTTTTAATTGTTTATAAAACTGTTAAAATTTTTGTTAATCCATGAAGAAGGCGTCATTCTTTTCGATAATTTTGTGTCGTTATTTAAACTTATTAATTATAAAACTCAATTATGAAAAGAATAATGTTATTAGGTGTTTGCTCAATGGTGCTACTAGCATCTTGCGTTTCTCAAAAGAAATACGCAGAACTTGAGGCAAAACAGCAAGAAACACAAGATTTATTAAACACAGCAACGGTAAAGTTAAATTCTTGTTTAGCAGACCAAGCAGCTGCTCAAGCGAGATTAGACGGATTAAAAGAGCAATTAGCTGATTTACGAAAAAGTAATGACGCACTTATAAAAAGTTCTCAGGACTTAACAGAGTTAACCTCTAAAGGGGCATCTAACTTAGAAAAGTCATTAGAGAGTCTTCAAGAACGTGACTTAAAGATCACGCGTTTACAAGATGCTTTATCTAGAAAAGATAGCGTCACTTTAGCAATCGTTACCAGCTTGAAAAAAGAAGTAGGTATCAACGACCCAGATATTGAAATTAATGTTGAAAAAGGGGTTGTATTTATTTCTATTGCTGATAAATTATTGTTCCAGAGTGGAAGCTATACTGTAACGTCTAGAGCTAAGGAGATTTTAGGTAAAGTTGCAAAAGTCATCAACAGCAAGCCAAATTTTGAAGCTATGGTCGAGGCACACACGGACAATGTACCATATAACAAGCCTCCGTTATTAGACAACTGGGATTTAAGTGTTAAGCGTGCTACTTCTGTGGTTAGAGTATTAGAAGACTTAGAAGTAAATCCACAGCAATTGATCGCTGCAGGTCGTAGCTATCATGTACCACTTGTAGAAAATGATAATGCTGCAAATAGAGCAAAAAACAGACGTACAAGAATCGTTGTACTTCCTAAAATTGACCAATTCTATGAAATGGTTGAACAAGAAATGAAAAATCTTTCTGAAGGCAACTAATAACTTTTAGTTTATATAGATTAAAAACCCCGATGCAAAAGTATTGGGGTTTTTTGATTTAGGCAATTACCTCAAGCTCTCATAGCTTTTAACCAATCTAATAAACTCTGAACGATAGCCATCTTCATCTTTTCCCTTACCTTTTTCGGCAAGCTCAAGCACCAAATCCAGATCTGATTCATTATCATATTGAGACTGTCTTAATTGCATTCCGAAAAGAGCAACAGCCGCTGCAAAATTAGTATCTTCTGATGCTTCAATATCTACATCGTTCTGTATATGAACCATTTCAATACTCTTATCCTCATCTGGTTTTTTATATCTAAACCTCACAGTAAATAGTTCATTAGAATCAGAAGTTGTATGTGTTGTATATTTTAAGTCATTGACCTTTTTTACATAAGAGCTTTCGACACCATGCGGAATAATTTCATACAAAGCCGTTACTGTATGCCCACTACCTAATTCGCCAGCATCTTTGGTGTCGTCAGTGAAATCCGCATCTGCCAATAATCTGTTTTCATAACCGATGAGTCTATAAGCCTGAACTTTCTTAGGGTTAAACTCAAGTTGAATTTTCACATCTTTAGCAATAGTAAAAAGTGTACCTCCGAATTCTTTTCCGAATACCTTCTGGGCTTCTTGCATAGTATCGATATACGCATGGTTACCATTACCCTTATCCGCTAGGGTCTCTAATTTTGAATCCTTATAATTACCATATCCAAATCCTAAAACAGATAAGAAGACACCAGATTTACGCTTTTCTTCTATAAGCTGTTGCATATCCGAATCGCTCGAAGCTCCAACATTAAAATCACCATCTGTTGCCAATATCACACGATTGTTCCCATTTTTCTTAAAGTTCTTTTCAGCTAATTCATAGGCCAAGGTAATTCCTGCTCCGCCAGCTGTTGACCCACCTGCTCTCAGATTGTTTAATGCTTCCAGAATCTTTTCTTTGTTATTTCCTGATGTTGGCTCTAACACAACACCTGCTGCGCCTGCATAAACCACAATACTGATTTTATCTTTTGCTCTCAATTGATTGACCAATAACTTAAATGCCGATTTTAGCAATCCTAATTTGTTTGGTGAATCCATAGAACCCGAAACATCTATTAAAAATGTAAGGTTACTTGCTGGAAGCTCTTCATTTTTATACTGCTTTCCTTGTATGCCTATTCTAACCAATTTACTATCTTGATTCCATGGTGTTGCAATCAACTCTGAGTTGATAGAAAACGGATGCTCATCTGTCGGCTGCGGATAGTCATAGTTAAAGTAATTAACCATTTCTTCAATTTTTACAGCATCCTTTGCTACAGTTTGCCCATTGTTAATCATACGTCTTATATTACTGTAAGCCGCTTTATCTACATCAATTGAAAACGTAGATAACGGAGATAATCGCGGTTCCTTAAAAGGATTTTCTGTGATTTGGCTATAGGATTCGTTTAAAAAATCTGAAATCAAGGACATATCAGTAACATTCTTTTTACCCTTTGTTCTAACTGAAATGACTCCTTTAGTGCCATCATAGTCATAAACTGCCCTGCCTTGTAAAGCATTTAAAATTTCTATGTGCTTTATTTTATCTACAGAAAGTGCATCGAACTCGTATCGAGGTACTACTTCTCCATCAACAACAAATAATGGGCTATTGCCATTTACTGATTCTTTTTTTGTTTTAACCCTTACACCTGAAATTTGACCTGACAAGGCTTGCTTGTAGTTTGAATTTGACGCTCTACTACCATATACTTTGCTAGCTATATTTGTTTTTATTTTTCTACTGTTGATTGTAGAATACCCTCTTATAACAACCTCATCTAAAGCTGCTGAGTCTTCTTGCATTGCGACATTTATAGTGTTTGATTTTCCCACTTTAATTTCTTCGGTTGTAAATCCGATGTAAGTAAAAACGAGTATATTCCCAGTTTTCACCTTGATTTCATAATTACCATCAAAATCAGATTGGACGCCATTAGAAGTTCCTTTTATCATAATGTTGACCCCTGGTAATGGTAAATTATCACTTGCTGAAGTTACAATTCCATTAATTGTTTTTTCTTGGGCTCCTAATTGAGTACAACATAGGAGGACTAAAATTTGTAATAGATTTTTCATAATATATAATTTGAAGATTATTAATTTTTAATGACTGCAATAATTTCTGGTAAAAGGGCTATAGCAGTTAATACCACAGCATTATTCCCCTTCTTTTTAGATTGCTTGGCATTTAAACTTGAAGTATTTACTACTGAATTGGAGTTTCGGTTTGGAATTCTAATCATCACTACCGTATTCTCTGCATCCTCTATAAAGTTTTCTTTAGTAAAGGCATAGGCGGTTTCAATCCCATCATCTTCAAATGTTTTGATGCTAGACTTTGGGTTTTCAATGGCATACAATATCTTTTTTAAATCCTTTGTTTCAGCCATATTCACTGCAATACCGTTTAAAGCAGAATACATAGCCACACTTAATACATCATCTTCTCCTGATCTTTTTGAGAATAACTTTAAGGCTTGCTTTAATATCACCTTGTCTTCAGTAGTGAAGCTTTCTGAATAGGTTTCAATTAAAAAAGTGGTGTTTTTATTCTGAATAGAGTCTGCAGGGGCTTTTGTATAATCAATAACGAAGGTTAAAAGGTTATCAATGGTTACAGACTCCGTTTGAATATTTAATTCTTGAGAGGAACTTACAAATGTCATCGACATTATAAGTAAAAAAGTGAACAGCGTTTTCATTGGTTTAGCATTTAAAGTTTACATAAAACTATATACTACATCAACCAATAAAAAGTGGTAATGAGTGAAGAGGTACTTTGGCTTAGTGAACTAACTTAAAGCTTCTAAAATGGTTTTTTTACGCTGTAATTTTCCGTTCTTGGTAAACTTAAATGCGTCTAGTGCATAGATTTTCTTTGGGGTTTCGTAGTCATCCAATGATTTTAACTGCTTTATTTTAGACTGAATGGACGCAATAGAATCAGATGAATGTTCTACAATTAAAATCAATTGTTCACCAAGTTCCGTGTGGGGTTCTGAGGCAACAATAAAACGCCCGGGCATAATCGGCTCTAATTTTTCTTCAATTTGTTCTGGAAATAATTTTATGCCCCCTGAGTTGACCACATGGTCGTAGCGTCCAATCCATTTGAATTCTGTCTCAGATTTTAAGTCTACTATATCGTTGGTAATAAGCGGTTCTTTTAAAAGTCGTTTTGCAGAAATAATCAGACAATTTCTGTCATCAGTCTTAAAGCTAACATTAGACATAGCTTTAAAAAAATCTGAACCCTCTCTTATCGATGATTTTAATTGTTTAACGGCAACATGGGTTACGGTTTCTGTCATTCCGAAAGTCTCAAAAAACTGCGAAGGTGCTGATGCGATTTTTTTCTTTAATTCTGGATGGATCTTAGCACCACCGACAATTATAGTCTTAAATTTTCGGCTGTGTTCTATTATTGAAGATAGCTGTGCCGGTACAACAGCACAAAAATCATAAGAATTATCGTGATCGAATGTAAGCTGCAATGAAGGTTCTACAGTGTCCACTTCTAAACCTAAAATCATAGCCCTGACCAACATCATTTTACCGGCAATAAAATGACTCGGTAAACAATGTAAAGCTGAATCACCGGGCTGTAAGCCAAAATAATCACCAGTTGCCAAAGCGGAATTTACCATGGACTGCTTTTTTAAACGTATCTGTTTTGGATGGCCTGTTGAGCCAGAGGTATTGACATAGATAAAATCATTGGCATCTAACCAATGGATTAAAAAGTTGCCAATCTTTTTTTCGTAAAGCTCCCCTTCCTTTATAAGGCTATAAGCGACTTCTTTTAATTCTGAATGACTAAAATGGTGGCCGTTAAACTTAAATCGGTTATGAACTTTATCGAATGTTGGTGTCATCTATTCAATGATTTTATAATCTTCTTTTGGTGGCTCTTCAACTTTTCCAAATAGCTTTTCTTTCCAGTTTTTCCAGCCATAAATCTTTCCTAAAATGAACAAAATAATTGGAAATAATACAAATACTGGGAAAAATACATCAAAGAAACCTGCAACTTCTGGGTCAGACGTATCTTTTAAAATTGAATGTGTCTGAAAGGCTGTCCAATCAGCGGTTACTAACAGCGCTGTAAACAAATTATTGGCTGCGTGAAACCCAAGAGCTAATTCCAATCCATCATCCATTAGCGTCATAATGGCTAAAAATAAACCTGTTCCTATATAATAAACTAAAAGAATATAGCCTAGCTTTTCAATTTCAGGATTTGAAATATGAAGCAATCCAAACCCAAAAGAAGTGATTAATAACGGTACCCATTTATTTTTTGCTACTATACCAATTCCCTGCATTAAATAGCCTCGAAAAGCATATTCTTCGAAACTTGTCTGAAGCGGCACTAAAACAATAGCAATAACAGCAAGAATTAGGAACTTGTTCAATTTAAAATTAAGCACATAACTCTCTGGATTTGCAAAGTAATCGATAAGCACTAAACTTGAAGATAGTATCCCCCAGACAAAGAACATGGACCAGAAACGCTTCCAATCGATTTTCTCGCGGGCTGTGGTTAAACTTGTAAAACTCTGTTTATGTAAAAATTTAACTGCCAATAATAAAAAGAGTAATCCCCCAGCAAATGGTAGTAATAGATAGACTAAATTGATATTGGGTTCAAAAAGAGACAATAAATAATTAGTGTCACTAAGGCGATTCAAGTCCAACTCGTTATTGAATCTTTTGAAAGCAACTGCCACACCATGTGGTACAGAAAAAATTATTATCCCAACAAAGGAAATAAGTGCACCAATTAAATACCTCCAAAATTCCGTATGGCCCTTGTATGCCTGTTGTATGTAATTCATATCTCTAAATTAAAATTCCAATCTAATGTTTTATTGTAATGCAAATTACCATTTTTTACTTCTAATGGGGCATCAAAATTATTGGTAAATAAACTCCCTGTGCCTAGGCCCTGTGGCATTGTATTATCTAAAGTAAAAGTCCATTGCGCAATAGCGTTTAGACCCACATTACTTTCCAAAGCACTTGTAATCCACCATTTAATAGTGTTTTCTTTTGCCAAATTAATCCATTCTTTACTTCCAGACATGCCTCCAACCAAACTTGGCTTCAAAATAATATATTGAGGCTTAATAGTATTTAAAACCTTTTTCTTGTCTTCTTTATGAAATACCCCGATCAATTCTTCATCTAAAGCTATTGGCAAAGGGGTAACACTACACAACTCAGCCATATCATTTAATTGACCTGGTTTTATAGGTTGTTCTATAGAATGCAATTGAAATTCTGACAGTTTCTTTAATTTTTCTAATGCTTCTTTAGGTTTAAAAGCACCATTGGCATCGACTCTCAACTCAATATCAGATACTGAAAACTCTTTTCTAATGGATTTTAGAATATTGAGCTCTGTCTCAAAGTCAATAGCGCCAATCTTAAGTTTTATGCAATTAAACCCTGCATCGATTTTTTCAATAATCTGCTGACGCATAAAATCTTCTTCTCCCATCCAAATCAATCCATTGATAGGAATACTTGCCTTACTTTCTGTAAATGTTGATGGAAATAATTCAAATGGATTTTCACTTTCTAAAGACTTAAAAGCCGTCTCTAAGCCGAATTGAATACTTGGAAATTCAATAAGTTTATCTAGCAATGCCTCCAAACCAAGGTTTATATTATCACAGGCCCATTTTAATTTATCCTCATAATCTGATCTATCATCGACTGATAGACCTCTTAAAATCCCACATTCACCAATGCCAGTTTTTCCGTCTTTTTTTAATCTAATGAACCATGTCTCTTTCGTGGTCATTATACCTCTAGACGTTCCACTCGGACGTTTAAACAAAAGATTGTACTTGCTATAGGATGCCTTCATAACAGAATTTCAAAACTAGTTAATTATTTCGTATTTTGAACCCTTGTTAGCGAAGTAAAATGCCCGATTTTCCAAACATTATTCTCTATGCAATTCCGGTCTTTATTTTAGCCATGTTATTAGAGTTTTATGTGACTCTAAAACAGAATAAAACGACCTATACCACCAATGACACCTTTGCCTCTATCTCAATGGGCTTAGGAAATGTTTTCTTGGGCATCTTTAGCAAAGCTTTGGTGTTATTAGTCTTCTTTTTTGTTTATGATAATTTTAGACTATTTACAATCCCCATAAACCCATGGGGCTTTCTGTTGTTGTTTTTCTTAGATGATTTTTCGTACTATTGGTTTCATCGTATATCTCACCAATGTCGGTTATTTTGGGCTTCTCATGTAGTGCACCATTCGTCTCAACACTATAACCTTAGTACAGCGTTAAGACAAACATGGTCTGGTGGTTTCTATACTTTTATTTTTTGGTTATGGCTGCCTGTATTAGGGTTTCATCCTGGAATGATACTACTACAGATGTCCATTAGTCTTTTATACCAGTTTTGGATACACACAGAAACCATTGACAAAATGCCGAAATGGTTTGAAGCCGTTTTTAATACACCATCACATCATCGTGTACATCATGGAAGTAATCCTATTTACCTTGACCGAAACCATGCAGGGATACTTATTATATGGGATAAACTCTTTGGCACCTTTCAACCCGAATTAAAATCAATACCCTTAAACTACGGTCTTGTTAAAAATATTGACACATACAATCCTGTAAAAATTGCATTCGTAGAATGGTGGCTGATGTTTAAAGATGGGTTCAGTGGACGTAAAAGTGTTTTAGAACGTATTAATTATTTGTTTAAACCACCTGGTTGGAAACATGACGGAACAGGTAAAACCTCTAGTCAATTACGAGAAGAATGGCTAGACTCAAGAGAAAAACCCTAACGCAATAAATAACCGACACCTAACAAAATAGAAAATAAAAATGTGGTCAATGCCAAAATCTTAAGTTGACTATCGAAATCTTGTGGTTTTTCAGCGTTGTAAATTTTCTTTATATGAATACAAAGTGGTATATAACTCAATAAAAATATAAAGTTATACGGCTCAACATAATATAAAATACTGAACAAGAGCCCAATTATCATTCCACTTACAATTAGAAAATAGTGGTAGCGCTTTGCCCATTTCAATCCTAATTTTACGGCAAACGTTATCTTTCCTGCTTTTTCATCAGATTGAATGTCTCTCATATTATTGAGGTTCAAAACACCAACACTTAAAAGTCCCAAAGCTGTTGCAGGCAAATAGACAATATGGTCAATCGTTCTTACATTCAGCAAATAAGTACCCAAAACCGAAACTCCACCAAAAAAGATAAACACAAAAATATCACCTAATGCTCTATAGCCATAAGGAGAATCACCCATCGTATAGTTTAAAGCCGCATAAACACATAGTCCGCCCAAAAACACAAACAATAAAACATATTGAAAATTGGTGTGCCCAAAAGCGGCATAAATTAAAGCCAGAGTGGAAAATATAACCACTAAGATGTTCTTCTTTATACCTTCAAACACTTCTTCTGGTGTCAGCTCACCACTTTGAATGGCCCGCTTAGGTCCTTGCCTATCATCATTATCGGTACCTCTAACACCATCACCATAATCGTTAGCTAGGTTAGATAGTATCTGTAAGCTTACTGTTGTTATAATAGCTAATATTAAAACCCATATATTAAATCTACCGTTGTATGCTGCTAAACAGGTTCCAATAATTATTCCTGAAACTGAAAGTGGTAAGGTTCTTAAGCGCATGGCCGAGAGCCACGGTTTTATTTTTTTCATTAAGTTAAGCTTAGTTTATGGAATCCACTTTTTTGGAAAGTTAGGTTTTCTTTTTTCTAGAAAAGCATCTCGTCCTTCTTTTGCCTCATCTGTCATATATGCTAATCGAGTCGCTTCGCCAGCAAATACTTGTTGACCAACCATGCCATCATCCGTTAAATTCATGGCAAACTTCAACATCTTTATTGAGGTTGGTGATTTAGCTAAGATTTCTTGTGCCCACTCAAAAGCTGTATTTTCTAAATCATTATGTGGAATAACGGCATTCACCATACCCATTTCATAAGCTTCCTGAGCTGAATAGTTTCTTCCTAAAAAGAAAATTTCCCGTGCTTTTTTCTGACCGACCATTTTTGCCAAATAAGCAGAGCCATAACCTCCATCAAAACTAGTGACATCTGCATCTGTCTGCTTAAAAATAGCATGCTCCTTACTGGCCAATGTTAAATCACAAACCACATGTAAACTATGTCCACCACCGACTGCCCAACCTGGTACTACTGCAATAACAGCCTTAGGCATAAAACGAATTAGGCGTTGTACCTCTAAAATATTTAAGCGATGATAACCATCATCCCCAACATACCCTTGGTGCCCTCTTGCTTTTTGGTCACCACCAGAGCAAAAACTCCAAATCCCATCTTTAGTCGATGGCCCTTCAGCACTTAATAGTACAACTCCAATATTTACATCTTCATTGGCATCATAAAACGCATCATAAAGCTCACTTGTCGTTTTTGGTCTAAAGGCATTCCGAACGTCTGGACGGTTAAAAGCTATACGTGCTACACCATCACATTTTTGATAGGTGATGTCTTCATAGGTCTTTACAGTAACCCATTGAATTTTACTCATAGGTGTTAATTTTAACAGTGTAAAAATACAGATAATAATGGTTTTTTCTAGGCTTTTAAAAATTGACGCTAAAATTGTATTTACCACTACATACACACACCAAACCTCATTAAATACAATCAATATTTAAAATACAACAGCATAGTTTAAAAAAACACTTAACGTTTTGATTTTAAAACATTAATATAAGATATAAACTTTCTCTTGCTTTATTAAGAATACTGCAATGTAATACGTGATTTTCACATATTAACTTGTTAAAATTGTTAAACATTAAAAACGTAACTAAAAAACTATAGTTACGCATTATTTTTGCAGCCCTTAAATTGAAAAAGAAAAATGAAAATTGACGTATCTTCTTTTAATATGCTCATGGAATATGAAATGAAAATGGGCAAACTCTATTTTTATGAGGACTTTGTGGTTGCAGAATTTAATGAAGGAGTACACATTACTTTTGATAATTTTTCCGAATCAAGGACTTTAATAACATCAATTTTTGAAGATCGCCCTTTTGGCTTTATTGCACATCGCAAAAATAATTATTCAATAAATTTAACCGACGCCACAAGTTTCAACAAGAGTTTTCCAAATTTAAAAGCCTATGCCGTGGTATGCAACACGCTGTTTGGAAAGGGGATTTTTGAAATTGAGAATCAATTTTTCAACTTCAATAGAGAAATCTTTAAAGATTTAGAATCAGCTCAAAACTGGGTCATAGGTATTGTAAATTCTGAAAAAGAATTGCAGTAATTACTTTAGATAAATACCATCATCTTTAATCTCAATTTGCCGTTCTTTATACAATGAGCCAATAGCTTTTTTAAAGCTCTTTTTACTCATTTGCAGTTGGGTTTTAATATCTTCCGGTGATGACTTATCGTGCAATGGTATAAAACCACTATTGTCTTGTAGTTCGTTTAAAATAAATTCGGCATTAGGCTCAATGTTTCTATAACCTATTTGGGATAAGGAAATATCCAACTTGTTATCTGGTCGTACTTTTTTAACAATACCCTTTAGTTGGTCTCCAACACTGATATCCTTGTAGATATCGTCTTTGAATACTAAGCCTAAATGCTTTTTATTAACGATGACGTTCATACCCATTTCTGAAGGATGAGATACAATTAAGTCCACCTCATCAAATTGAGCGACTTCTAAATTTGTGTTGTCCAAAAAGTGATTGGTTTTACTTGAGGCCACTAACCTATCTGTTTCTTCATCAAGGTAACAATACACCAAGTACCAGCCCCCTTTTTTCATCTTAAAGGCCTGCTCCTTAAATGGACAGAACAATTCCTTGACCAAGCCCCAATCCAAAAACGCTCCAAATTTAGTTACAGCATTGCATCTTAAAACGGCAAAGTCCCCTTTTGTTATAAAAGGTTGATCTGTTGTTGCTACTGGCCGTTCTTCATTATCTAAATAAACAAATACCTTAATGGTATCTCCAATCTCAAAGGATTTTGGAACATACCTATTTGGCAACAATACTTCATTATCTTCATTGTCGCCTAAAAATAAGCCTGGCTCTGTATCTCGAAGAATCTCAAGATTATTATATTCTCCTAATTTAATCATGATGCAAAGGTATGAATATGTGGTGATGAAAAATGTATATTTTTAGAAATAAAAAACGCCATAACCAAAGAGCTATAGCGTCGTTTTATATGTTATTATAATTTTAAGAATAAACAGATTCCTTGTTAAAGTGCTTAGTCAACATATAATAAATTACAGCTCTATATTTACTTCTGTTAGATTTACCGTACTTTTCTATAACGGAACTAATAGCAGCATCCAGGCCATCGTTTTCACTAAGCCCTAATTTCTTTATTAAAAAATTATTCTTTACAGTTTCTAATTCACTATCATCAGACCCAGATACCGTAGAGGAATCCGCATTATATATAGAAGGACCTAATCCAACAGTGACTTTGGTTAATAAACCCATATCAGGATTTACCCCAAATTTATCTTTTAAATCAGCTGCGTATTTTATGATAAGTTCGTCTCGTTTACTCATAATTAATAGGTTTTATTTTTAATTGCATTAAAGATAATCAATTTTTATTCCGACATTTTGAGTTTTACTGTTAGCATAAGGTTAATTTCACTTTATAAATTCAAAATAATTTAAAAGAACTTCATCGTTTATTCTTGAAGGTGTGAAAACTTCCAACAATTTTGGACGGTCAGTGACTTCATAAAACGTCTTTAAATGAGTACTGAGTTTTTCTGAATTATTGGCAGAGTAATAGTCAAAACCGAACATACTGCACAATTGTGAGGCATTTAGGTTATGCTTGGTTTCAAAATAAGTATCAAAGTTTTCTGTGTTTTTATGCCCCGGTAAAATTCTAAAAATACCACCACCTTCATTATTAATTACAATAATTCTAAAATCCTTTGGTATGTAGTTATTCCAAAGTGCGTTGCTATCGTAAAAAAAACTCAAATCTCCAGTGATAAATGTTGTTGGTTTATTTGAAACAATTGCTGCACCAATGGCAGTACTCGTTGACCCATCAATGCCACTTGTACCACGATTACAGAATACATTTATACTTTTATGAATTTGAAATAATTGCGTATACCGTATTGCTGAACTATTACCCACCTGAAGCTGACTTGGCTGCGGTAATCTCGATAAAATGGCATCAAAAACTGAAAAATCACTAAACGGTATGGTTTCTAAATACGCCTTTTGCATTTTTCGACGATGCTTCCTCGTCCCCAACCAACTCCGTTTGTAATCACTTTTAATATTATGTGTTACTCTTGAGAAAAATTTTGAAAAAAACCAATTAGGATCAACTCTCAAATGCTTTGTGAGACAAAAAAATGTATCATTTGCCTTGTTGGTGTCTACATGCCAATGCTCTTTTGGTTGATATTTCCGCAAAAAGGCCTTCACCTTTTTAGAAACAACCAATCCACCAAACGTTAATACAATGTCTGGCTGAAGTGATTTAAAACCGTCATGACTTAATGGAGCAATTATTTTATCTATGCCAGGAAAAAAGTCTTGGTGGTGCAAATTAGAAGTCGTTTCAGTAAACACAATAACACTATCATCATTTGCCAACTCTTCAATCCATTGTTTTTCTATACTATTTGGTTGTAAAACCCCAACCAACACCAATTTTCGTTTTGCGGAGTGCCATGTGGTGATGCAATCCTCTAATTCGGCCTCATCAATCTTAGTTTCTTTTTCCTCTCTCTTATATTTTTTTGTTTGAATTTGAAGCTTTTCTACCGTTTCATACAATGGCTCGTCAAATGGAATATTCAAATGAACTGGCCCAGAAAGTGTCTCTGCAGAATCTAAAGCTGAATGCATCTCAGTCTCATTATACGATTGAATGTCTTTTTGGATACCTAAAAAACGTTCGAGCTTGTTTTCCAGATTTTTTATCATCGGAATCTCTTCGTCCTTGGACAACTTAAAATCATCTTTTAAATCGAGTTTTAAGTCTGAGCTAAAAACAACATGCTCTCCATAAACATCATTCTGTTTTATCGTCTGTCCGTCTCCAATATCGATAAGATGTTTAGGTCTATCTGCCGATAAGACCACTAACGGAATTTGACTATAATAGGCCTCAGCAATTGCAGGGTAATAATTGAGCAATGCACTACCAGACGTGCAAACCAGTGCTACTGGCTTTTGTGTTTGTTGGGCAATTCCCAATGCAAAAAAAGCCGCACAGCGCTCATCTACAATACTGTAGCATTTAAAATATGGATCATTGGTAAAACCAATAGTTAATGGTGCATTTCTGCTTCCTGGGGAAATTATTATATGTTCAATCTGATGTTCCTTACAGAGCGAAACAACTGTTTGTGACAATGGAATTTTAGAATACTTCATAAAGACAACGAAGATACAAAAAGGGCACAACGTTTTTATAGTACTTTCAGCATTGTTTTACTTTTTGCAACGGTTTCTTGCCACTCGTCTTCAGGAATTGAGTCTTTTGTAATTCCACCACCAACATATAGAATTGCTGAAGAATTCTTTATCTGCATACAGCGCAAATTAACATAAAAATTTGAGCATCGCTTTACCGTTTTATAGGCATTGTTTTCAACATTTTTTCTATTACTGTTTCTAGTATTGCTTACTATTAAATTAAGCTCTCCTAAAAACCCAGTATAAAACTCACGGTTATAATTTTCCTTTGAGCTTATAAACTGCTGGGTAGCATCCTTCGGGAAGCCACATACTGCAGGAGTTGGATGCAAAGCGTTGATAATTGATTTCAGTTTAAAGTTTGAAGATTCTAACCGCGCCAAAATTCTGGTCTTAAGGTGGATTAAACTCCCTGCTCTTACCGTTTCTACATTCTTAATGGCTACAGATTTACTAAACGGTCGCAATTGATTGTCAATATAATCTGTAACAATTTTCTGTTCTTCTCTTTCTTTAGGTGTCCATTGCTCAGTATTGTTTTCGTCATAGGGCTTAGTTCCTGCCAATGATATGGTTGTAACATTAAGACCTTCAACCTTAAATAATAATTCTGGTGTCGCACCCAACCAAAGACCAACTTTTGGATGATACCAGCAATACACCATTGCATTTTTATAGGTATTAAAAAGTCGTTTAAAAATTTGAAAAGGATTGGCGTCTTTTACATCCACAGTAATATGCCGTGATAAAACAATCTTTTTAAATCTATTGTTTTCAATATCTTCAATCCCCTCTTCAATCAATCGAATATGACTGCTTCTTGACTTTTCGGGTTCAGTAACCGAAGTTTCTGAGGCATCAACAACTTCTAAATGGTCAACTTCAATACTGTAATGCTCAGCGTTAGTGTCTTTAAACAGAATGGTTTTATTATTAAGATCAAATGGGGCAAAGACAAATCCGCTCTCTGTGAAATCGGAAGTCTCATAAACTGCATCATCCTTTTGAAGCCACGACTTTATAACAGAATTTATAGGTCTACTGTAAACTACGAAAGGTAGTCCTTGCTTGTAGTGGTTTTCTAAAGCTTCAAATAAATCCTCGGCACCCCTCATTACTTTTGTTTTGGCAAGGCTATAGTGGATAATTTACAGAAGGAAATTAAATTGTCGTTATCATCTGTCACTTTAATTTCAAACAATTGTGTCGTACGCCCCTTATGCAAAAACTTTGCTTTTGCATAGACAAAGCCTTCACTAACACCTTTCACGTGATTGGCAGTAATCTCAATACCACGCACAAAATATTTTTCGACATCAATAAAAAGGTGGGCTGCAAAACTACCTGTACTTTCAGCTAATGCTACTGTTGCTCCTCCGTGTAAAACACCATCGGGTTGATGTACTTTTGGTGTTACTGGCATACGCGCTACCAAGTAATCGTCCCCAAAATCTATCATCTCTATCTCTAGAGTTTCCAACAAAGTGTTTTTACATTGCTCATTAGCTTTCTTCAGCAGTTCTTCTTTAGATATTTGCATAAATACAGTACATTTATTCCATCACAAAAATACTGAAACTACAAGGAAAAATGGATTTTGAAGAAAAAGAAATCAGTTACAAAACAACCAACAGCTACTCTACTTTAAACACACTAACATCTAAAACAAAAACGGTTTGGTTTGTCTGCCATGGTATGGGCTATTTAAGTCGCTATTTTTTGAAGTATTTTAAATCTTTAGATACAAATGAAAACTACATCATAGCACCACAAGCACCCAGTAAGTATTACATTCAACCAAAGATGCATGTCGGTGCCAACTGGTTAACACGCGATAATACTGAGGCTGGCACTGAAAACATCATGAATTATTTCGATGCCGTTTTTGAAGCTGAGAACATTCCTGAGCACCTAAACTTAATTGTTTTTGGCTATTCACAGGGTGTCAGTGTTGCCATGCGTTACGTTGTAAAACGGCAGCTAAAATGTCATCAATTGGTATTGCATTCTGGTGGCATTCCAAAGGAATTGGTCGTTGGTGATTTTAAACATTTAAGTAGTGATACTAAAGTGACACTTATCTACGGCACTCAAGACGAATATATCACTGCCGACAGAGCTGCTGAAGAATCAGAAAGAGCGCAAGAACTATTTGGAAACAATGTAAAGATTATACCTTTTGAAGGCAAACATGTAGTAAATGTTGATTTTATAACTAATTTGGTTTAGCCATGGTAATTCCGACTCTCGAAAATGACCGTGTTAAACTCTGTCCTCTAGACCTGGATAATTATAGATTATTAGAGCCTATAGCTTTTGAGAAAGATCTTATCTACTATTCTCCTTCAAATATTTCTACTCCAAATCATCTTAAAAATTATGTTGTAACCGCAATCGAAGACTATAAAACAGGTGTTGCACTGCCTTTTATTATTTATGACAAACAACATGAAGCTTATACTGGCTCAACACGATTTGGTCTTATTGATAAAAAGAATAAGGTCTTACATATTGGCTGGACGTGGATCGGTCACAAATTCCAAGGCACCGGACTGAATAAAAACATGAAGTTTTTAATGCTTCAGTATGCTTTTGAAACCTTAGAGTTTGAAAAGGTAGAATTCCGTATTGATGAACGTAATATTAAATCCCGAAAAGCCGTTGAAAAGATAGGTGCTACATTAGAAGGTATTCTGAGGAAGGATAAACTCATGCAAAACGGTTATCGCCGAAACACCTGTTGCTATGGGATTTTAAAAGAAGAATGGCCCCACATTAAAGAGACCATTTTTAAATTCATTTAGCTGGTTTGCTGTAGATTTTTATTCTTTTCTTTTAAAACAGCTAATTGCTTTTCTAAAAAGGTAATCGCTTCTTCGGTTTTATAACTTGCTTTAGAAGCAAAGTCCTTCAAATCTTCCTTAAGCTTGTCTTTTCCTGAAGATGCTGCTTTAGACAAGTCCTCCTTAACTTCTGTAAAGTCATCAACGAGTTTATTTTTAATGTCCTTACCTTCTTTCTTAAGCTTATCTCTTGTAACACTTCCTTTGTCTGGTGCAAATAATACGGCAACTCCTGCTCCAATCAATGCGCCTAATACGAGTGCTCCTTTATACTGAATCATAGTTTTTCATTTTAAAGTTAAACGTCTTTACTTATATGTAGCAAAACATATTGATTTGTTACAAAAATACTGGATGCCAAACAAATAGAGATTTATCTTATCAGTCACTTAATAGCTTTAAATCCTAAGAAAAAACTTATCTTATTGTTGAAATTTTATAAAAAATTCGTCACTTCGAGTGAATTTCATGAATGAATATGAATGAAATTAGTATCGAGAAGCAGAATTTTAAATACTGATTAGTTCTCGATACAATTTTTCGTAACTCAAAATTACTTCCACCCAGTCACTTTCATAATTTTATGGAAAATATCGTTATTCTGATATACCCCATTAAATTCCTCTGCACCAGGACCATATGCGAAAACCGGAATTAGTGATGCGGAATGCCCACCTGTTGAAAACATGCCAGTAATTTCACTGTAATCACTGTATTCTCTACCGTCTTCGGTTTCCTTAGGTGTTGAGGCTAAAGTAAAACCTCCTGTTTCGTGGTCGGCAGTCACAATAACTAGAGTATTACCATCTTTTTCGGCAAAATCTAAGGCTTTTCCAAGTGCATTATCAAAGTCTATCAGTTCTGAAACTAAGTAATCTGTATCATTTTGATGTCCACCCCAATCCACTTGAGAGCCTTCAACCATTAAAAAGAAGTTTGGGTTAGAGGCATCTTTATTTAAGAATTGAATGCCTAGTTCTGTAGCATTTGGTAAAAAATCTCCACGTCCTTCAGACATTTTAGGTAAATCATATTCATGAAGGATATAGGCCATTTTTTCGTTTGACTTGATATCATCAAAGCTGCTTAAGTTTGTTGTATCAACGGCAAAATTTTTATCTCTTAGTGCTTTTAGAAGATCTTTACCATCTCTTCGTTTATAAAAAAAGCGAGTTCCGCCACCAGCAACAAAATCTAAATCAGAATTCACCATATCTTCAGCAATCTCACCTACCAATTGTCTGCTTAAGGCATGCGCATAAAAACATGCTGGAGTCGCATGCACCACTGAAGAGGTTGAGATAACACCTGTTTTTATGTTCTTGGGTGAGATCAATTCTACAATAGTTTTTACTTCCGTTGAGTCATCAGCAACACCAATAGCTCCATTATAAGTTTTAATACCGCTCGCAAAGGCAGTTGCTCCTGCAGCTGAATCAGTAACATCTTCTCGCGAGGATGATGTTTGTATTAACCCTATATGATTAAAACGACTATAATTCGGCTTAGAATCCTTATAGTAAAATGCAGAAGAGATTTGCGCTAAGCCCGTACCATCAGCAATTAAAAGAATGACATTCTTTGGGGCTTGAGGTTTTTCCTCAACCATTTTAACAGTTGAATCTGTTGCTTTACAGGAAGCAAAAAGTATAACTAGTGATAGTAAAGAGAGTCTGAACAATTTCATAATCCAAGAATTTTAATTGATGACTCGCAAGTTAAACAGATTTGTAGAATTTGAGCTTAATAAATAACATTCTGTTTATAAATCCCAATGCTTAAAAAAATTCCATGTAGAGATTACAAAAAATTACCAACCGGTAACTTTCATAATTTTATGGAAAATTTCGGTATTTTCATAAACCCCAATAAATTCCTCGGCACCAGGGCCATAAGCGAATACAGGAATTAAAGTAGCTGAATGTCCACCTGTTGAAAATGTGCCTGTAATTTCATCATAATCACTATATTTTTCACCATCTTCGGTTTCTTTAATTGTAGAAGATAAGGTGAATCCGCCCGTTTCATGATCGGCAGTAACTATAACTAAAGTATTACCATCTTTTTTTGCAAAATCTAATGCCTTACCTATGGCATCATCAAAATCTATTAATTCTGAAATCAAATAATCCGCATTATTAGAATGCCCTCCCCAATCTACTTGAGAGCCTTCAACCATTAAAAAGAAGTTTGGATTTTTTTCGTCTTTACTCAAAAACTGTAAACCTAACTCCGTTGCTCTTGGCAAATAATCTCCTCTTCCTTTAGCAGCAGGTCTTAAATGTTCATTCCCAAAAATATAGGCCATCTTTTTATGATTACTAATCTCTTCAATGGTTCCAAGTTTTATTGTATCTAATTCAAATTTTTTGGATTTAAGTTCTTTAAATAAATCCTTTCCATCTTCTCGCTGATTGAAAAACATCTTTCCGCCACCAGCCGCGAAATCTATATCAGAAGACACCAGATCAACAGCTATATCGTCATAATACCCTCTATATAATGCATGTGCATAAAAGCTAGCTGGTGTGGCGTGAACGATTGAAGACGTAGAAATTACACCCGTATTAATTTTTTTACGAGAAATAATTTCAACTATTGTTTTGACTTCGGTAGAATCATCTGCAACACCAATGGCACCATTATACGTTTTAATTCCACTTGCAAATGCAGTTGCACCAGCTGCGGAGTCCGTAATATCCTCTCTAGAAGATGATGTTTTTATTAATCCAATATGCTTAAACCTGCTATAATTTGGTTCGCTGTCTTTAAAATAATAAGCAGAAGAAATTTGGGATAACCCTGTTCCATCGCCTATTAGTAGAATGACGTTTTTTGGAGCCTTAGTGTTCGACGTTTGAGTGTAAGCCTTATTAAGCCCGAAAATAATAAAGAAAAGAAATAGAGCTTTATATACATTTGAAAATTTCATAACACTGCATTTTTAGAATATGCTAATGCAAGTTAATCATTTGAAGCAACAAGTCTGTTAATAATTTGTTTAGTTGATTCAATTTTTTGAGTATGTTCAATACTAGGTCCTGCAACCCAGACTGTTTTATAAGTCGCTTTTTTGGCCGCTTTTTCTGTAGCTTTCATCCCGATTGAAAAACGAATCATTTTTACCCACTTTTTGAGTGTTCTGTTTTTATTTAGCAGATTTTCTATCCAAGTGGCTTTGGTACCAATCTTTTGAACATAGGGCGTATTGATAACTGTACATGGTGTACCAGAAATACGCTCTGTCATCACAATATCATCGGCGCCATAATCAACACAGGCTTGTTTGTAATCCTCTGTAACATTGGCTTCAATAGAAGCTATAAATGGACTTCCAACAGAAACACCTGCAGCACCATAACTCAACATTTTGCCTATATCGGCTTTACAACCTACTCCACCCGCAGAAATTACCGGAATTGATAATTCATCATTTAACAAGCTGGTTAACTCTTGCGGCGATAAACCACCTCGGTGCCCACCAGCTTGATTATTCACTGCGATAGCTGCATCTGCGCCTAGATCCTCTACCTTCTTTGCAAACTTTAAATCCGTAACATCACAAAACACCTTTATACCAACAGCATGTGCTTGTTTAATGGTTTCTTCTGGACTACCCAACGACGTAATTATAAAATCACAACCTTCTTCGCATAATACTTCTAGCTGTCCTTTATATTTAATGTTGGATTTATTAACTATAAGATTAAACCCAAAAGATCCGCCCCGCCCATCTGGCGGGCAGACCTCTACTTTATTCGCTTTTAATTCTTTTATGGCAGCACGCAATTCATCCAATGTTCGGTAGTTTAGTGCAGGGATGCAACCTGCGATTCCTGAATTCATTGCTTCTGTGACCATGGCTACGTTAGACACCAAAAACATTGGAGCTTGTATAATAGGATATTTTATGTTTAAAAGTTCAGTGAGTTTGGTTGACTTCATTGTGTTGGAATTTCCTCAAAGATAAAAATTTTATTATGCATGCATAATATTTATACTCCCATTTTAATTGCTGTAGCCAATGTTTTAATAATACGATTGTGCTTCTTTACAAAAGGATTTGTATCATCCCACACATAACCCGCCAAAACAGCACATATCTGTCTTTTAATTTCTGGGTTTGTATTCCCTTCAAAAAAGATAGTCTGTAAATGGCCTGAATACCATTCTCTAACATAAGATCCAAATACTGAAACACCTTTTTTGATATAATCTGAATATTCAGATTCCCAATCAACAGTCTGTCCTTTCAATTTTTTAGTAATTAATTTAGCCGATAGAAGCCCAGATTCTGTTGCAAAAGTAACACCTGAAGAAAATACAGGATCTAAAAATTCCGCACTATTACCAGTTAGCGCAAAGCCTTTTCCGTAAAGCTTAGTCACAGATTTTGAATGGTTTTGTAGCACCCATGGTTCAAACAAAAAATCTTCATCTTTAAAACGTTCATAATAATAGTCCGAAAGTTTTAGCATGCTCCTCAAACGTTCTGTCTTACTGCCTTTAAAAGAATCCAGGAAGTCATTAGTACACACATAACCAATACTTGTTTTTCCATTTGAAAACGGAATAACCCATAACCAACATTCCTTATCTAAAACATCAAAAGTAATGAACGATCCTTCTTTACCTTTTGGTCTTTTATTGTCATTAACATGAGTAAATATTGATGAGTGTTGAGATAACTCAGGTGGTTTGTCGAGGCTTAATAATCGTGGTAGCACCCGACCATGACCACTAGCATCTATGATAAACTTTGCATTTATAACATAATCATCACCTTCCTTAGTTTTTATCTGTGTTTTTGACGTTCCATCAGTTTCAAATTCAACACCTACCACTTCTTGTTCAAACTGAATACCCACTCCCCTTCTTACTAACTCGTCTGTTAGCGTTTTATCAAAATCAGCTCGTGGCATTTGCCATGTCCAGTCATAACCTTCAGTATGCTTCTTACTAAAATCAAATTCTGCTACATTATGTCCTCTTAAAAAACGAGCACCAGTTTTAATTTCAAAATCCTGGGTTTTAAGGCAATCCAATAGGTCAACCTCTTCAAAATGATGCATGCATCTCGGCAAGAGGCTCTCCCCAATGACGAAGCGCGGGAACTTATTCTTTTCTACAACTTTAACATCGATTCCATATTTGTGCAAATACCCAGCAGCAACACAACCAGAAGGCCCTGCACCTATAATTAAAACATCAACATTGGTATCTAACATAGAATGAGAACTGAAAAATGATTTATTATTATAAATTTGTCATCCAAAAATAACTACTTTACTTTTAGTTATTGTACAATAACTCTAATAATAGGATTAATTTCCACCTATGGTAAAACTCTACAATAAGCTCGACCTGCAAACATTTTATCAAGTTATTTTCGATAAAGTTGAACTTTCTATTGATAAAGAAGTCACAGAGAAAGTCAAAAAGAGTTTTGAGTTTTTAAAGACATTTTCAGAAAACAAAATTATTTATGGTGTAAACACCGGTTTTGGCCCCATGGCTCAATATAAAATTGAGGACTCAGAACGACGTCAATTACAGTATAACCTTATTAGAAGTCATGCTTCTGGAATTGGAAATGTTATTCCTCCGTTATACGTCAAAGCATCTATGTTGGCTCGTTTAAACACCTTGTCCTTGGGGAAGTCTGGTGTACATAAATCAGTCATTGAGTTAATGACAGAACTTATCAATAGAGACATTACACCTGTTATTTATGAGCATGGTGGAGTTGGTGCTAGTGGTGATTTGGTACAACTGGCACATTTAGCCTTGGTCTTAATTGGTGAAGGTGAAGTCATTTATAAAGGCAAAAAACAACAAACTTCTGATGTTTTTAAAGCTGAAAATCTAAGCCCTATTTCTGTAGAACTTCGTGAAGGCTTAGCCCTTATGAACGGCACGTCAGTAATGACGGGCATTGGAATTGTCAATACCATTTACACCCGACGGTTATTGAACTGGATGATTGCTGCTTCTGCTTCTATCAACGAAATTGTTAAAGCTTATGACGACCACTTATCAGTTGCACTAAACGAATCCAAAAAACATAAGGGTCAGCAGAAGATTGCTGAACAAATGCGCAAGCACCTACAGACCAGTAAATTGGTTAAAAACCGAGAACACCATTTATATACTGACACTAATGGTACTCGGGTTTTTGAGGATAAAATCCAAGAGTATTATTCCTTACGCTGTGTCCCCCAAGTGTTAGGTCCTGTTTTAGATACTTTGGATATGGTTGAAAAGATTTTGTTTGAAGAAATCAATTCTGCCAATGATAATCCTATTATAGATTATGAAAATGAAAACGTCTATCACGGTGGTAATTTTCATGGTGATTATGTATCCCTTGAAATGGATAAATTAAAAATGGTGGTCACCAAAATGAGTATGCTCGCTGAGCGTCAACTCAATTATCTTTTAAACCCAAGGCTAAATGACATTTTACCTCCTTTTGTAAATTTAGGTACTTTGGGTCTTAATTTTGGAATGCAAGGTGTTCAGTTTACTGCAACATCAACAACTGCTGAAAATCAAATGTTGTCCAACCCAATGTATGTGCATAGTATTCCAAATAATAACGACAATCAAGATATTGTGAGTATGGGTACCAATGCAGCTTTAATTACCAAAAAGGTTATTGAAAATGCCTTTGAAGTTGCTGCCATTGAACTGATTGCCATAACACAAGCCATTGAATACTTAGATGTTGAAGATAAAGTCTCAACAAAAACCTTGAATATGTTCAAGGCGATTCGAAATCTTGTCCCTGCTTTTAAAGAAGATATTGTTATGTATCCGTATGTTAAAAGTGTCAAAGATTATATCGTTAATAACGAGTTCAATTCTTAATAATGAAAGAAAAGTTTGCTTTAGTAACTGGTGGATCTAGAGGCATAGGTAGGGTTATTTGTATTCAGTTGGCATCGGATTTGGGCTATACTATTCTTATTAATTACCACAGAAATAAAGAAGCTGCTCTAACTACTTTAAAAACAATTGAAGGTAATGGCGGTAAAGGCGAGATTATAAAGTTCGATGTCGCAAATCTCGAAGAGGTGCAAACTCAACTCAATGAATGGCAGAAAAATAATGAAGATTCCATTATAGAAGTCCTAATTAATAATGCAGGTATTACTAAAGACGGGTTATTTCTATGGATGAAACCAGAGGACTGGAGTTCCGTTATAAATACAAGCCTTAATGGATTTTACAATGTGACCAATCATCTACTAAAAGACATGTTGTTACATAAGTTTGGTCGAATTATAAACATCGTCTCTCTTTCGGGCTTAAAAGGCACACCAGGCCAGACAAACTATTCTGCAGCTAAGGGAGCTATCATTGCAGCTACACGATCCTTGGCACAAGAAATTTCTAAGAAAGGGGTTACCGTCAATGCTGTAGCGCCTGGTTTTATAAAAACTGAAATGACAGAAAATTTGGATGAAAAGAGTTTGAAAAAAATGATTCCTGCAAATCGATTTGGTGAATCTCAGGAAGTTGCACACTTAGTTTCTTTTTTAGCTTCAAAAAAATCTTCTTACATCACTGGCGAAGTCATAAATATTAATGGTGGCATTAATTAACTACTGCTTTACATTCTGTAAAATTCGTGTAAATTTACAGCACGTATCTAACCAGATAAAACCTTTTAAAATCTAAATGGCAGCAGAATGGGACGGAAAATCTAGAGGTACCGTTTTTGGGTTTAAGGTGTTTATATTCTTCATCAAAAACTTTGGGATAAATGCTGCATACGCATTAATGCATTTACCGATTCCTTATTTCTATGTGTTTTCCCGTAAAAATGTAAGGGGCTTACGCTTTTACTTTAGAAAACGGTTAAAATATTCTTGGTTAAAAACAGCTACTAGTATCTACAAAACATATTATGTCTTTGGTCAGACATTGATTGACAAAATCGCCATTTCTGCTGGCTTGAGAAGTAATTATACTTTTGAATTTGATGGGGAGGAGTTAATTCAAGACGTTTTAGCTTTAAAAAAAGGTGGTATTTTAATCAGTGCCCATGTTGGTAATTTTGAATTGGCCCAGCACTTCTTTAAAGAAAGGCTCTCTGGTGCAGCCATTAGTATCGTCATTACGGATCAAGACCATCAGGATATAAAGGAATATTTAGATCAATATATCAAAAGGGACCAAATGCAATTCATTATTGTTAAGGAAGATTTTTCGCATATTTTTGAAATCAATGCTGCCCTTGCTGAAAATAGAATCATTTGCATCTCAGGTGACCGTTATTTACCGAACACCAAATGTATGGAGGAAGTCTTACTAGGAAAATCAGCTAAATTCCCAGTTGGCCCATTCTATTTAGGTAGTCGCTTGGATGTGCCTGTTCTTTTTGTTTATGTTATGAGAGAACCAAAAAGGCATTATCACTTATATGCTAGAAGAGTAGAATTTGAAGCTAAAAATGCTGAAGACTTATTAAAAAAATATGCAAACAATATAGAACGTGTTATTAATAAATATCCGTTGCAATGGTTCAATTTTTACGACTTTTGGGAAGATAGAAAGAAATGAAAAGCAAAAACCTGTTACAAATAGCTATAGAGGATAGAGATCTTATTAAGAAATTAATTCCTCATAGAGAACCCATGATTATGGTAGATGGACTACATCATTATAGCGAAAAAGAGGCCATTGCTAGTTTAACTGTTAGAGAAGATAATCTGTTTATTGCTGATGGTATGTTTTCTGAAAGTGGGCTTATAGAACACATGGCACAAACTGCTGCATTGCATGCTGGCTATAAATTTTACACTAAAAATGAATCTGCCAGAGAAGGTTTTATTGCATCTATTAAAAAATTTGAATTAAAAGAACACTTGCCAAAACTGAATAACACTATAGAATCTGAAGTTAATATACTATATGAAGCTGCCGGAATGACTAGCATGAGAATTATAGCCCAAATAAATAACCGTATCATTGCTATTGCCGAAATGACTACTGTTTTAAAGGACAATCACTAAATATGAATGAGCAGCCATTATTAAGTGTAGAGCATACCATAAGAGTAAGATTCAATGAAACCGATGCCTTAGGAATTGTATGGCATGGTAATTACCTAAAGTATTTTGAAGATGGTCGTGAAGCTTTTGGTAGAAAATATGATATGTCCTATTTAGTAGCAAAAAATAACGGTTATGCCACACCAATTGTAAAAACAACGACTGAGCATAAAATACCCTTACAATACGGAGAAGTTATTACAATTATAACAACCTTTCAGAATACTGAGGCGGCAAAACTAGTTTTTAAATATGTCATCAAAAATGAAGCACAAGACATTGTTTGTACTGGTGAAACAACTCAGGTGTTCACAAACCTAAAGGACAGTATCATGGCTTTGGCGCAACCAGATTTTTTAAAACACTGGAAAATAAAACAGGGATTATTAAATGGGTAAGGTTTTCATTACATATAATTCCATCATCTCTTCATTAGGTTTTGATAGCGAGACCGTTGTGGAAGCCATAAAAAATGAAGTTTCAGGTATTTCACGTATTGATGATTCCAAATTATTTCACAAGCCTTTTTATGGCTCAGTAGTTAATCGTGATACTTTAGTTAAAAAGTTTAAAAAAATCAACTCGTATAGGTCGGACTACACTGATTTAGAAAAAATGATGATTCTGTCGTTGAATAATGTTATTCAGGCTTCAGATCTTAACATTGATTCTTCTGTCGGATTAATAATCTCTACAACTAAAGGAAACATCAATGCGCTTGAACAATCGTCTTCATTTCCTAAGTCTTATGCCTATTTATCAAGGCTAAGCAACGTATTAAAAGATTATTTTTCATTTCAAAATAATCCCATAATAGTCTCTAATGCTTGCGTTTCTGGTGTGCAAGCAATAGCCATTGCCAAAAAATATATCAATGAAGGTGTTTTTAAAAACGTCTTTATCGTCAGTGGTGATATTGTTTCAAGATTTGTACTGTCTGGATTTCATTCTTTTCAAGCTATCAGTGAGTCACCATGCAAACCCTATGACAAAGATAGAACCGGTATAAACTTAGGAGAAGCGATTGCGTCAGTACTAGTCACTTCTGATGAAAATCATATAAATCCTGAAGCCGTAGAGATTATTGGAGAGGCTACTTGTAATGATGCTAACCATATTTCTGGCCCTTCTAGGACAGGTGAAGGACTCTTTAGAAGTGTCAACACCGCTTTAGCTGAGGCTGCGATAAAACCTTCTGATATTGACTATATTTCAGCGCACGGAACGGCAACTATTTTTAATGATGAGATGGAATCTACAGCTTTTAGCAGATTAGGATTGACTCATGTTCCTCTTAATAGTTTAAAAGGATTTTTTGGTCATACGTTGGGTTCTTCGGGTTTAATTGAAACCATTGTAGGCATGCATTCTTTAAAACACAATACACTTTTTGCTTCAAAAGGGTTTACAACTTTAGGGGTCTCAAAACCATTGAACATTATAAAAAGAACCGAAAAGAAGAACTTGAACATATTTTTAAAAACAGCCTCGGGATTCGGGGGTACTAACACAGCTCTTTTGCTCAAAAAAGTATCGTAACTATGAATAAAAAAGAAATGAGAGCCTTTGATGCCCTTGAAGAAGCACAAAAAATTGCATTTGCACCTTTTGTGTTTCAAGCTACTGTTTGTCTAAGACAAATGGGGATTTTGGATTTCATTTTTAAAAATCGTGATGAAGATAATGTAACTATAGAAAAAATTGCGAACACATTGTCTTTAGATCCCTACGGCATTGGGGTGTTGTTAGAGATTGCTGAAAGTTCTAACATTGTTAAAAAGGATGCAAACCTTAATTACGAGCTCA
Organism: Winogradskyella sp. A3E31; assembly: GCF_046720935.1. NCBI lineage: Bacteria > Pseudomonadati > Bacteroidota > Flavobacteriia > Flavobacteriales > Flavobacteriaceae > Winogradskyella > Winogradskyella sp. A3E31. The sequence goes on from NZ_JBHNWH010000003.1 coordinate 91,154, forward strand.
CAAAAACAGGCTATTTTCTTAATTATAATAAGACGGTTGATGTTAATATTAACTTCACAAACGATGTGTGCTACGAAGGTTTATTTTACCTCAATGAAGCTATTAAGAACAAAAAGCCTGCTGGACTAAAAGTGTTTGGACAATGGGAAACCATCTATGAAGGCTTATCTCAGTTATCACCTCAAGTCCAAAAATCTTGGTTCGAATTCGATCATCACTACTCAGATGGAATTTTTAACGATGCACTAAAACGTGTGTTTAAGAATAACCCAAAAACGATTTTTGATATTGGAGGTAACACCGGGAAATTTGCCCTCCAATGTCTAGAACATAATCCAGAAGTTGAGATTAACATCTTCGATCTGCCCGGTCAATTGAGCAAGGCTCTAGCTAATATAAAAGCCGAAGGGTTTGAAAACAGAGTAACTGGACACGAAATTAATTGGCTTAAATCTAAACGGGATTTACCCAAAGGCGCTGACATCATTTGGATGAGCCAATTTTTAGATTGTTTTTCAGAAGAGGAAATATCAAATATCCTTAATAGCTGTGTCGCTTCATTAAGTAATTCTGCTGAAGTGATTATTATTGAAACATTTACGGATAGACAAGAGTACGACAATGCGCGTTTTTCCTTAGAAGCCACATCCTTATACTTTACGGCTCTTGCTAATGGCAATAGCAAAATGTATTCCTCAGTAGTATTTAAAAAATTAATTGAAAAAGCAGGATTAACGATTACGGAAGACCATAAATTAGGTAATTACCATACCATGTTAGTCTGCAAAAAAATGAGTTAACTATTGGATTCTGCATTTAACATACAATCTTACATTCATATAAAAAACAGCACTGTTTCCATACAGAGCAAAACACTTTTTGAGCATCATTCTGAAGATTTTTCAGAATTTATTAAAGCGGCTTATAGAAGTTTGAACATCAATTATCCCAAGTTTTTCAAGATGGATAATTTGAGTAAACTTGCTTTTTTAGCTGCAGATATTCTAATTGAAAATATAAGTAAGTCAAAGGTAAATGAAAGCGATATCGCTATTATACTATCCAATAAAGCCTCGAGTTTAGACACAGATAGAAAGCACCAAAAATCTATTTCAGATAACGATAATTATTATCCAAGTCCTTCAATATTTGTGTACACGCTACCAAATATTTGTATCGGCGAAATAAGTATTAAGCACCAGCTTTATTCTGAAAATAGTTTTTTTATCTTTGACGCGTTTAGTCCAAAGGAATTATGGGTTTATTCAGAAAACCTTCTTAAAACAAAAAAGGCTAAAAAAGTATTGTGTGGTTGGATAGATTTTGATGCAAAAAAGTACGAAGCGTTTTTATATTTGGTTTCAGAACAAGGAAGCATAGCCCACACACCTAAGGAAATTGATAGATTATACAACACCCCATGAACGAACTTAAATTAGAACTTAAAGAAAAAATAATAGAGCAGCTTAATCTTGAAGAATTTACCGCTACTGACATAGAAGACAACGATGCGCTTTTTGGAGATGGTTTAGGTTTGGACTCTATTGATGCTTTAGAACTTATTGTAATGCTCGACAAAGATTACGGTATACAATTAACTGATCCTAAAGAAGGTAAAGAAGTCTTTCAGTCCGTCTCAGTTTTAGCAAATTATATTGCAGAACACAGAACAAAATAAAAATCGTGCTAATCGTGTCGCCATAACAGGAATAGGCATTATTTCTGCATTGGGTAATTCGGTAGAAGACAACAAAAAAGCACTCCTAAGTTCTAAGAGTGGTATCGGCAAAATTTCTCATATATCCACAGCACATGCTGAACATATAATGGTTGGTGAAGTTGATTTGTCCAATGATGAATTGATTAAAAACCTGAATATTCCTGACGAAAATAATTTTTCCAGAACTGCGCTTTTAGGATTACACGCAGCTAAAGAAGCCATAGAAAATGCTAAAATAACAGACATCAACAGTTACAAAACTGGACTCATTTCTGCAACTACAGTTGGTGGAATGGATAAAACTGAAAATCACCTAAAACAGTTTAAGACCACTACCGAAGTTCAAAAATATATTTTAAGTCATCATGCAGGAGATAGCACTCAAAAAATTGCGGATGAATTAGGAATGACAGGATTTACAACGACTATTAGTACTGCCTGTTCCTCAGCTGCAAATGCCATTACGCTTGGGTCTCGGTTAATAGAAAGCGGAAAACTACAACGTGTTATTGTCGGTGGAACGGACGCACTTTCAAGATTTACCATTAATGGTTTTAAAAGTTTGATGCTACAATCCAATAAAATATGCAAACCTTTTGACGCCAATAGAAATGGCCTCAATTTAGGTGAAGCTGCTGCCTATCTGGTTTTGGAATCTGAAACTATTGCTCAACAAGAAAACAAAACGGTCTTGGGGTATGTTTCTGGTTACGGTAACACCAACGATGCCTTTCATCAAACGGCATCCTCGGATGATGGTGAAGGGGCGTTTTTAGCTATGAAAAAAGCATTGCAAAAAGCAAATTTACAACCTCAAGATATCGACTATATTAATGCGCACGGCACGGCAACCCTGAATAATGATCTGTCCGAAAGTGTTGCACTTCAAAGAATTTTTAATAACTCTATTCCCGATTTCAGCTCTACAAAAGCCTTTACAGGTCACACCTTAGCGGCTGCAGGAGCTGTGGAGGCTGTGTTTTCAATTTTTGCTTTACAAGAACACGTTGTATTGCCTAATTTGAATTTTGAAACCACAATTTCTGAAGCTGGTTTAATACCAATTACAGAATTAAAACATAAGAAAATTAAACACATCCTTTCCAATTCATTTGGGTTTGGAGGCAACTGTTCATCATTAATTTTTTCAAAAATATGAAGCCGTGTTATATCCATAGTGCCGTTTCTATTTCTGCTCAAAATACATTTGATGGGGAGCTTTTTTTGAACACTATTAAAGAACACGGTTCTGATAAAGCTGAAGCTATTTATCCTAATTATCGTGATTATATTTCCCCAGCTATGCTACGGCGAATGGCCACCGGAGTAAAAATGGGTGTAACAGCAGGTGAAAAAGCATTGCAGCTTGCAGCTTTAGAAAACCCAGATGCCATTATTACAGGCACTGGCATGGGCTGTATTGAAGACACTGAGAAATTTCTAAATAGCATTATTAACAATAAAGAGGAATATTTAACACCAACATCTTTTATTCAATCGACCCATAATACTGTGGGCGCGCAGATTGCTTTAGGCTTAAAGTGTAAAGGACATAACCAAACATTTGTCAATGGTAGTTCTTCGTTTGAGTCAGCTCTGTTGGATGGGCAATTACTCTTATCGGAAAATGATGCTAAAACGGTTTTAGTTGGTGGTGTTGACGAAATGGGAAAAGAGTTTGTTGACTATGTGCAACTTATGGAGGACAAACTTAAAAATGGCATAAAAGTACCATTTGGAGAGGGAGCCTCATTTTTTGTTTTGTCTTCTAATGAAAGAAAAGATGCGATACAACTTTTAGATGTTGAGATAATGAATAGTATTCCTAAAAGTGAAATAGCATCGAAACTAAGTCTGTTTTTAATGAATAACCATTTGGAACCTGAATCCATTGACGCCTTAGTTTTAGGTTACAATGGTGATGGATTCGATAATTATTATGATGAAGCCTCTACCCTATTTTCAAATGCAACTCAAGTTAAGTACAAGCATTTATCAGGTGAGTTTTTTACGGCTTCAGCATTTGGGTTATATATTGCGACTCAAATACTAAAGCATCAAGACATTCCTACCACTTTAATTCAGAATGGTGGTAATTCAAAAAAGATAGAAACCATTCTACTCTACAATCAATTTAAAGGACGAGACCATAGCTTTATTCTGCTTCAAAAATGACAAAATTTAAATTCATAAGTGTTTTTGCTTTTATCATTATGGTCATCCTATTTGGCTTTAGTCTTTTTAAAGAAGTTGAACCAAATTGGTTAATTATCGTTTTCCTTTTATGGGTGTTAATTGTAGCTCTAGGGTCCTTTTCCATGAGTTGGAATTTCCATCTTAAGGCCTTTAATTCTAACCCAGATATAACTTTAAAAAAAATAGCTATTACCTTTGATGATGGCCCTCATTTTGAAAACACCCCTGAGATTCTAAACATATTAAATAGCCATAACGCCAAGGCTACTTTTTTCTGTATCGGAAAACATGTTGAATCATATCCAGACATTCTCAAAAGCATTGATAAGAATGGGCATTCCATTGGTAACCACAGTTATACTCACAGCGTATTTATTGATTTTAATTCGACAAAACAGTGGATTTCTGAAATCAAAAAAACAGACGATTTAATTAAAACTATAACAGGAAGTCAACCCAAATTATTTAGACCACCGTATGGTGTTACTACACCCCATTTAGCAATGGCTTTAAAACAAACCAACCATAAGATTATTGGGTGGAACAAACGTTCTTATGATACGCTTTTTACGAACAAACACTTCATCTTAAAACGACTTAAAAAAAACTTGAAGTCCGGAGATATTATCTTGCTGCACGATACCCAAAAACACAGTCTTTATGTTTTGGAACATTTATTGCGTTATCTTAGCGAACATGGTTTTTTGGCCGTAACGATTGAGGAATTATATAATGAAAATTAAATCGAAATATATTTTAGTATCGCTGACCGTACTAAGTTTTTGTATTGGGTTTTCCCAAACTGAAATGAACAAGGAAGACATAGCAATGCTAAAAGTCCAGGTCATTGAAAATGCTAAAAACACACAATCGATTTTAAGCGATTTTATTCAAGAAAAGCATCTTAGCATAATGCAAAATCCTTTAATTTCTGAAGGGAAAATGGCATTTAAAGCACCGAATTTAGTAAAATGGGAATACACAAAACCATATAAAAATATCGCCATTTTTAAGGGTGAAAGCCTTCACGTTTTAAATGAAGGAAAAAAAGACAACATTGATTTAAGCTCAAACAAATTATTTAGAAGCCTGAACTCATTGATTGTAAGCAGTATTAAAGGAGACATGTTCGATGAGTCTCAATTTGAGTTCTCATTTTATAAAATTGATGATGGCTATATGGTAACATTTATTCCAAAAGACCGGCGCATCAAAAAATTTATTTCAAGTTTTGAACTTCAGTTTTCAACATCAGCAGAAGTCCAGAAAGTGAAACTTATTGAACCCAATGATGATTTTACATGGATTACATTTAAAAATCGTCGATTGAATCAGGAAGTATCTCTCAAAACCTTTGAGCTATAACTATGTTATTATCCGATTTTTACGAGACTTTGGATGTGGTATCAAATGATGATGCAACAATTCAGTTTACAATTCATATCAATAAAGACCATAAAATATTTGAAGGCCATTTTCCAAATAATCCGATTACTCCTGGTGTTGTTTTGCTTCAAGTTTTAAAAAATTGCTTGGAGCAGTATACCAACTCAAAACTTAGGATACAATCTACTTCTAATGTAAAGTTTTTACACCCCGTAAACCCTGAAAAACATCAGCAACTTGTGTATTCCGTTCAAATTCAAAATGAAGGTGGATTTTTAAAAGTAAAAAATCATACTTCTTTTACTGATGGTACTTCTGTTTTAAAATGTAATATTACATTTGCAAAACTACCTCAATAACTAGCTAGGATTTAAAAATTACATGGATCACAAAACCACTACGTTACAGTTAAAACAGTATAAATGCTGTGTGGTTATTCCAACGTACAACAATCCAAAAACACTTGCTAAAGTACTAGATGGTGTCTTAAAGTTTACAGATGATATCATTGTGGTAAATGATGGCTCAAGTGATTCGACAAGTGAAATACTTGCTAGATATCCACAAATTATTACTATCAACAAAGCAAAAAATACTGGTAAAGGTTCAGCTTTAAAAATTGGTTTTAAGCATGCGGTTTCTTTGGGATTTGAATACGCTATCACTTTAGATAGTGATGGACAGCACTTCCCTAAGGATATTCCTCAATTTGCGACAGCACTCAACACTTCTGAAAATAAGAACATCCTCATTATTGGAGATCGCAACATGAATGAGGCTGATGTTTTTGCGCAAAGTGCAAAAGGTAATCGGGTATCTACATTTTGGATGTATGCGGCTACTGGCCTACGATTAAGAGATTCACAATCGGGTTTTAGGCTTTACCCAATAAAGTCTATGGATGACATAAGGTTTATGACCGCCACCAAAAAGTTTGAATTCGAAATTGAGGCCATCGTAAAATCTTATTGGTCTGGCATTGAAATTATTCATGTTCCTATTGATGTCTTATACGATCCTGTAGAACGCGTTTCACATTTTAGACCCTTTATGGATATTGCCAGAATGGTTGTATTATATACATGGTTTTTACTGGTGCGTTTATTTTACATCACGCCAGGTCATTTATTTAGAAAACTAAAGTCAAAAGGGTTTAAACGTTTTTTTATTGAAGACTTTTTAAGGCATCAAGATTCCCCAAAGAAAAAAGCACTTTCCATTGCACTTGGAGTATTCTTAGGACTGTCACCACTTTGGGGGTTTCATACAGTTATCGTCTTATTTTTAGCTATTTTGTTTCGGCTAAATAAAGTCATTGCCTTTGCGTTTTCTAATATTAGCTTACCTCCTTTTATTCCCTTTGTTTTACTGATCAGTCTTCAAGTTGGCCATTGGGTTTTAGGAATTGAAAGTAATTATACTATCGACGACATCCGTGAGAATTTTGATATGGTACAACACCTAAAGTCTTACCTCATAGGTAGTATAACCTTGTCGACAGTTTCTGCATTGGTGTTTGGGATTATAGGATATATTATCTTTAAAGTTTTAGATAGGAAAAAAACACCTTCAAATGGGTAAGTATTTTTATCATAGTTATAAATTTATAAGAAAGCATCGTCCAGTATTTTTAGTAATTATGTTGGGACTTTTTGGGGTATTATTCTGGATAGCCAGTTCCTTAAAATTTGAAGAGGATGTTTCTAAATTAATCCCGAAAAATTCTGAAAACGAACAACTACAACGTGTTCTCAATTCAGTAAAGTTTTCTGATAAAATTGTGACCTCAATTAGTCTAAAACCTAACGGTTCAACTTCGGACCTCATTGATTATGCCACTGATTTTACCGATAGTATTTCTGCACATTTTAAAGACTTTATCAAAGATGTTCAAGGAAAAGTCGAAGATGAACAAGCTATAGAAACTATTGATTTTGTTTACCAAAACTTACCACTCTTTTTAGAACCTGAGGATTATAAAGTCATTGAGAGCAAGCTGAATTCAGATTCTTTAAAATCTATTACCGAATCTAATTACAAAACCATTATTTCACCTTCGGGAATTGTATCAAAGTCATTCGTTGTAAAAGACCCATTAGGTCTGTCTTTTTTAGGCTTAAACCATTTGAATCAACTTGACTCAACTGATGGTTTTAAGCTAAAGGATGGCTTTTTAATGAGTGACGATGAAAAGCATACCCTTTTATTTTTAACACCAAAATACGGTACGGATAACACCAATAAAAACCTTGAACTTTCTAAGAAATTATATCAACTCCAAAATGACTTAGATCAACATTACAACAGTAAAGCTAAAAGTAGTTTTTATGGCGGTCCTTTAATTGCTGTTGGTAATGCGCAACAAATAAAAGAAGACATACAGATTACCTTGAGTATTGCTCTAAGTGTATTATTGGTATTATTTATCATTTTTTATCGAAAATTCGCTATCCCAATAATTTTATTTTTGCCAACTCTTTTTGGTGGGCTTTTGGCAATTACGATTCTATCACTAATCCGTTCAGAAATTTCTGCAATTTCATTAGGTATTGGAGCTGTTTTACTTGGTGTAACTCTAGATTATTCCCTTCATATTTTAACACATATTCGTAATAAAGAATCTGTTAAAAGTATCTACACAAATGTAAGCAAGCCTATTTTAATGAGCAGTATGACGACTGTCCTGGCCTTTCTATGTCTGTTATTTATAGACTCTCAAGCTCTACAAGACTTAGGGGTTTTTGCGGCATGTAGTGTTATTGGAGCTTCCATTTTTGCTCTTATTTTTATTCCTCAGGTGTATAAAATTAAAACTCCAACGCTAACACTTAAACCAACATTCGTCGATGCAGTTGCAAGATTTGATTTTCATAAAAATAAAATCATAATTGGAGGCATTGTACTTCTAACCATTTTGAGCGCTTTTACTTTTAATAATGTAGTATTTAATAATAATTTGTCTCAATTAAATTATGTCTCAGAAGATCTTAAACAAGCTGAAAAGAAGTTAGATGCGTTAACCAATATTTCTTCTAAATCTTTATATGTTATTGCTTTCGGAAACTCATCTGAGGAAGCCCTTCAAAGCAATGACTCGGTTTTTAAAATCTTGACAAAGCTTAAGAAGAACAATGACATCCTTGATTATAATTCCGTAGGAGCTTTAGTGAAATCAGAGCAATACCAACAAGATCAAATAGAACAATGGAAAAAGTTTTGGACGACAGAAAAAACAGCAAACACTGAGAAAGAGCTTAGAGAAAGTGGTTCTCAGTTTGGTTTTAAACCTTCAACTTTTGAAGAATTCTATGCCCATTTAAATAAGGATTTTAAAATACTATCCACTGACGACTTTAAAAAAATCCCAAGCCTTTCTACTGATGACTTTATCTCTAATGAAGGAAACCTATCAACGATTACCTCTGTTGTTAAAATCGATGAGCAACACATTGAAAAACTCAAATCACATTTTGAATCCAATGAAAATGTGATGGTTATTGATCGACAGGGCATCAACGAATCACTTTTGGGTAAGCTTAAGTCAGAATTCAATACACTTATAACATTGACTTTAGTCGCGATTTTTTTATTACTCATTGTTTTCTACAGAGGTTTAAAATTAGCTATCGTAACCATGCTCCCTATTCTTTTAACATGGTTCTTAACCCTCGGAATTATGGGACTATTTCAACTGGAATTCAATATCTTTAATATTATTATAACAACGTTTATTTTTGGATTAGGAGTTGATTACTGCATATTTATGACCAATGGGTTACAACAACATAAAGACATAAAAGTAAAATTACCGACATACAAAACATCAGTAATTCTATCAGTCATTACAACCGTTTTGGGCGTTGGTGTATTGGTATTTGCCAAACATCCTGCATTACATTCCATTGCATTGGTGTCAATCATTGGAATAGTTTCTGCACTTTTAGTAGCTTTTACAATCCAACCTATTTTATATAAATTTCTTGTAACCAAAAATTACAGTTTGTAACTATGGGGAACATAAAAACCATACCTATACCTCGCATAAAATCAATAACTAAAGAAGATTTTATTGAACATTACTACAAAAAACAACAACCCGTATTAATTGAGGATTTAGCCAAGGATTGGCCAGCTTATGAAAAATGGAATTTAGACTACATTCAAAGTTTAGCTGGAGATCAAATTGTACCATTATATAATAACGAACCTACCAAAGGCAGGCAAAACTCTGTTGTACCAGCAAAAAAGATGAAGCTGTACGATTACATCGAAATCCTTAAAACAAAGCCTACGGATTTACGGATGTTTTTTTACAATGTGCTACAGAAAATGCCAGAGTTGACAAAAGACTTCAACTATCCAGGTATTGGGTTAAAGTTTTTCAAAAAACTACCTGTAATGTTCTTTGGTGGTAAAGGCTCAAAGGTTTTAGCACATTACGATATGGATTTGGCAGACTTGGTTCATTTTCATTTTCATGGTACTAAAAATGTAACACTCTTTCACCCAGACCAAGCTAAGTATTTGTACAAAGTCCCATTTACGGTTCATAATTTGGAAGTCATTGATATGGATAATCCAGATTTTGAGAAATACCCCGCATTACAACTCGCTCAAGGAATGCATACAGAAATGAAACATGGAGAAGCACTCTATATGCCTAGCGGTTACTGGCATTATATTACGTATGAGAATGGTGGGTTCTCTATAACCCTGCGTGCATTTCCAAGAAAAGCCAAGCAGTTTACGGAATTCGTGACTAACATTGTATTTATGCGAACTTTTGAAAACCTTATGCGACGTATTGTTGGTCAAAGTTGGGTAGATAAGAAAGAGGCACGTATGGTTAAGCGTGTGAATAAAAAGTTTGAAAGTGGTGAATTATGAAGTGAGAAGTGAGAAGTGAAAAGTATGATTAAGAATAATAAAAATTTGTGAAATTAGTATCAAAAAAGATATCGTACTTACTGTTGTTAGCGTTGTTGCTATGTTCTTGCGGCATAAAAAAGTCTATCAATGACAGACCAGATATTTCGGCATACAACGCTACTATTCCTCAAAAAGAAACTATCAATGATTCTACATTTTTGGCAGGAAATAGTTTTCTAACAAAAAATAAGCAAGGGCTGTGGGAATTGTATGTTGAAGGAGATCCTTTAGAACGTGGTCTGATTTCTGGAAGCCTTACAGAGCATTTAATGTATAAACAAGAACAGGTTTTTTTCGAAAAGATTAACGAGCTTGTTCCTTCTGAAGGTAAGCAGCGATTTCTAAGAAAATTTTTGTCCTGGTATAACCGGAAAATGTACAAACATATCCCTGAAGAGTTCAAAACAGAGATTTATGGGGTTACACGTTATGCTTCTAATGACTTCAATGGTATAGCAACTCCCTATCTAAGAGCATTGTATTTACATGGAGCGCATGATATCGGTCATGCCTTACAAGATTTGGCATTGGTGGGTTGTACCTCGTTTGCAGCTTGGGATAATAAAACTGAAGATGGAAAACTGCTCATAGGTCGTAATTTTGACTTTTATGCTGGTGATGCTTTTGCTGAAGAAAAAATAATAGCGTTTATTAATCCAGATGAAGGCCATAAATTTATGTCAGTAACTTGGGGAGGCTTCATAGGTGTCGTTTCAGGGATGAATGACCAAGGCTTAACAGTAACCATCAATGCTGGTAAATCTAAAATACCATTAGTGGCAAAAACGCCAATATCTATTCTAACGCGCGAAATTTTACAATATGCCTCCACAATAGATGAAGCTATTGAGATTGCAAAAAAACGAGAAGTCTTTGTTTCGGAATCGATTATGGTGGGCAGCGCCAAAGACAAAAAAGCAATTTTAATTGAAGTTTCGCCCAATAATTTTGGAGTTCATACAGTTGGAAATTCAAGTGAATTGATTTGTTCTAATCATTTTCAAAGTGAACCCTATAGCGATGATAGAAGAAACCTAAAGACTATTGAAGAAAGCCATTCCAAATATCGCTTTATGCGAATGCAAGAACTTTTGAGTGAAGAAGAAAAGGTAAATCCCGTAGAAGCCGTTTCAATTTTAAGAAATAAAAAAGGGTTGGATGATAAAGTTATTGGTTACGGTAATGAAAAAGCTTTAAATCAACTTTTAGCACATCACGGTATTGTATTTCAGCCTGAAGATTTAAAAGTTTGGGTCTCTTCAAACCCTTATCAGTTGGGAGAATTTGTGGCTTATGATTTAAATGATGTATTTCATAATCGAAACAACAACCCTTCAACAGTATCGGTTTCAAATTCAACGTTAAATATTGCTAAAGACCCTTTTGTGCATACAGAAGCATTTGAGAATTATGAAGCCTATCGTGTTTCAGAGCGACACGTAGAACATGCCATTGAAGACGACATTAAAATAGATTCAGAAGAACTTGAAAAGCTTTCGACATTAAACCCAGACTATTGGAAGGTCTACAAACTAATCGGGGATTATTATTACCAAAACAAAGTCTATCTAAAAGCTTTAGATGCTTACAGAATGGCATCTACAAAAGAAGTGACTACAAAGCCAGATGTTGAGTATCTTATAAAATATATCAAAAAATCAAAACGAAAATCAAAACGATGATTCCAGAAATAGAATTACAATCACAAGCAGAAATAAAGCGTTTTCAAGAAGAGCAATTGAGAACGATGCTAAATTATGTTTCTGAACACTCACCGTTTTACAAGCGTTTATTTTCAGCCCACAATATTTCGGTGTCGGATATTACAACCTTAGAAGATTTACGAAAAATTCCATGCACCACTAAAGATGACCTACAACAGTTTAATGATGATTTTTTATGCGTTCCAAAACATAAGATTGTGGATTATGTGACAACGTCTGGTACTTTAGGGAATCCAGTGAGCTTTTGCCTTACCGATAAAGATTTAGAGCGATTGGCCTACAACGAAGCTATCTCCTTTGCGTGTGCTGGTATAACAAAAGATGATGTTCTGCAATTAATGACCACTATGGACAGGCGCTTTATGGCAGGTTTGGCTTATTTTTTAGGAGCCCGGCAATTAGGTGCAGGCATCATAAGAGTTGGTGCAGGCATCCCAGAATTACAATGGGATTCCATTTTAAAATTTCAGCCCAGTTACCTCATCGCTGTTCCATCTTTTCTATTGAAACTCATCGCGTATGCAGAACAGAATGGAATTGACATAAATTCATCTGGGATTAAGGCTGCTATCTGCATTGGAGAACCTATTAGAAATACTGATTTCACCTTGAACACTTTGGGTGAAAAAATCACGAATCTGTGGAACATCGATTTGTATTCTACCTATGCATCAACTGAAATGAGTACAGCATTTACGGAATGTAAACACCAAAACGGTGGACATCAACACCCTGAACTTATTATTGTCGAAGTTTTAGACGAGCAAGATAATCCTGTTGCTGAAGGTGAAGTTGGTGAATTAACAATTACAACATTAGGAGTTGAAGGCATGCCCCTTTTACGTTTTAAAACTGGAGACCTTTTAAAGATTCACAATAAGCCATGTGAGTGTGGTAGAAACACCACACGTTTAAGTCCTATTTCTGGACGAAAGCAACAGATGATAAAATACAAGGGCACAACACTTTATCCACCAGCGATGGAGAACGTTTTAAATCACTTTTCAGAAATTAAAAACTTTGTTATAGAAATCTCCCAAAACACCATTGGAACAGATGAGATACTGATTAAAATAGCGTCTGAAAAAGAAAATGAAGAACTCATACTAAAAATCAAAGATCATTTTAGGGCAAAACTAAGAGTGGCCCCACAAATTGAATTTTGTAGTGATGAGCACATCCAAAAATTGAGATTTCCTAAACTGAGTAGAAAACCTATTTTGGTTATTGACAAACGATAGGCCAAACTATTCCATAAACCGATAATAGCCACATTTTAGGTACGCCCCTTCTGGGAATGTCACTGGATGATCTATATCGTGTTTGGTTTTAAGAATGGTCTCAAAAAGTCGCATTTGGCTGTTTAATACCTGATTATTTAGATCAAAGAAAGATTGTGCAGAAACTCTAGATGAACACGACGCTAAAACAAGCAGACCTTTCTTAGCTGTGAGTTTTATACCCAGTTCAGCCAACTGTTTATATTTCTTTTTGGCTAATTCTATTTCGGATTGCTGTTTAGCAAAACTTGGAGGGTCAATGACAACCACGTCATAAGTTTTTCCTTTTTTAATCAACTCTTTCATTTCTTTAAACGCATCACCAGCAATTGTTTTATGGATGCCGGAGTAGTCATTCAATTTGCCGTTATAAATTGCAATGTCTAGCGCCTGATGGCTTATGTCTAAACTCGTCACTTCCTCCGCACCATTAGCTAATGCGTGTACAGAAAAGCCACCCGCATAAGAGAATACATCTAAAACGCGCTGGTTTTTACTTAACTCCCCTACACGTCTGCGATTATCTCTATGATCTAAAAAATAGCCTGTTTTATGACCTTTAATCACATTTGCAGAAAAATGAACTCCATGTTCTACAAAATGAACGACCTCATCATCTAAAGTTCCAAATATAACCTCACCATCATTTAAGGCATGATTTTGACTGTTCTTCAAGTTACGGCTCAAACGTATAACAACAGTTTCAGCTGAAGATATATACTGCAAACTTTTAAGAATATCTTCTAAGTAAGGCAACCATATTTCAGAATATAACTTTACAACCAATACGTTTGCATAGACATCAGCTATTAATCCGGGGAAACCATCATTTTCTCCAAACAAGAGCCTATAGCTGTTAGTGTTGGCTTTAAGTAGAACTTGGCGTTTAGTAAAGGCAGCTTCTATTTTATCATTAAAGAATTTGGCATTGATTTCAGCTTTCGTCTGGGCGTTATGAATCACTTTAATTCTGATTGGGGAATCGGCATCAAACAAGCCTATACCAACGACTTTGTTTTTATTCTTACTAAATATAATGGCTAAATCTCCTGTTTTAGCATCATCATTAATTTTTACAATACTATTTGAAAACACCCATGGATGACCCTTTACTACGGACTGTTCTCCTTTTGCATTTAGCTTAACTGCAAGGCGTTTGGGATGATAGGTTGATTTGATTTTATCTAGAAAATCCATTACTTATAATTAATCCCGAAAGTACAAAAGTTATACATACTTAATATTTTAAAACCGTTACTTAAAAACGCAGTCAATATCTCAATTAGATATTGACTACGTTTTTAATAATTCAAAAAATGAAAATCTAAGCCTTTAAAACAATTCTGAATCTTGCTTTACCTTCTTCCAAATGGACAATAGCATCATTGATGTCTTCCATTTTAAATTCTTCTACTGTCGGATAAATATCGTGACGCACACAAAATTCTAACATTTTTCTAGTTAATGAGATACTACCTAATGGACTTCCTCCAACAGATTTTTCACCAGCAATCATGCTGAACGCTGGGATTTCCATTGGCTCTAATACCGCACCAACTGTATGTAATTTTCCTTGTGGCGACAGAGTTGCTAAGAATGAATCCCAATCTAATTTTACGTTGGTCGTGTTTAAAATAAAGTCTAAACTCCCTGCAATACCTTCCAACTCTTTTGGGTTTGTAGAATCAACCACATTGTGAGCACCCATTTCCTTTAAGGCTTCGGTCTTATCTTTACTAGATGTAAATGCAGTCACCTCACAACCCCAAGCTTTTAAAAACTTTAAGGCTAAATGTCCTAATCCTCCAATACCGATAACACCAACTTTATCGGTAGGTTTAACGCCAGAAAGAACTATTGGATTAAAAACGGTTATTCCACCGCAAAACAGTGGCCCTGCTTTAGACATATCGATATCCTCTGGCAAAATGGTTGCCCAAGACCAATGTCCACGAACTACATCCGCAAATCCTCCATGACGTCCCACAATAGTTGCTTCCGCAGTATTGCACAAGTGTTGCTTACCATCCATACATTGATTACAATGCATACAAGATGCACTGTACCAACCCATACCAACTTTATCCCCTTTTTTTATGCCTTTAACTTCGCTACCGACATTAAGTACTTCTCCTACAATTTCGTGACCTGGGACTAATGGATATTCCGATTGCCCCCAATCGTTGTTAATCATACTTATATCACTATGGCATAGACCACAGTAATGTACTTTAATATCTACTTGTTCGTTTCCAATTTTACCAAGCTCGTAATTGAACTGTTCTAATTTTGACTTTGCTTCTTTAGCTGCGTATGCGTTTACTTTCATTATTATGTGTCTTTTTTCTTTAAGTTTAATATACAAACAAGGTGTGCTATTTGTATTAAGGCCTTGTTAAGATTTGATAAAAACAAAACGCAACCTTAATAAGATTGCGTTTTTGTTTTGTGAGATGCTGAATCAAGTTCAGCATGACAACTATTTATTTTAAATCCCGAAACAAGTTCGGGATAAGTGATTCGCACACTTTTTATAAAAAAGTGGCTCTCTACTTATTTCACTTCTTCGAAGTCTACGTCTTCGACGTCACTTGTTTCATCAGAAGCTGCGTCTTGAGTTCCTGCTTCTGGACCTGCAGCTCCACCTTGCTGTGCTTCGGCTTGTGCTTTGTACATTTCCTCGCTAGCAACTTTCCAAGCTTCGTTGATTTTCTCTAAAGCTGGGTCAATAACTTCGATATCCTTAGTTTCATAAGCTTTCTTCAACTCTTCAAGAGCATCTTCAATCGGCTTCTTCTTATCATCAGATAGTTTGTCTCCAAATTCACTTAACTGACTTTCAGTCTGGAAAATCATAGCATCAGCCTGATTCAATTTATCCGCAGTCTCTTTAGCTTTAGCATCAGCTTCTGCATTTGCCTCAGCTTCTTGCTTCATCTTTTGGATTTCTTCTTCTGTTAATCCAGATGATGCTTCAATACGGATATCTTGTTTCTTACCTGTAGCTTTATCTTCAGCCGATACTTTAATGATACCGTTAGCATCAATATCGAAGGTGACTTCAATTTGTGGTGTTCCTCTTTTTGCTGGTGGAATACCATCTAAATGGAAACGACCGATTGTTTTGTTATCTGCTGCCATTGGACGCTCACCTTGTAATACGTGAATCTCTACCGATGGCTGATTATCTGCTGCTGTTGAGAATACTTGTGATTTCTTAGTCGGAATCGTCGTATTGGCCTCAATCAACTTGGTCATAACGTTACCCATAGTTTCAATACCAAGAGATAATGGTGTGACATCTAATAAAAGAACGTCTTTTACATCACCTGTTAATACACCACCTTGGATACCTGCACCTAGAGATACAACCTCATCTGGGTTTACACCTTTACTTGGTGCTTTTCCGAAGAATTTCTCTACTGCTGTTTGTACGGCTGGGATACGTGTAGATCCACCTACTAAAATAATTTCGTCAATATCACTCTTCGATAAACCTGCCGCTTTCAACGCCGCTTCACATGGTTCAATAGTACGCTTGATTAAGTCATCAATCAACTGCTCAAATTTAGAACGTGTTAATGTACGTACCAAGTGCTTTGGTCCACTAGCTGTAGCCGTTACATAAGGTAAGTTAATCTCAGTCTGAGATGAAGATGACAATTCTATCTTCGCTTTTTCAGCAGCTTCCTTAAGACGTTGTAAAGCCATAGGGTCTTTACGTAAATCCATATCCTCATCCTTAATGAACTCTTCAGCTAACCAATCGATGATTCTTTCGTCAACATCGTCACCACCTAAATGCGTATCACCATCTGTTGACAATACTTCAAATACGCCATCACCTAATTCTAGGATAGACACATCGTGTGTACCACCACCAAAATCGAAGACAACGATTTTTTGATCTGTAGATTTTTTATCCAATCCGTAAGCTAAAGCTGCTGCAGTTGGCTCATTAATAATACGCTCAACTTTTAAACCAGCAATTTCACCTGCTTCTTTGGTTGCTTGTCTTTGTGCATCATTAAAATAAGCAGGTACGGTAATTACCGCTCTACTGACATCTGCCCCTAAATAATCCTCAGCGGTCTTCTTCATTTTTTGAAGAATCATAGCTGACAATTCTTGCGGTGTGTATAAACGTCCATCAACATCTACTCGTGGAGTATCATTATCACCTTTTACCACTTTATATGGCACACGTTCTGCTTCTCTTTTAGATTCAGAATATTTATTACCCATAAAACGCTTAATCGAATAAACTGTTTTTGTTGGGTTTGTTACTGCTTGTCTTTTCGCTGGGTCACCAACTTTAATTTCACCACCTTCTACAAAGGCAATGACAGAAGGCGTTGTTCGCTTCCCTTCTGCGTTAGGTATTACAACTGGCTCATTACCTTCCATTACAGAAACGCATGAGTTGGTTGTCCCTAAATCAATTCCAATAATCTTACTCATAATTTTAATTTTTATTTGGTTTTCCGCTCCTACCAATTCGGCAGGCAGGTTCACGGAAAGTATCGTGTTTTTAATTTTTAAACTCGGTATAGAATAGTCAATGATTATGCCATTGAAAAAAATATGACATCATGTCAGAAACATTTTTTTAAGAAATAATTTGGATAACTGTCTTTTGGTATATGATTTGATGTATTAAAGAAAAACAACTTTATTATGAAACGTATTATAGTCTTAATGTCAGCTTTAGCCTTAGTATTAACCGCTTGTACAGGAGACCCAGGACCTCCGGGCCCTCAAGGATTCAATGGTCTTGATGGTGCTGATGGCGGGCTCATTGTATCTGGAGCTTTTGAAATTACACTTGATTTTACAGAAGCTAATGAATATTCATTTGTTGAACCTTATGGATTTGAGGTATTTCCCTCAGACGTAACTTTAGTTTATATAGAATGGGAAGTCGATGGAGGTGAACCAATATGGAGGTTATTACCTCAAACTGTTTATTTTGATGAGGGTATTTTGACCTATAATTTTGATTTTACTCAGCAAGATGTTCGATTCTTTTTGGATGGTACAATTGATTTTTCATTGTTAGGTCCAGAATGGACGGATAATCAAGCATTCAGGGTCGTTGTAGTCCCAGCTGATAATGTTGACGGTATTGATGTCTCGGATTTAAATGCAGTAATGGAATTGAATGGTGTTCAATCCTTCGATATAAGATAGTCAAATCATTAAATTGTTAAAAGTCCGGAATTAAATTCCGGACTTTTTTCATATCCTAATTTTAAGGAAAACTTCAGAAATGTTTAATACATCTTCTATATTTGTCTTTAACTAAACCGATTTCGTAAATGGAATGTATTTCTGTATTCGACATGCTTAAAATTGGGGTTGGCCCATCAAGTTCTCACACCTTAGGGCCATGGCGTGCTGCCGAACGTTGGATTGCTGACTTAAAAGCTTCAAGCCGCTTTGATAAGGTTGAAAACATAAAAGTGGATCTCTATGGATCTTTGTCTTTAACAGGAAAGGGACATGCTACGGACTATGCAGTTATGCTAGGGCTTAGTGGCGCGGATCCAGAAACCATTCCCGTGGAATCGATTGATACTACCATAGCTCATATTAAGAACAAGGCTATATTAAACTTTAATGGTGAAAAACAGTTACCGTTTAATCCTAAAGAGAACATTGTTTTTAATCGAAAATTTCTTGACTTCCATTCTAATGGCCTCATATTTACAGCTACTATAAATGGCAGGAATTATAAGTCCACCTACTACTCTATCGGCGGTGGTTTTGTTGTCCAAGAAGAACGTAAAAATGCTAAGGCCAACAAACTTATTTTCTATTGTACATTTCCGTACCCGACAGAGACGGGCAATGACCTTTTAAAATTTTGTAACCAACTGAATTTACCTGTTTCTGGAGTCGTTTTAGAAAACGAAAAATCCATCAGAGAACCTGATAAAATAGACTCTGAATTAAAACGCATTTGGGGTACTATGTTAGAATGCATGTATGTGGGTTGCCATACAGAAGGTAACTTACCCGGAGGCTTAAATGTGCGTCGTCGAGCTTATGATATGCACAAAAACCTTATTGGAGATTTTAAATACAATTCACCTGAAGACTGGTTACAAACCATTAGAAAAACAGAAGTGAAATTCCGTCAGATATTAAAATGGGTAAGTTGTTTTGCGCTAAGTGTCAATGAAGTCAATGCTTCTTTAGGACGTGTGGTAACGGCACCAACTAACGGAAGTGCCGGCGTCATCCCTGCTGTGTTGATGTATTATATGGTTATTGAAAACCACGATGCTGATTTTGAGCATATCAAAAAATTCTTATTGGTAGCTGGGGAAATAGGAAGTATCTTTAAAAAAGGAGCCACCATTTCTGCAGCAATGGGAGGCTGTCAGGCAGAAATTGGCGTGTCTTCAGCTATGGCTGCTGGTGCGTTGTGTGAATTGTTAGGAGGTACTCCAGAACAAGTTTTGGTGGCGGCTGAAATTGCTATGGAGCATCATCTGGGATTAACCTGTGATCCTATTGGCGGATTAGTACAAATTCCATGTATTGAACGAAATTCAATGGGTGCCATTAAAGCCATCAATGCTGCCGAATTAGCCTTGGATACAGATCCGAATAACGTTAAGGTACCTCTAGATAAAGTTGTTTCTACAATGTGGGAAACTGCAAAGGACATGAACACTAAATACAAGGAAACCTCTGAAGGTGGTTTGGCAGTTGGAGTGAATATGTCGGATTGCTAATTTAGATTAATTGGATTTTTAGACTATAAGATTTTTAGAAAAAAAATCTAACATTCTAAAGCAAAGCGTATCTATCAAATCTAGGAATCTAATCTTGACAACCTTCTCTTCGTCTTGTGTCTACCAAATAAATGATTTTCCAATCTTCTTTGACTTTCATTAATTGAAATGAGTTAACTCCACAGTGACTAAAATTACCATCGAACCAAAATTCGTAGGGAGTCCAGGCATTTGCCATTGCACCATCGACCTGAATATTGAAACCAAATAATTTCTCTTCAAATGTTTTATCCTTAGGAATAGACCCTATGGACTTTACAAATTGAGCAAAGTCCGATTGGTTTAACTTTACAGCACCTTCTTTGTTTTTACCTATGGACTGCATAATGATATTATCTGCCGCCATAGTCTTTAATGCAACGGTATCTTGTTTATGGAAGGCTTCAAAAAAAGTTTCTATGGTTTGCTTTACTTGGTCTTCTTCAGATTGCTGTGTATAACCTACTAAACTGAAGGCTAAAAAAGCTAGGAGTACTATTTTTTTCATATTGATAAATTTTCATTCAAATTAATCAGAAATTGTGATTATACCCTTAAATAAATAAAAGTTTAACAAATCTCAGTATTTTTACACTACAGAAAAGCATACCCTATGTCAGTAGCAAAAAAAGAATACAAAAGGATTACCGTTAAATCATTAGTTGAAATGAAGGCCCGTGGCGAAAAAATTTCCATGCTCACAGCCTACGATTATACTATGGCAAAAATAGTTGATGGAGCTGGTGTTGATGTTATTTTGGTTGGCGATTCTGCCAGTAATGTTATGGCTGGGCACGAAACAACATTGCCTATTACATTAGACCAAATGATATACCACGCCTCTTCAGTGATAAGGGCTATTAATAGAGCTCTGGTTGTTGTCGATTTGCCTTTTGGAAGCTATCAGAGTGATCCAAAAGAAGCATTACGTTCTGCTATTAGAATTATGAAAGAAAGTGGTGGACATGCTGTAAAAATGGAAGGTGGTAAAGAGGTAAAAGACTCTATTAAACGAATTATAAATGCTGGAATTCCTGTTATGGGTCACTTAGGTTTAACCCCACAATCCATCTATAAGTTTGGAACGTATACCGTTAGAGCTAAAGAAGAGCAAGAGGCACAGCAACTTAAAGAAGATGCCTTAATGCTTGAGCGTGCAGGATGTTTTGGCATTGTTCTAGAAAAAATACCTGCAGCATTAGCTCAAGAAGTTGCAAAAAGTGTCAGCATACCTATTATTGGTATCGGTGCAGGTGCAGGTGTTGATGGGCAAGTTTTAGTGACACACGATATGGTAGGAATGACTCACGAGTTTAATCCACGCTTTTTACGTCGTTATATGAATTTGTATGAAGAGATGACCAATGCCTTCTCTCAGTACGATACTGATGTAAAGTCTGGGGATTTTCCTAATGATTCGGAGCAGTATTAAGCCCCTTTAATTCCCCAAAGGGGAAAACTGAAAATTATAATAGACTTAAAATGGATGAAATTCAATTCTAAAATCGTCTAACTAATCTAATGGTCTCACTTGTCTAAAATTTTATCTAACAAATCTAATCTACAGGTTCTCTATGAGGATAACCACATCATTGTGGTTAATAAACGTGCTGGTGATATCGTGCAGGGTGATAAAACAGGCGACAAACCTTTAAGTGACGTTGTAAAATCTTATATCGCTGAAAAATATAACAAGCCAGGTAATGTGTATTTAGGTGTTGTTCATCGCTTAGATAGACCAACCACTGGTATCGTTTTGTTTTCAAAAACCAGTAAAGCTTTGCCTAGGCTCAATAAATTATTTGCTGAAAAATCAGTTAATAAAACCTATTGGGCACTTGTTAAAAATCCGCCGCCAAAAGCTACGGACACTTTGGTGCATTGGTTAAAAAAGAATCCTAAGAATAATAAATCTTCAGCCCATTCTAAAGAAGTAAATGGTAGTAAAAAAGCAATTTTACATTACAAAATATTGAAACAATTAGACCGATATTTTTTATTGGAAATCACTTTAGAAACTGGACGTCATCATCAAATTAGGGTGCAACTCTCTTCTATTGGTTGCCCTATTAAAGGAGATTTAAAATATGGTTTTGATCGTAGCAATCCTGATGCTGGCATTCATCTGCATGCGCGTTATTTGGAATTTATCCATCCTGTTAAAAAAGAACTAGTAAAAATTGAAGCACCGCTTCCTGATGATTCGCTTTGGCAGGCGTGTTTGGATTAATAGTGTTTTAAGGCTCTGTCATTCCTGCGAAGGTAGGAATCCATTCTAGGAATAATAGATTCCGCATCAAGTGCGGAATGACAAACGGCACTATCTTTTCAATGGATACTCAAGTCGCAAAGATGTGCCTTTTTTAGGTTCAGAACTTAATTTAAATGTGGTATTTATAAGTTCCACACGCTTTTCCATATTAATTAAACCAGAGCCTTTTTCAACGTCTTCTAAAACGAATCCATTACCATTATCCTCTGCAGTAATAATGAGACTATCATCGGTGTATTTCAGTTTCACGCTTAACTGTTCTGCTTCAGCGTATTTTATGGTGTTTGAAAAGAATTCTTGAAGTATCCTAAACAATATGATTTCGTCCTTCTTATTTTCAAACTGAACCTTATCCCCTTCTATGGTTATATTGGCCTGAAGTCGTCCCGATTTATTAATGCGTTCCACTTCATTAACAACTGTTTTATCAAAACCCATATTGTAGATAACATCGCTATTGAGAGACTTAGATAAAGCTCTGACTTCAGTTAAACTATCTTTAAGGGTGTTGGCAGCATTCTCTGCTTTAGATTTTAATGAGTCATCCACTTTACGCACAACAGCATTCAGCTGCATATTAGCCAATGCCAATAATTGTCCTACGTTATCGTGTAGTTCCCTACCGATATGCTTTAAGGTTTCGTCCTGTATTTCTTGTTGGGTTTCAACAAGAGCTTCATCAAATTTTCGTTGTTGCTCAAATTTTTCGAGCAGAAGTTTATTTTTTCGTTTTTGAAAAACCACAAAAAACAATATTACCATGGCAACAACGACAACCAGTACGACAATGACGTAAATAATAAGATACCGTTCGGACTCTGTTGTTGCGAGTTTCTCTTGTAATAGAAGTATTAAATTATGATTCATGTTTTGGTGGTTTACAAAGTATTAGGATTAGACCAAACCCGATATAGGTTAAACAATTAGTTATTAAATATATAGAACTTTTAAGTTGAATATATTCTGGATCAGCTAATGTAAAATACATTTGATAAAAGGTTAATGGTGTTAGAATAATCCACCATAAAAATAATAAAGCTGCAATATAGAAATAGATAGATTGATAGAAATATAAAACCCTTTCAGACAACATTACATCTAAAAAATAGCAAGTGATACTAATTACAATTAATATGGTACCACTAATATCTATGAATTTAAAATTAGAAGTGAAATACTGATCAAAATTAAATATTATAATAGCTACTGAACATATTAAGAATAGAATCGCCAATATGTTAAGCGCTTTAGATAAGTAATCTTTTACAATGATTTTTGCAAAAAACCATATATAGAAAAGGACTCCACCTATTTCCCAATACAAGGTACCCCACCAATAATTGTGTCTAAAACGTGTGGTATCCAAAAACCCTAAAACACCGTTATATCTTACTGAGTAGGTATATGTTGCTAATAATTCGCAAATAAAAATATAGATTAAAAAATAAATAAAATATCTAATCGGGGTGTCCTTGTACTTTTTAAAACAGACTATACCAACAATAGCAGCAAAAAGCTCTATTACCAATGTTGCCATTGAATTAAAATTTTTTAATATTTCTATCATAAATTTTAGTCTAGATAAACAGCTCGTGGCGGTTTACATAGGATTAAAGCAATTGCAAATCCTACATACATAAAAAAGTTAGCTGAAATTCTTATATACCACTGTAAATTTGTGTATGCTTCATCTAGAGCATTATAGTAATCATTAAAAAATTCTAACGGAGTTATTATTAACCACCATATAAAAAATATCCAAGCAATGTAAAAATCTATAGATTTACTGAATTCCGAATACCCATTCTTTTGTAAAATTTCAATAAAAAATAACAGAATTACTAATATTCTAACTATTAAGGAAGTTATATTAATAAAGTAAGAGTATGAATTAAGCAAGCTATCCCAGAAAAACAATATATAAAGACATGACGCTAAAAGAAAAAATAATGTACTTGTCTTAATAAGGTTTTTTGACCATTTAGAATATATACTTTTAATAAAGTAAAAAGCTAAGAAAACTGTACTGCCAATCTGCCAAAATATCGTGTACCACCAATAATTGCGCTTAAACACAGTACCTGTAACTAAGTTATCCAAGGGTTCAAAAAACTCATAGTGCAAAAATTCAGGATACGTCGCAATGATTTCACCAATTAAAACAAAAATTAAATAATAGATGAAATACTTAACTTTTGTGTGCTTATACTTTTTAAATAATAGTAATCCAACTAAAACTGGAATTGCTTCAATAATCCTAGTTAGGAGCGAATAATTAATGATAATAAAATCCTTAAATTCCTGCACACTCGAGTATATTACGATATCAGTTAATTAAGTAAATAATTATCCTCCATAACCACCACTTGGTGGTTTACCTGGATTACCACCGTTCAACGGGTCAGCGCCAGATATATCGTCATCGCCTCCACCACCTTGAAATGAAAAATTAAAGAGATTGAAACTGCCTTCTGAGGTGTCTGTTGGTCGCGCTTTTTTACCTGTCGGTACTATAAACATGGTTTGGTAGTCGGCTTTACCATTAGGAGCATTACCTGGATATACCCCAAGATATACACGTAAACCATCGAGTTCATAACCCAATTCACCGGCTTGGTTGTCTGCATAATCAATATAATCTTGGATATCCTCCAAAGACCACCATGCTGAGCGGTTATCTGGTCTGCCTGCAGCTGAATCGACCGCTTTTTTACGCTTATTAGTCCAATTGTTATTTAAGCCTTTCGCAACAGCTGGGGTTACCACACCTTTTGGTTTTACAATGGTGACCTCTTCTTCCTGTGGCTGTTGATAATAATTGCAATACCAATACATGGCAGCCAAGCCGATAATAAATCCGATGATTAATGTTGATAGTTTTTTCATGTTGAGGAATGGTTTAGTTAATAGCTTTGCTAAAAATAGGAAATACTTAGTAATAAACCCTTATGACACAGTTTTGTTATTAACAGTACTATTCTTTCAAAATAAAAGAAAAAACATCTCCAGTTCTTTTTTGGCTCAAACAATTTATAGCATACTCTGTCAGATGTAATATTCTAGGGTAGCCGCCTGTGGTTTGGCAGTCTCGCATCAATACAATCAATTGCCCAGAAGGTGTCCATTGTACGGTTCCAGGTAAAACCGGACCTGTTAGAATGCTTTTTGAGTGTGGTTTTAAGCTTTCATTGAGCTGATATCCCATACTGTTATTTAAAGCTCCAACGGTAAAGGAATGGCTTAGTAGTTGTGATTTCACCTCCTCTACCAACATTTTAAATTCGGGACCCTGAAAAGCTTCAAGTGTTTTTGAAGTGATGACATCATCCTTAAATTTTAATTGGGCATGTTGTGATATGTTATTCGATTTGTAGGATTCTACGGGTAACATATCACCTTTTAAGAGTTGCCGTTTCTCTGTTATCGGTTGATAAAAACTACGGCTACCAAGGTAAGTTTCTGTTTTAAAGCCGTGCTTTATTGCCAAATAGGTTCTAAACCCCTTAATAATGGCAGCACATTCTAAAATATCACCCTTTTTAATTGAGATAGGTTTATATAGTTCAATGGGCGAACCATTCAATACTGCTTTTAAAGTACCACCAGCCAATGCAATTTGAGTGGGTATATTGAACTTTAAAGCACAACCCGTCATCGTCATTTCTAAAACTGCTGCGCATTCCTTGTTATTTAAAATCGCATTAGCAAACCTCGCGGAATAATTATCCATAGCTCCAGAAACAGGAACTCCATATTGTGCATAACCTTTCCTGCCAAGATCTTGAATCGTTGTAAAAAAACCTGGCTTTAATATTTCAACCATGATACACTTCTGGTTTTAATTGGTAGTTTCCTGTTTTTACCTTCTTGGAAATGCTATGATATTCATCTAACGAAATAGGTACACATTGAATTTTATCTCCTGCTTGAGCAAAACAAGGAACTTCCTTTTTTGGGTCAAAAAATTCAATGGGCGAATTACCAATAATATGCCATCCCCCAGGACTCTGTTGAGGGTAAATTCCGGTTTGTTCTCCACCTATGGCAACAGCCCCTTTTTTAATACTTGGGTTAGGTGTTTTTCTTCGTGAAAAATGAAGCCTTTTATCCAATCCTCCTAAGTATAAAAAACCAGGTAAAAACCCAATAAAAAAAACGGTGTATAGAGGTGCCGAATGCCACTTAATGATATCAGATTTTGAAACCTTTTTTTCTTGGGAAAAATGATCTATGTCTATTGCAAAATCATCATCATAACATACAGGAATTTTCCAAAGCTGATTATTGAGGTTTACCTCTCGATTGAGGTTAGAATATAGGCCTTTAAGTGTTAATATTTTATCATTGATATTATCAATAGTAAAATTATAATTAATTAATAATGAATTATATGTATTAATTATATAAAGTTTTTCTTTAACATACTTGTTTTGAAGGCTTTTTTTATAATTCAGAATGTCAGACAGTATATTTTCATCAATTTTAGCAGGCCATTCTATCAAAATTCCTGATGCACCATATCGTGAATATTTCAATGTATAAGCTCCCAAAGTATTAACGAATTATTATATATTTTTCTTTAAATTTTTGATGTAAAAACTCAGCAATTTCAACAGCATTTTCAGTATCGGAATGAATGCAAAATGTAGACACTTTTATAGGTACTTCTACTCCATCGATGGTCTTCACTTTGTCATGTATAAACATGTGATATAAATGCTCAAAAACGTCATGCTTATCCGTAATTAAAGCTTTTGGCTGTTGTCTAGAAACGAGTGATAAATCGGTATTGTAATTTCGGTCTCCAAAAGCTTCATACACTACAGGTATATTTTCTTGCTCAGCAAGGCTAGCAATTACCGAATTATATGGTGCATACAATTTTAAGGGAAGTGCAATACTCTTCATCACTTCTATAATAACTGTTGCAGTCTTATGGTCTTTAGCGGCTAAATTATATAATGCACCGTGTGGCTTTATATGATGTAGTGAAATTTCTTTTTTTCTGATGACAGAAAGTAAGGCTCTGATTTGAGCTTTTAGACTAGTGTATAAGTCAGCTGCCGATATATTAATAATTTGTCGCCCAAAGTTTTCTTTATCAGGAAATGATGGATGTGCTCCAATTTTTACACTATTTTCAATAGCCAGGTCTACCACCTTATGCATGGTCTCTTCATCGCCGGCATGACCTCCACAAGCTATATTACAAGAAGCCAAATAAGGCATTAGTTGGGCTTCATTTCCCACTCCCTCACCGACATCTGCATTTATGTCAATAGATTTTTTCATGCTAGCTAAATCAATTCAAAAACACTTAAAACGCCTTTTAATCCTAATAAAATAGTAATTATTACAATAGCAATGCCCAATACATTTTGAAGCTTAGAGTTCTTATATCTTCCAAGTAAGCTGGAATTGTTCATCATCCAAATTAAAATACCAGCAACAAGAGGCAAAACCAGTCCGTTTGCAAATTGAGCGAATTTGATAATCTCTATGGATTTTACTCCAGATGATGCCGATAACACACCCATTAATAAAACCACTATCCATACGACTCTAAAACGTTTCGATTTTAAATCAGAGCTCCAGCCCAAGCATCCTGTTGCCACATAGGCTGCTGCCAAAGGAGCCGTTATAGCACTCGTAATACCTGCTGCACCTAAACCTATAGCCATAATATATGTAGCATTTGTTCCAAATAAAGGTTCTAAAGCCAGCGCTAAATCAGACGCATTATTGATATCTGCACCATTTAGGGATGCGGAACAAATAATAATACTCATGGATACTATACCACCCAAAATAACAGCAATTAAAGTATCCTTCCGTGCAAAACCTAAATCCGAAGCATTTCCCCATTTTTCCTTTACTAAAGATGCATGCAAAAAGAGATTATAGGGCACAACCGTTGTCCCAATTAATCCAACAATAGTCAGCATACTACCTTCTGGTATAGAAGGTGCCGCAATTCCTTTAAAAATTTCGGCGATATTGGGTCCAACAATAAAAGCTGTAGTTATAAATGCCAGACTCATTAAAATAACCAGAGCTACCAAAAAACGTTCTAAAAGTTTATAGCTTCCAATAAACAAAACTGTGAAAGCAGCCAACCCTATAACAATTGGCAAATAATGTATTGAAATAGCACCTAAGATTATTTCAGTATTACCAGTCAATACTTCAAGCCCCAATACTCCTCCACTGATATTACCTGCTTCATAAGCCGTATTACCAATAACAATCGCTGACAGAATTAGTAAAATTACAATAGCTCGGATTTGTGGCTGTTTAATTTCGGAACGAATAACATCCGATAATCCCTTTTGGGTTATAATACCCAGTCTTGCCGCCATTTCTTGTAATACCACTGTAGCTACAATAGACAAAACCATTGCCCATAATAATGCATAGCCAAAATCAGCTCCCGCCAACGTACAGATTGTAACTGTCCCCGGGCCAATAAAAGCTGCAGCCACCAGAGGACCTGGCCCTATATTTTTGAAAAATTTTTTCATACTATTATCCTAACCATCCTTCTCTATCCAAACTTCGGTATTGAATAGCCTCGCTAATATGACTACCTAAAACCTTAGCAGAGCCTTCTATATCGGCAATAGTTCTTGACACTTTTAAAATCCGATCATAAGCACGCGCTGAAAGGTTTAGACGTTCCATTGCGGATTTTAAAAGTTGTAGAGAGGCATCATCTAACTTACAATATGCTCTAATCTGCTTGGTATTCATTTGTGCGTTGTAATGCACATTCTCTAATTCTTTAAATCGTTCTGTCTGGAGCTCTCTTGCTTTTGTCACTCGCTTTCTAATATCAACTGAAGACTCACCTTTTCTATCATCTGAGAGTTTTTCGAAAGGCACAGGTGTGACTTCAATATGAATGTCAATACGGTCTAATAAAGGGCCTGAAATCTTTCCCATATAACGTTGCATCTCAGCTGGTGATGAGGTAACGGGAGCATCTGGGTCATTAAAATAACCACTTGGGCTAGGGTTCATGCTCGCCACTAGCATAAATGAACTTGGATAAGTTACCGTAAATTTAGCACGAGAGATGGTCACCTCACGGTCTTCTAATGGTTGACGCATTACTTCCAAGACTTCGCGTTTAAATTCTGGTAATTCGTCCAAAAACAATACACCATTGTGCGATAATGAAATCTCACCAGGTTGAGGATAACTCCCACCTCCTACAAGTGCAACGTTCGAAATGGTATGGTGAGGGCTTCTAAAAGGCCGTTGTGCCATTAAACCTGTGTGTTCTTTGACTCTTCCAACAACAGAATGAATCTTAGTAGTTTCCAATGCCTCATGCAGTGTCATCGGTGGCAAAATACTCGGTAATCGCTTAGCTAACATTGTTTTTCCGGAACCAGGCGGTCCAATAAGAATAATATTATGGCCGCCTGCAGCAGCAATTTCCATACAGCGCTTTATACTTTCTTGACCTTTGACATCAGCAAAATCGAATTCAGGGAAATCCAAGTTTTTATAGAACTCTTCTCGCGTATTAATAATCGTCTGCCCTAAAGTTTCACCTTTATCAAAATGATTGATAACCTGCTCAATGGTATCCACTCCATAGACGTTTAAATTATCGACTATAGCCGCCTCTTTTGCATTTTGACTAGGCAAAATAAAATGTTTAAAACCTTCCTCTCTTGCTTTAACAGCGATAGGCAACGCCCCTTTTATAGGTTGCAAGCTACCGTCAAGAGATAATTCCCCCATGATTAAATACTCCTCTAGGTTTTCTGCCTGAATTTGGTTTGAAGCGGTTAAAATACCAACGGCTAAGGTTAAATCATAAGCAGAGCCTTCTTTTCTTAGGTCAGCAGGCGCCATGTTTATGGTGATTTTTTTGCCCGGAATTTTATAGCCATTATTTTGAAGTGCTGCAGCAATTCTGTAATTACTTTCCTTAATGGCATTATCCGGCAGCCCCACCAAGTGATAGCCGATACCGTTATCTACGTTAACCTCAACTGTGATAGTTGATGCTTCCACACCAAAAACGGCACTAGCAAATACTTTTTTGAGCATGAATTAGAATTTGATTAAAACTACGAATTAAAGTCCATTTACAAAATTCAATGCCCTACGTTCATTGTAGTACACATTATTTTTATCTATAAAACCGACATGCCCACCATATTTGGGCATTTCTAATTGGATATTGGGATTTTCTTTCGCCGATTTTACAGGAAAGCAAGACGCTGATAAAAATGAGTCATTAAGAGCATTAATTATTAATGTCGGGGTTTGAATATGTTTTAAAAAGGGTCCGCAACTTGCTTTTTCGTAATAGTCGTCAGCATTTTGGAAGCCATGTGCTTTAGAGGTATAGACATCATCAAAATCTTTTAATGTTTTAATAGTGTCAAAATCTGTTTGACTTAGTTTCTCTGGATATTGGATAGCCTTTAGCTTAAGTTTTCGTTTTAAATACCCCAAAAAATTAATGGCATAAGGTCTGTTTTTAAGTTTAAGCAATTCATTACAAGAGCCCTTTAAGTCACAAGGTACAGATACCGCAATTACAGCCTTTAATTCTTGTGGCACTATTCGATCTTCTCCGATATATTTTAAAGCCATGTTTGCCCCTAGACTGATGCCTTTTATATAAATATCCGAGTATGAATAGTTCTCCACAATATGACTTATAATCTCATCTAAATCTTCTGTGGCACCGGAATGGTACGTTCTATATTTTAAATTATCCTCTCCACTACAACCCCTAAAATTAACAGCCACAGCGTCAATATCATTATCATTAAAATGCTTTGCAGTACCAGTAATATATGGCCGTTGTCCATTGCCTTCTAACCCGTGTAGCAAAACAATAACACGATTGCTTTTCTCTTTTGAATAGCTCCAATCTAAATCGAGATAATCCCCATCATTAAGAAAAATTCGTTCTCGTTTTTGTTCTAAACCTTTAACGCTTCGGAGTAAGCCCGAATAGACTGTTGCAACATATCCATTTTTAGCCCAGAAAGGCGGCTTGTATGTTGACTCTATTATTGGCATTACGCTTCTATTGGAGTGAATTTGAAGATTGAACCATCAAACAGCCCTTTGTCACTTAATTTTAAGGAAGGAATTACCAACAACGCCATAAAGGACAAGCTCATATAAGGTGCAGACAAGGTACATCCCATCTGTTTTGTCATTGAATCGAGTTCACTATACGCTTTCCCAATAATTTCTGCACTCTGATCACTCATTATTCCCGCTACAGGTAATGGCACATTATTTTCTTCAGACTGAGTCACGGCACAAATACCACCCTTATGTTCAATTAAAAGGTTAACAGCTTTACAAATCATGTCATCAGAGACACCCACAGCAATTATGTTATGCGAATCATGGGCGACAGAAGATGCGATAGCACCTTTTTTTAAACCAAAATTCTTAATGAATGCTACGGAAGCCGGAGCATCACTATATCGATTAACAACACAAATTTTTAAAATATCTGTTTCAGTATTGGAAATTAAATGTCCATCCTCAACGGTTGCATCAGCAATAACCTGATTGGTGACCAATTCACCATCCAAGCATTCAATAACTTTAATGGTGCTAGTATTAGATTTTAATTTAAAATCTTTTAATTGCTTTTTACCTGCATTGAAGTTGTTAGGAATATCTATTGCAACTGATTCAATTTTTGACAGACCCTTTTCAAAAACCAATTGACCGTCAATATAGGTTTGCTCTGTCTTAAAATGTTTTAAGTCTTCAACAACAATAAAATCTGCAGAATCACCAACTCTTAACTGCCCTACATCCAAATTATAGTGAGCAATAGGATTAATACAAGCCGCTTTAAGTACTTTAAATACATCTATTCCTTTAGCAACGGCTCTTTCGCAAAGCTGATTGATATGCCCCAACAATAAATCATCGGGATGCTTATCATCACTACAAAACATCATGTTTTCATAAAACTCTGGGAGCAAGTCAATAAGTGCATTAAAGTTTTTGGCTGCACTACCCTCACGGATAATAACCTTCATGCCTTTTTGCAATTTCTCTAAACCTTCGTCGTAAGTAAAACATTCGTGATCGGTTGTTATTCCTGCACTAATATATTTTGATAAATGGTCGCCTCGCAATCCTGGAGCATGACCATCAATAGGTTTTCCAAAATATTTTGCCCATTTGATTTTTTGTAATACTTCAGAATCATCATAAATGACTCCTGGGTAATTCATCATTTCTGCCAAATATTTAATCTCCGGTTTTTCTAACAAGGATTTAATCCCATCTGAATTTATTTCAGCACCAGCCGATTCAAACGTCGTTGCTGGAACACAAGAAGGAGCGCCAAAGTTGAATTTAAACGGGACTTGATTTCCATTGTCTATCATATACTCAACACCTTCTATGCCGAGGACATTGGCAATTTCATGAGGGTCGGAAACTGTAACAACTGTGCCATGTTTTACGGCTACTTTTGCAAACTCGGAAGGTACCAACATTGAACTTTCAATATGGATATGCGCATCAATAAATCCAGGCATTATAAAATGGGTTTCCTCACAATCCTTTTCGACAACAGACTGAATCACCCCATCAGTAAAAGTAATTTCACCTTTAAAAATACGCTCGTTTAAAATATCTACGATGTGTCCTCTAACTTTCAATATGCAGTTTTAAAATATTCTTGGTCTTTTCTGTTATTTTAAATCTATCATCGGCTCTATGGCCAATGACCCACACAACAGCATCACCAGACAATAAAAGCCATGTATTTTCCTTTTCTGAAGGCATCAATTTTTCATCCTTTAGGTATTTACTCAATTTCTTCTTTCCTTTCATGCCTATTGGATAGAAGTAATCACCCTTCTTCCATAGCCTCAATTCTAAAGGAAAATTGAGCGTGTCTTTATCTACAAATGTTGTGTTTTTTGAAGGGCTTGTTACCGCATCAACAGCTTGAAAAGTAAGTGTACCAATTGGAGTTTTAACACTCTTATCAAATCCTGTTATTGTGAAAGATTCATCGCTTCCGCCTTCGCTAAAGCTTCGTCGAACAAGTCGCTCTGAATGACATATATCAGAGAGTATTAAATACTCACGATGTTTTAAGAGTTTGTGGGTGTTTGATACTACATACTTTCCTGTCTCAGCATCCAATAAGTCAACGATATCGTTCCACTCCGCAAAGCCGTATTCTTTGAACATTTCAAACAAATACGCTTTTGGGTTATTTACTTTTTTTAATTCGGATACTTTATACGTTATACCAGATTCATTAATATCTACAATAGCTCTTTTTGTAACAGCACTAAGACTCTCATCCACAATATCCGCAGTGTCGTTTAGATTGCTAATTGTCGATTGAAAACTTTCTAAAAGTTGAGGATTGATCTCTTTTAAAATAGGAACAACATCGTGACGCAATTTATTCCTCAAATATTTTCGCGATGAATTGCTACTATCTTCCCGCCATTTTATGCTTTCAGATTTTGCATACCCTTCTATTTGCTCTCTAGAAAACGGCAATAATGGTCTTACAATATTATCTTTTACTTCAGGGATACCTGTTAATCCATTTAAACCAGTGCCTCTGGTAAAATTAATCAGAAAGGTTTCTAAATTATCATCCGCATGATGTGCGGTTACGATATAATCGAAATTTAAGCTCTCAGCAAGGTCTTGAAACCAATCATAACGCAACTCACGTGCTGCCATCTGAATAGACACCTTATGTTGTTTAGCGTAATCCTCTGTATCAAAATTCTGAATAAAAACTTCGACATCTAAGTCTTCCCCTAGTTCTAAAACAAAGGCTTCGTCTTCATTACTTTCATCTCCCCGTAAATTAAAATTACAATGGGCTAGAGAAAATTTTAAGTTTAACTCTGAGCATAAGTGCGCCAAAACGACGCTGTCAATTCCGCCAGAAATGGCAATGATTAATTTGCCTTCTTTTAAGAAAGGGAAATTTTGATTGATATGTTTTTCAAAGCTCTTTAAAGGCATAAGACTAAAAGGAAAAAGTGATAAGAAGTCATATAACTAATTTTTCAACTTCTTTATTAGAGTGTTCAACATTTTTTCGACTTCAATAGAAATACTGACTATTGTTTCTATATCTGATTCTTTTACAAAATTCAGGTTAAAAGCAATTTATATTTGTGTTTTCATTTCATACAAAGACCCACGTGCTATTTGCAAAAACCTAGAGTAATCTTTTGTATAATTACGTCCGCACCCTTCTGCAATATTTGAAGGTATCGAAACTGAGCTTCTCTTAATCTGTGAAGTCAACCCAAATCTTTCTTCCTCCGGGAATTTTTTAGTTAACTCATAAACTAAAGCCACAAACTTCAAGGATTTTTGCCAAACAATTAAATCTCTATATGTTTTCATTTATCAAATTTACAATTAAAAGTCATCTCTTTTCTGCTTCTAACTTTCTCCCCTATCCTTTATTTCTTATCTCTTTTTCCTTATCCACTTAATTTTCAAGCACCTCCCGCATGGCTTTAGCTTTCACCAAACATTCTTCATATTCTTTTAAGGGGTCACTTTTTGCCGTAATAGCGCTACCAACGGAATAAGAAATATATTTTTTACTTTCATTGTAAAGAATACTTCGAATAACAACATTAAAGTCAAAATTATGCTCTGGGTCAATATAACCAACAGATCCTGAATAAACTCCACGCTTAGCATCTTCTAGTTCCTCGATAATTTTCATGGCTGAGATTTTAGGAGCCCCTGTCATACTTCCCATAGGGAATGTCGTTTTAATCACTTCGACTGGGTCTATATGTTCGACAATATGCGACGTTATGGTAGAAATCATTTGATGTACTTGTAGAAAAGAATATACTTTACACAACTCCTCCACTTTAACCGAACCTCTTTCTGCGGTTTGGGAAAGGTCATTCCTTACCAAGTCAACAATCATAATATTCTCACTACGTTCCTTTGGGTCATGAGATAATTGTGTCTTTAAATGTGTGTCTAATTCGTTATCATCCGATCTAGGAGCTGTTCCCTTTATTGGTTGTGAAATAATTTTAGGTCCATCTTTTTTAATATAACGCTCCGGAGAACCTGAAAGCAGGTATTTATCTTCCATTTTTAAATAAGCCGCAAAAGGTGGCTTTGAAATGGTATTTAATTTTTCAAAAATAATGTCTGGCCGAATCTCGGAATCCTCAGCGTAAAATTCCTGACAAAAATTAGCTTCATAAATATCACCACGATGAATGTGGTCTAGCATGTGATTCACTTTCTCAAGATAAGCGTCCTTGAATGTACGGAGTTTTATTTTTATTGGGTTACAAGGTTCTGTTGATGCGCTAACCTCTGTAGCACCTATAGCATTTAAATCTTTTGAAACCTCATCATCAACCATTTTTAGATATTGGATTTCCAGCATATTTTCCCTTAACAGGAATATTTTTTTAGGTTGAAAAAAATAAAGATCAGGAAATTCTAGCCCATCAAAATTAGTTGAACCTAAATCCTCGATATCATTCTTTAAATCATAGGATAAATAACCAAAAATCCAATCCTTAGTTGTTGCCTGGTATTCTGACAAACGCTCAAATGCCGATTGGCAATCACAGCGTAACGAGGTTATAGCATCAACCGCTAAAATGGCATCGTAAGTCTTGTACTTTCCTTGGTGATTATTAGAATCTAACCATACCACGTCATCATAGGTTTGCGCCCAATGAAAGAGTTTGGTTTTAAATTCTGAAGGATTAGATAACTTATGCTTGGAAGTGGTTCTCAATGCTGTTTTGATTGGTTGCAAATTACTGAAAATAAATAGTGATTTGAAATGATTTTGAAAGATGTAAAATGAAGACTTTGGAATGTCTATCTTTGCAACTACTATTATGGAAAACTTCACCTTTCACGACCTCAACCTAAACACGCCTCTTTATAATGCCTTAGAGGATTTAGGACTTACCACTCCTACTCCAATCCAAACAGAATCCTTTGGGAAAGTAGCCTCTGGAAGTGATGTTGTAGGTATTGCCCAAACAGGAACAGGAAAAACTTTTGCCTATCTGCTTCCCATTCTTAGGAATTTAAAATATTCGACACAGGATAATCCAAGAGTTTTGATCTTAGTCCCAACTCGTGAGCTGGTGGTTCAGGTTGTAAATGAAGTTGAAAAATTATCTAAATACATTAACAATCGAGTGCTTGGCGTTTATGGAGGCACAAATATTAACACCCAAAAACAAGCTGTTGCTCAAGGATTAGATATTATCGTCGCAACGCCAGGGCGTTTGTACGATTTGGCTGTGAGCCGTGTATTGCAATTAAAATCCATTCAAAAATTGGTCATTGACGAGGTGGATATTATGCTCGACTTGGGTTTTAGACATCAGTTGATGAACATTTTTGATATACTGCCAGAACGACGACAGAATATTATGTTTTCAGCAACTATGACAAAAGATGTTGATGAGCTGATTACTGATTTTTTTAGAAATCCAGAGAAAGTATCAATAGCCGTTTCGGGAACACCTCTAGAAAATATTGACCAAACCGCTTATGGCGTACCAAATTATTATACTAAGGTCAATGTATTAGAGCATTTACTTCAGAATAAAGAGGTCTTTAATAAAGTTTTGATTTTTGTGGCTTACAAAAAAATGGCTGATCGTCTTTTTGAAGCTATGGAAGAGCTATTCCCTAATGAAGCCTGTGTTATTCATTCCAACAAAACACAAAACTATAGGCTGAGAAGTATTGAAGATTTTGAAAATGGAGAGAAGCGATTAATGATTGCCACTGATGTTATGGCAAGAGGTCTAGATATTGATCATATTTCGCATGTTATTAATTTTGATACGCCAGAATATCCTGAAAACTATATGCACCGTATTGGCAGAACAGGCCGTGCGGAACAAAAAGGTCTCTCATTATTATTTTCAACCGAAAAAGAGCAGGATGCAAAATTAGCGATTGAGAATCTCATGAAGATGAGTATCGAAACATTAGATCTGCCCGAAACTGTTACGATATCTAAAGAATTAATTCCCGAAGAACGTGAAATCATCAAGGAACGATACAATCCATTAAAGCGAAATGATGACGATGCTCCAGGTCCTGCATATCATGACAAAAAAGACAAAAATAAAAAAGAAAATTTAGGAGGCTCTTACCGACGGGAAATAGCGAAAAAATATAAGAAACCTAAAACTCGAGGTGACAAGAATTATAACCGTCGGAATAAAAAGAGGAAATAACCTAAACTATTTTAGGCCTTTTTTATCAGTTTCTTTTATTCGTTTTTTAACTGCTCAATACGTTTCAATAATTGTTCGTCTCCATTCACTTTATGCAGTAATGTAAGATATTTAATCGTTTGTTCTTTATTCTCGACACTTTCATAATGTTCTATCAAGAGATCATATGCCATTAAACTATTTGGGTAATGATGGATAGCCTCATTCAGAAATAACTTCATCTTATCACTTTGTCCCGTTTGAGCATACATCTGTCCATAACCCACATACAATTCCTCTACCATTGGCGGAACCTTATACCCGAAATTTTTACGATATATAATTTCTTGTTCTTTTAATAATTGTTTTAATTCTTCAACGGAAGTCTCGGGATTATTATAATCCTGAGGATTTTTAAATTGGAACCAATTAAATACTGATACTAATCCATCTTGCATTGCTGGCAATGGAACCGTTCCATGCAAATCTTCAGGGTAAACTTTCCAATTAAAATTAAGTCCAATTTCATCATGTTTCGAAGACATAATGTTACAGAATTCGATAATCGAACGTGGAAACAATGTAAATTCCGAAGTGTCTTCCATTAGGTTGTCTATCGTCACATCCTTATTCCACATATGCAATTGCTCAGCTGCTAAGGCCACAAATAATCCTTTGCTCGAATAATTCTGATTTTCTAATTTTGCTTGAGCTTGTTTCAACAATTTTTTATTATCCCAGTCGAGACTTGGGTCAATAGCAATATAATTATTGAACAACTGTGGACGATTTATAAAAACATTAACTGTAAATAGCCCCCCATAAGAATGCCCAATTAATGTTCTGTAGGATGACGTTTTGTAGGTCTTATCAATTAAGGGAATAAGTTCTTTTTCTATAAAACCGATGAACTTTTCTGCTCCGCCAGTTTCATTATTGAAGTTAGCACCTCTGCGGGTTTCAATCTTTGAAGTTGTTAAATCACGCGTTCTATTTTTTCGATTTGAAATACCTACTAAAATCATGTGTGGCAAATAATGGCCCCAATAATTATTATAAACAACTTCTAAATTTTGTTTTAATGAAAAGCCATCCAATAAATAAACTACTGGATAAATTTCCTTGCGGTTTGGATTATAACTCTCTGGGAGTTTAACCCAATAATCACGATACTCGTCTAGAGCTTCAGAATACAAACTATCTACTACACCAATGATGATCTCGCTTTCGGCGTTTTGCTTGTATTGTGCATTTGTTTTATTCCAAAGACAAGAAATTATAAAAACAATGATTAGTTTATATGTTTTCATCGTAACCTGCATTACCTTTCTATTTCTGATTTTAATGTCCATTTATAAATTAAAATCCCCAAGCGTGCCAACGTAAATGAGAATAATCCAAAGGTAATTGTAAGTAGTGAAACTTTGAGTCTAGCTGAAAATAAATCTGGTCGTGTTTCACCAATTGCTTCTACCATATCAAATAATTCAATAATACCAACAATTGATGCCAAACACCCTAATACTAGAGCAAGAATGCTAGCTTCTGCGGCTAGGCCAATATATTTTTTGGCTGTAACTTGATTTGCGTTTCTTTTTACAAAAGCCATGACAATAAAAAATAACGACAATAAAAAAGCAATAAGGATGAAGTACATAAATGTACCGCCTTCATTCATTCGGTCTGCAAATTGATTAGTTGTGATAATTGTAGAAATCATAATGTTCGTTTAATGGTTAATAGTCCAAATCTACATATTGCAAACCAACAATTTTAAAACAATGCGACCAATAACCATTTTAGCCTCGGATTTAACGACAATGTCAAAACAGGCTCTAATTCCGTAGTTCGTCTACAAATCCTAATCTGAATTAAAAAATGTACTATCATTGTATTTTAATCTAAAACTTTTGAAGCCAGTTTTTCCAGCATACAACATCTTAATTAGAGCTTTTCTACACCTTCTATTTTGGTGCTGTATATTGTTGTTTTTTTCTTCAATATTTGGTGTGGGCAACACTATAGACATTAATGTGTTTTACTTTTCATTATTCTTAATGCCAGTAACCATAGGTGCCACATACTTCTCAATTTATAAACTATTGCCACATTATCTTGTAACAAAGCGCTATTTTCAGTTTGGTGTTTATAGCCTTTATACACTTATAATGCTAGTGTTTGGTGTGATTTTATCCGCTTTTTTTGCCATCGCTGTACTTACTGATTTTAAATTTGCAAAAATGACAACGCTTTCCAGAAGCGGTGTCTTTATTATTACTTGTGTTTGCCTAGTTGTAATTATTGTAAGCGCTTTTAAGCTTTTAAAACTGAATTTAGATCAATCAAAACAAAATGCTGAATTGGAAGCTAAAATCCTAGAAGCGCAACTCAAATTAAAAGATCAGGAACTGAAATATTTGAAGATGCAAATACATCCGCACTTTTTATTTAATACATTGAATACCATATATGGATATGCACTAAAAAAATCGGGCCAAACCCATGAAATGATCTTGAAGCTATCCAATTTACTAGATTATCTTTTATACCAAGTCGAAAAACCCTTAGTGGCATTAACTGATGAAATTAATCACATTGAAGATTATATTGCATTGGAAGAATTGCGCTTTAGCAATAGCTTAGCAGTAAGTTTTAAAAATGAATGCAAAGATTCTAAAATTGAAGTGGCACCTATGCTTTTTTTACCTTTTGTAGAAAACAGTTTTAAACATGGAAGCATAACCAACGGAAAGCTATCTATAGATGTTGAGTTTTCATGTAGTTCAAAATACGTGAATTTCAAAATAAAGAACTCCTTTAAACCCAATAGCGAAAAAGAACCTGGTTTAGGTTTAGCGAATATTAAAAAGCGTTTGAATTTACTGTACAAAGACAATCACACATTGAACATCACCAATAATGAACATTGTTTTTACGTTGAATTAATGCTGCAGCTCGATAATTCCCGTAACAATGTCTAAACCTATCTCCTGTATTATTGTTGATGATGAAGCGATAGCCAGGGAGGTTATTTCAACCCATTTAAAAAAATTAAATACTATTGAAATTGTTGCAGAATGTAGTAATGCTATTGAGGCTTTAGCTGTTATCAACAAAGAAAAGGTAGATCTAATTTTTTTAGATATACACATGCCAGAAATTTCAGGTATTTCATTTGCTAAATCCATCAATACTGACATCAAGATAATTTTCACAACGGCTTTCAGGGATTATGCCATTGAAGGGTTTGAACTTAGAGCTGTGGACTATCTACTTAAACCAATTTCTTTTGATCGTCTTTTTAAAGCTGTGACCACTTATTTCGACGTTTACAATCCCGCTCAATTAAGTACAAATCATATTAGTGAAAATGATACGTTTTTGTTTGTAAGGTCAGATCGAAAGATGGTGAAAATAGATCACGATTCCATTTATTATGTGGAAAGTTATAGTGATTATATAAAAATTAACACCACAAATGGGCTTATAGTGACACGTGAAACTATTTCCTCGATAGAAGCAAAATTACCCAAACCTCAATTTATTCGTATTCACAGATCGTATATAGTTTCTGTCAATTATATAGATTCATTTACAAACGAATATGTTTCTATAAATTCAAAAAGTTTCACGATAAGCAGAAGCTATAAGGCAGAGGTATTAAAGCTGTTAGAAGGCTTTTAGATATTTTTTATATGGTTTTCAATATCGCTAATATGCAATTGTAAGGCCTTGGCTGATATTTGAATCTCTTTTATTAAAAGCCCTAGGGAAATTATGAGAAGTATTAAGGCGGTACCAAAAATCCAAACAGCTACTGTGTTTTGCTGTATATAAATTAAAAACATGGTCAATACGCAAAGCAACAGGCTACTGATTCCGAAAATTTGCATCCAACGAGTTA
The DNA here is from genome assembly GCF_046720935.1 of Winogradskyella sp. A3E31. Classification (NCBI taxonomy): domain Bacteria; kingdom Pseudomonadati; phylum Bacteroidota; class Flavobacteriia; order Flavobacteriales; family Flavobacteriaceae; genus Winogradskyella; species Winogradskyella sp. A3E31. Next base: position 132,580 of record NZ_JBHNWH010000003.1, read on the forward strand.
GATTTAAGCGTAATTTTAAATTTTTTATTTGCTTAATCAGCGAATCGTCTTTTTGTGACTTATATTTTTCGTGCAAATTCCTGATTACAGCAGCATAGGCCAAAAATCGATTGGTATAAGCTAGCATAATCAGTGATATTGCCGAAAATAATAATGCTGGTGTGGTTAGTGTGAGCTGTTCCATAAGCGCAAAGTTAATTGCTTAAACCCACACCTTAAAATCAAACCAGTAATTTAAAATACCTTTCTATTTTATTATCAATTTTTTGGTAATAGTTTCTATTCCAGATTTAACTTTCAATAAGTATAGACCACTAGATATAGACGACGTACTAAACTCATTCAACCCTTTTGTAAATGAACCACTTAAAACAGAACCCCCCTGAAGACTAATTAATTGATAGTCTATATCATAATCGGTTTCAATATGCACATTACCTTCTGTTGGATTTGGATAGAGGTTAAAAGCCAAAATAGCATTATCATTTGTACTTAATGAGCACGATAAACTGAAGTTTGCGCCAGGATCTCGTTGCCAATTAGGAGATGACTTCGTACCCGCCAAGGCTACATCATCAACCTGAATACAGTTAAGACTCGGGTTATCGTGAGCCCACATCCAATCTAATGCAGCATTGTTTCCGTTGGCTATATTTAAATAGGTCAATTGGTTTTGATTACAATAAAATTGTAAAAGATTTGGCAACATACTAACATCGGCACTTGTAAAATTATTAATTCCTATATCCAAAAATTGAAGCCCTGTATTGTTAGTATAATCCAAAGTTGACAAACTAGCCCCATAAGCCCATACCTGGCTCAGTGTTGTTGTATTTGGCAGCATTAGACTTGTAAGGTTTGGGTTGTTACCTGGTTCTACATATTCCAAAACCAAATTATTAGACACGTCTAAACTTGTTAAGTTATTATTCCAAAGACCGAAATCTACAAGGTCAGTAAGTGTAGAAACATTAATGGAACTCAAATCATTATTAGCGCAGTATAGAGCCGTTAAATTAGGAAAAACCGTAACATCCAAAGAATTTAAACCGTTATCACTACAATCAAAATAAGTCATGTTTGGATATGTACTGTTTGAAATGGTTAATGTATTATTAAGACTACTATAGCATCTTACCTCACTCAAGGCTGTATTAGCAGAAATATCTAAACTCGATAAAGGATTGTTATAGCAAACCAACAAATCAAGATTGGTACATTGAGATATATCTAAACTTGATACACCTGCGTTTTGGCAGTATAAAGTAGTTAAATTAGGATTGGAGGAAAGATCTAAGGTTCCTATATTAATATTAAAGTTATTAGCACAAGATAAGAAATCCAAATCTGGATATGCACTCACATCTAAACCACTTAGGTGATTATTACCAATGCTTAAAAATGTCAATAAATTGTTGTTCGGCAAAGTTAAACTATTGAGATCGCAGTTAAAAGCTCGTAATTCAATAAGTGCCGTATTATTAAAGACATTTAATGAAGGTAGGAAGTTGTTACTTGAACAATCTAATATTTCTAACGCAGCAAAATCTTCTATACCTTCCATAGATTCAATACCCAAACCAGACACATCGAGGGTAGTCACAGAATTAATGTTGCTTGTGGTCACAAAATTATCATTTGCAACACCATTTCCCATACCATTAGCTTCGAGAAATGCCTCAAAAATATCATCTGGCACGAAAGTTTGGGAAAAAACAAAGTTGAATGATAAGAGCAAAAGAACGGATAAAAGTAATCGTGTTTTCATGTTTTATGATTTAGAAATTAATATAAAACACAACACAGGTAGTATGAACCCTAAAATGTATTCAAAATAGCCTTGAGACCTCCCTATAAGTAGAATACTGGCTTCAATTTGAGAAACTCTAAAGTAATAAAAATTAAGAAGTTATACAATATGAATTAAAAAAAAGCGAACTACACTTCGACTTCGCTCAGTGACCAGTTCGCTTTTCTATATTGGGATTCCTGCTTACGCTTCGAGTAGCCTCAGCGCCCACGCAGGAATTTATTAAATATGCAAAGCTCTATCCTCAGTTGCCGCTAGTGCAGCCTCTTTAATAGCTTCAGCAAATGTTGGATGCGCATGTGAGTAGCGCGCTATATCTTCGGCAGACGCTCTAAATTCCATAGCTGTAACTGCCTCAGCGATAAGGTCTGCACAACGGGCACCAATCATGTGCACCCCTAGAACTTCATCCGTTGTTTTATCGGCTAATATTTTTACAAACCCATCAATATCACCACTGGCTCTTGCTCGTCCTAATGCTCTAAATGGAAATTGTCCAACCTTATATTCTGTACCAGCTTCTTTTAGTTCTTCCTCTGTTTTACCTACAGCAGCAACTTCTGGCCAGGTATATACGACTCCAGGAATTAAATTATAATCGATATGTGGTTTTTGTCCAGCTAATTGTTCAGCAACCATCACCCCTTCTTCTTCGGCTTTATGAGCTAACATGGCTCCTCTTACCACATCACCAATAGCATAAATATTTGAAGCTGACGTTTGCAAATGATCATTAACTTCAACTTGTCCTTTATCATTAATTTTTACTCCTGCCGCTTCCGCATTCAATCCGTCCGTGTAAGGCCGTCTTCCCACAGAAACTAAACAGTAATCACCTTTAAACTCTACCTCTTCGCCTTTTTTGTTTTCAGCTTTAATAATGACCTCGCCTTTCTTGCGCTCAACAGACTTCACTTTATGAGACACCATCATGTTACATTTTGCTTTCTTAAAGACTTTATTGAGTTCTTTAGATAACCCTGCATCCATAGTCGGCAAGATTCTATCCATATACTCAATGACGGTAACCTCTGCACCTAATCTACGATAGACCTGTCCTAACTCTAAGCCAATAACTCCTCCCCCAATAATCATTAAATGCTTTGGAATTTCTTTTAATTCTAAAGCTTCTGTTGATGTGATAACACGTTCTTTATCCAACTCTATAAAAGGCAGGTTACTCGGCTTGCTACCGGTTGCAATGATGGCGTTTTTTGCTTCAATCTCACCAGCATCCTTTCCGTCAATGATAATGTGAGTAGCGTCTTTAAATGAGCCTAAGCCTTCAAACACATCAATCTTATTCTTTTTCATTAAAAAATCGATACCACCTGTAGTTTGGTCCACGACAGCTTGTTTTCGGGCAATCATTTTTTCAAGATTTACCTTTATATCACCAGGGATTTCAATACCGTGTTCCTCAAAATGTTTTGTAGCTTCTTCGTAATGGTGTGAAGAACTCAACATCGCTTTACTAGGAATACAGCCTACATTAAGGCAGGTACCACCAAGGGTAGAGTACTTTTCTATTAATGCTGTTTTCATGCCCAATTGTGCACATCTTATTGCTGCTACATAGCCACCAGGACCAGAACCGATTATTGCTACATCGTATGATTTCATAAAGTATATTTTCAGATTCAAAAACGAATACAAAAGTACTAATTTATGTCTATTCCATTGGGTTGAATATGGTTATATTTTCGTATATTTTAGGTGAATTAAAAACAATTTATTATGAGTAATCACACGTATAAAAAGATTGAAATTGTTGGATCTTCTGAAACATCTAGCGATGATGCCGTAGAAAATGCACTTTCAAAAGCCGCAAAATCGGTTAAGAATATGAGATGGTTTGAGGTTACGGAGTCACGTGGTCTCATTGGCGATAACGGAAAAGTATCTTATTGGCAAGTGACCGTTAAAATTGGGTTTACGATGGAGGATTAATTTTTAAAAAAATAACCTGCTCCATCAAAAGTATACTGATACTTCTGTCCGAAACAGGCCTATTTTCCCTTAAATTACTTAATTAATAGCTTTAACAAATTTGACAGTTTTAAATCTGAAGGACAATACTCAATTTGAGTAATTTTAGAAAAGTTTAAATCAGGCTTCTATTCATCTTTAGCATGCCAATTAACTCACCGGTAGATGATATTTTTAGCTTTTTTAGAATATTTCTGCGATGGGTATCCACTGTGTGCGGGCTGATATTCAGCTTTTCCGAGATGTCTTTACTGCTATAATCCAATACCAAGAGCCTAATCACATCCCGCTCCCGATGAGTAATACCTCCTTTTAATAATTTTTGGGAGACGTTGTTAAAATAGATGGTTTCGTATTCATTGTTCTCATTTAACAACTTTGCAGAGGCGGTAATCGGCAATTTAATTTCGGGATGTAAAACGGTGTAATGTGCCAACCCAATGATTGGTTTATCCGAGGAATCAAAGGCTAACGGTGTTGTATTCTGAACGATATTAACATAGACACCATCTGCGTTTTTAAATCTAAAGTTCCAGGTATAGTTTGCTTTTTCACGATCTTTCTCTGCTATACTAGTCATAGTAAATTCCATCAATTGGTTTAAAGCGCTCAGCCAATTATCCAAATCATCTGGATGAATCCTACTCCAAAAATAGCGCATGCCCTGATTTTTCATAATTTTTGGATCCAAACCCAAACACGATTTAAAATTTTTGCTGATATACTCAAAACTAAGATCTTGTGTATTGGTGATACAGAAAAATGTTGAGCTGTAAGGTAGAAACCTATCTAATTCAATAATCTTTTTAATATGCTCTTCGAGCGAAGGCTTGTCGTAAGACTTAAATATGGTTTTGTATAGGTCTTTTATCTGGGAGTATTTCATGGTCTGCTAAATGTAAATAAAATATGACAACACTCAAACAGGAAACCCCAACATAGCACCAAAACCAACTGTATATAGCCATCCGCCATATAAAGCATGTTCTATAGACACCAAAAGTGTTGATTGTGTTCTTTGAAAAGTCAATGCAAACAAAAGGCCTCCAACAAAAGTGAGTGCCATTACCAAAGTATTTTGAAAAAACAGATGTGCTAACGAAAATAGTGTGGCATTAATAAATAGGAGAAGATTTTGGTTTTTAAATAAATGCTGATACCGCTTAAAGAAAAACGTTCTATAAATCAATTCTTGCGGATAGACAGAAAACAAGCAATACACACCCAAAAATAGCACCCATTTTTGGGGATTGCTTTTTACGGCATTAAATAAACTTGTGCTATCCATGGCCAGGATATAAAGTGAGGTTATAACAGCTATGCCTACAAATTTCATAAACGTCAGTCGCCAAAATCGTTTCCAATTAATGCCTTTAGCAACGTGAATTTTAATGTTTTCGACCCTTAATAGAGTATAAAGTATATATAAGAAGCCTATACCTACAATACTTATCTTAACATAAATTGAAATAGAAGTCACCAAGAAAATTGGCAATAACAAAAAAAGGACAACTAATTCTAAATACCTGTAAATAGGTGATTGCATAACGTTTTAAATTATCTCATTAAATATAAGGATATCAAAAAGAATGAAAGTGCTAAACTTCAATAGCCGTTGTATGCTTAACTTCATTAATCATAAACATGCTATGTGTACTACCAATATGATTAATGGTTGTTAATTTTTTCACCATAAAGTCTCTAAAAGCCTCCATGTCCCCAACAACAACCTTTAAAAGGTAGTCATAATCACCACTAATATGATAACACTCTAATACCTCGTTAAGCTGAGTAACCTCACGCTCAAACTTTACGACATACTCTTTGGTATGCTGAACCAACTTAATATGGCAAAACGCCACAAAGTCCTTATTCACTTTTTTTCGGTCAAGAAGTGCTACATACTTGTTAATAACCCCATTATTCTCTAACTTTTTTATGCGCTCGTAAACGGCGGTAACAGATAAATTAAGCTGGTATGCCAACTTTTTAGTGGTTTGCTTATTATCCGATTGTAATAGTTTTAACAGTTGCCTATCTGTTTTGTCAAATTCCAACATTGTAAATTTTTCTATATGATAACCTCTTTAAATCAATTTAACTAAAATAAAACTATATAAATGAATATTAAGTTATTATTATTCTAAATATTTACTTAACTGTTGATTTTAATTCTTAATAATTAGAAATTTGATGTAATTATAAAATTACACTACAATGAAGTTTAAACCAGCGAATAACATTCAGGATCTACAATATTTCGGAGAGTTTGGTGGAGTTAACCCATCCATTTCCGATTCATCAACCTATACCTTTCTTTCTGCAAAGACTATGTTCGACACCTTTGAAGGCAATGCTGATGGTTGTTATTTGTATTCGAGACATTCATCCCCTTCAAACTTATATCTTGGTGAAGCCTTAGCTGCCATGGAAGGTACAGAAACGGCTACCGTTACAGCTTCAGGAATGGGAGCCATAACACCTGTTTTGTTACAGTTGTGTGGTAATGGAGATCATATCGTGAGCAGTAGAACCATCTATGGAGGTACTTATGCCTTTTTGAAAAACTTCACGCCAAGACTTGGTATCGACACTTCTTTCGTGGATATCACAAAATTGGACGTTGTAGAGGCATCTATCACAAAAAATACTAAGGTCATCTATTGTGAATCCGTTAGCAACCCCTTATTAGAAGTTGCTGATATTAAAGGGTTGTCCGCATTAGCCAAAAAACACAATTTACAATTGGTTGTAGATAACACCTTCTCTCCTTTATCCATTTCGCCAGTAAAACTGGGTGCTGATGTGGTTATACATAGTTTAACTAAGTTTATTAATGGTTCGTCAGATACTGTTGGTGGTGTGGTTTGCGGCACACAAGAATTAATTGACCAACTACGTAATGTCAATGATGGAGCAGCTATGTTGTTAGGTTCTACAATGGATAGTTTACGTGCGGCTTCGGTTTTAAAAAACTTAAGAACACTTCATATTAGAATGCAGCAGCACAGTCATAATGCTCAGTTTTTAGCTGAAAAGTTTGAAAACGATAATCTTAAAACTGTTTATCCGGGATTAACTTCCCATCCATCTCATGAGTTATTTACAAGTATGATGAATGAAAAATATGGTTTTGGCGGTATGATGACAATTGATGTTGGCTCATTGGATAAAGCCAATGCATTGATGGAGCTGATGCAAGATCGTAATTTAGGGTATCTGGCGGTAAGTTTAGGCTTTTACAAAACCTTATTTAGCGCACCCGGCAGTTCAACATCTTCCGAAATATCTGAAGAAGAACAGATAGAAATGGGTCTCAGTGACGGTTTAATCCGGTTTTCTATTGGCTTGGATGCAGATATAGAACGCACTTACAACACAATGAAAACCTGTATGAAAGATTTAGGAATTTTGTAATTATTTAAATCCCTTTTAATCGTTGAAACATAGGCTTAAAGAATTCTAAAGGATCTACTTTTTTGCCTTTAGATTCAAATCTTGGCCCGCTGGAGATCATATCCCAAGTGTTATTCATTTTCTGAATTTTAAATGAAAATATAAATGAATCCATATCCGTTGGATCAGCTAATGGATACCTAAGGTCAGAAAAACGAAACACATTAGGGTCACTCGATGCTTTTACATTAAAATAACCATTACTAAACCAAATCAACTTTTTAAGGTTCGGGTCTTCAAGATCAATGAGATGATGCTCTTTTGGAATTCTTGTCCAATCTTTCACTCTTCTTTCATCATCAAAAAGTGAATAAAACCCAATATAATAATCGTCTTTTGTCTCTGCTACGCCATACCAAAGCATATTGTTCAATATAGTTGGTTGAGTTTGAAACCGCTCAAAGGACATTCGTTCATCTTGAAGGGACTTTTTAAACACACTTGAGACGTTCCATGAATTTAAAACTGTTAGACATAAATAGATGGATGATGCACCTACTCCTATTTTAAACCATAATCTTCTTTTTTGAGAATTTCGTTTAAAGAATAGTAGAGCAGTCATTCCGAATAAAAAAGGTATGGTGTAAAATGGATCTGCAACTGAAATGGTATTAAACGCCACCCTATAATCTGAAATAGGACTGAAGAGTTGTGTGCCATAAGGCGTAAAACAATCTAATATCGGATGTGTGAATAACGCCCAGAAGTAAAGCATTATCCAGTCTTTTAGTGTTGTTGTTCCCCTACGCCTTCTAAAATTATATAGTTTAAAGGTTAGCCAGCCAAACACAAAACAGCCAATTACCGCAAACCAAATGGAATGCATAAATCCTCTGTGGAAAGCCATCACCTGAATTTCATTGTTGTAAATCCATTGGCCAACATACACATCCAAATCCGGAATGGTACCGCCAATAGCCCCAAACAACAAAGCCTTATTTCCTATTTTTTTACCAAGGACAGCTTCACCACAAGCTGCACCTAAAACTATTTGAGTTAGTGAATCCATATTATTTTTTCGAATGTAAAAGTAAGCAACTGGCGGCATTTGCAATTCAATTTTCAAAATCGTAACATTACGGAAGCAAAAAAACAACCATGCAAGACGACCAGAACCTTTCGGATATTGAAATACAAGATCAACACATTAAGGACAACAAAGAGTTAAGCTTACGTGAAGCCTTAGTGCCAGTAGTTATTTTAATGGCGCTTTTAGCTTATAATATCTTTTTCGTTGAAGATCATGAATGGTTGGGTGTATACACAAATCAGATTATTCTCCTTATTGCTGCTGGTGTTGCTTTTTTTATGGGGCTATTCAATAAAGTGCAATCAATGATAATGTTACAAGAAGTTTGGGAGAACTTAAAAAGTGTTTTTGTCCCAATTGTCATTCTATTATTGGTTGGAGCTCTTGCTGGTACTTGGTTGATAAGTGGAGTTATTCCGGCAATGGTTTATTATGGCTTACAAGTGTTGAGCCCTGAGATATTTTTACCTGCGACTGTCGTTATATCTGCTATAATTTCTATTGCAACTGGTAGTTCTTGGACGACCTCTGCTACTGTCGGTATAGCATTAATTGGTATTGGATCTGCACTTGGAATCAATCCAGGAATGATAGCTGGTGCAGTTATATCTGGCGCATATTTTGGAGATAAAATGTCACCTTTGAGTGACACAACAAATTTAGCGCCCGCTATGGCAGGGATAGATTTATTTACTCATATCAGATATATGAGTCTTACTACTGGCCCTACTATTATAGTCACTTTAATTTCATTCAGCGTTATAAGTTTTTTCATTGAACCAACGGGAGATGCAGACTTAACAAATTTATTGAATTCTATAGATTCAGCTTTTAATATAACGCCATTGTTATTTTTAGTTCCTGTAGCTGTAATCATTTTAATTTTATTGAAGACCAAACCTTTGATTGCTTTGGCCACAGGTGTTTTAGTCGCTGTTGTTTTTGCACTAATTTTTCAGACCGACGTCCTCCAATCTGTTTCAGATTCTAACATGGGAGCTATTTCAAATTCAATACTCACCGATATAAGTATTGCCACGGATAACGAAAAACTAAATGAACTGTTTACTGCTGGCGGAATGAATGGCATGCTTTGGACCATATACTTATGTGCATGTGCTATGGTATTCGGTGGTGTAATGGATGGTATTGGTGCTCTTGCAAGAATCACAAAATCCCTTCTATCTGTTGCATCTAGTGTATTTGGACTATTTGCTTCAACAGTTATGAGTTGTTTGGGGTTAAATGTTATTGCCTCTGATCAGTATTTAGCGATTGTCATCCCAGGGAAGATGTTTAAAAAAGCTTTTGATGATAAAGGTTTAGCCCCAGAAAATCTAAGTAGAACACTTGAAGATTCTGGTACCGTAACTTCTGTATTGATTCCTTGGAATACTTGCGGAGCCTACCAAAGTGGGGTTTTAGGTGTTAGTGTTGCCGACTATTTTGTCTATGCCATCTTTAACTGGCTAAGTCCGTTTACTACGTTACTGTTTGCGGCATTTTCTATTAAGATAAGAATGCTGACAGAAAAGAAACCGCAACTCGTTTAAGTATTTTCTTTCATTTTAGTGTGCTATTGCCCCAAATCTAAATAGGAATGTTAAAGACTTGTAATTGCGACTTTTAGGTGTTATTTTTAAAGTAAAAACGCAATGGTGCTGAAAAGGACAAATATTGAGGAAAAGCTAAAGCGAACACGACAAAAAGACTCTAAGCCAGATATATTAAAGGAAGTACATGCTATTCTCGACAAGGATGCATTAATAGAAGGTGAAATTCTTGACACACTTAACTCTGGGCATACAAGTGAATCAAACACCTTTAAATTTGAAGCACTAGAGACTGAACATATTTATCACATTGACCAAATTAAGGCTATTTGTATTGACTATAGACTTCGATTTTTAGATACAAAGTATTTTAAAGGCGAATTACCTTATGAAGCGATTTCTAAAATTAAACATCTTGAAAAATTACACGGCACTAAATTAAAAGGATTTAAAATTATTGCTCCTTCAAAATTATTTAAGCTAGAAAATTATGACGACCCTCTTCTTTTTGCACCTATAGGAAATGGATATTTTTATTTAGTACATAAATGGGGCAATGACCTTAATCCTTTTAGAAAATGGTTAATGAAACCCTATAAGAGTTTTGAAAATTTAATTGTAGCCATTCTTTTAATCAGTCTTTTTACAACTGTAGTTATCCCCTTTACATTTCTTAATGGCGATGCTAGCCCTGCTCAATTCTGGATGATATTCTTTTTTATATTTAAGTGCTATGCTGCAATCGCACTTTATTATGGCTTTGCTGCCGGTAAGAATTTTAACAATAGTATATGGAATAGCAAATATTTCAATGCTTAATATTCTAAACCTCCAATGCTTCTAAAAGCTCCGTGAATCCTTTATCCTTTGCCTGGTCATAAGCTGTTTTTCCTTCATTATCGGTGAGGCTTTTGTCTGCATTGTGCTTTAATAGTAATTCTATACTATCTTTTTGATTATACGTCGCTGCAAAAATCAAGGCAGTCGTTCCCATAGTATTCTTGGCGTTGACATCGGCTCCTCTATCTAATAATTCAGAAGCTATTCTTGTATTTCCTTTATAAGATACACCTATAAGTGCAGTATTTCCGGTAGCATCTTTTGCATTTAAATCTGCCCCATTGTCCATAAGTGTTTTTGCAATATCCTCCTTATTAAAGTAAGTTGCAAAAATTAAAGGGGTAAAACCTCTTTGATCTTTAGCATTAACCACATTTGGGTTTTCATTAATCAATCTTAAAACAGCATCATTATTGCCAGATTGAATAGCTCCAAACAATTCTTGTGTTGCATCCATAATATTTAGGTTTTAAACAAAATTGGGATAAGTTTTTACCACCTACCCCAATTTATAATTATAAAAAATCTAGTTTTATTTTAAATCGAAACGATCTAAATTCATCACTTTAGTCCAAGCACTAACAAAATCCTTAACGAATTTATCTTGTGCATCATCCGTACCATAGACCTCTGCAATTGCTCGCAATTCAGTGTTTGAACCAAAAATTAGATCGGCGCGTGTTCCTTTATAAACGACTTTTCCGGTTTTTCTATCCTTTCCTTCAAATAATGTATCGTCATCTGAGGTAGAACTCCACGTATAAGTCATATCCAATAAGTTTGAAAAGAAATCATTGGTCAAGCTGCCTACTCTGTCTGTAAACACACCGTATTCAGAATTATCGAAATTAGCACCAAGTACTCTTAATCCACCAACCAATACTGTCATTTCTGGTACTGTTAAGGATAATAAATTTGCTTTATCTACTAACAAGTCTTCTGCTTTGACATCAATATTAGAGTTAACATAATTTCTAAAGCCATCACCAACTGGCTTCAAGTAATTAAATTGCTCTATATCTGTTTGCTCTTGAGTAGCATCACCTCTACCTTGTGAAAATGGTACTGATATGTTATGACCAGCATTTCTTGCTGCTTCTTCAACACCAGCAACTCCAGCCAATACAATAAGGTCTGCTATGGAAACTGTTCCGCTAAACTCATTTTGAATCCCCTCGTAAACATTTAAAACCTTATTTAATTCTTCAGGATTGTTTACTTTCCAGCTGCGCTGTGGTTCTAATCTTAAACGGCCTCCGTTTGCTCCACCACGTTTATCAGAATCTCTATACGTTGATGCCGAAGCCCAAGCTGTTTTTACTAATTCTGAAACTGTAAGACCAGAAGCTAATATCATTTTCTTCAAAGAATCGATATCTGCATCGCTCAATTTATAATCCACTTTTGGAATTGGGTCTTGCCATATTAATTCTTCCTTAGGTACCTCAGGGCCTAAGTAACGGTCAATTGGTCCCATATCGCGATGGGTCAACTTGTACCATGCGCGTGCAAAAGCTTCTTCAAATGCTTTATGGTCTTTATGGAATCGTTTTGAAATTTCTAAATACGCTGGATCAGTTTTTAAACCAATATCCGCAGTAGTCATCATCAAGGCTTGAGTCCCTTCTCCACCGGCTTTTGGTGCCATTCTGGCTTTAGATTCTGCCGTTGGTGTCCATTGGTGTGCCCCTGCAGGACTTTTTGTTAATTCCCAGTCATAATTCAATAAAACATCAAAATAATCGGCATCCCATTTAGTTGGATTAGGTGTCCAAGCTCCTTCAATACCACTAGTAATAGCATCTTCCAGCACACCGCTATTAAAAGAATTTTTCCAACCCATACTCATTTCTTCAATTGGTGCACCATGTGGTTCTGACCCTACATATTTATTAGGGTCAGCTGCACCATGTGCTTTTCCAAAGGTATGTCCACCTGCAACTAAAGCTACCGTTTCTTCATCATTCATTGCCATACGCCCAAATGTCTCTCTTACATCTTGTGCTGAGCCCATAGGATCAGGATTTCCGTTTGGTCCTTCCGGGTTAACATAAATCCAACCCATCATTACTGCGGCTAAAGGATCTTCTAAATCCCTTTGGTCATCGTAACGTGCTTCATTCGCACCCCATTCGGTTTCACTTCCCCAATACACATCTTGTTCTGGTTCCCAAATATCTTCACGTCCTCCTGCAAAACCAAAAGTTGGGAAACCCATAGATTCTAGTGCACAGTTACCTGCCAAAATCATTAAATCAGCCCAAGAAATCTTTTTACCGTATTTCTTTTTAATTGGCCATAATAACAAACGCGCCTTATCTAGATTACCATTATCTGGCCAACTATTGATTGGTGCAAAACGCTGGTTTCCTCCACCTGCACCACCACGTCCATCACCTACTCTGTAGGTTCCTGCACTGTGCCAAGCCATACGTATCATAAATCCACCATAATGACCATAATCTGCCGGCCACCAATCTTGAGATTCCGTCATTAGGTTGAGCACATCTTGCTTTAGTTCAGCAAAATCTAGGCTATTGAATTCTTTTGCATAATCAAAGTCCTCGCCCATAGGGTTTGTCTTTTCAGAATGCTGACGAAGAATATTTAATTTTAGTTCATTAGGCCACCAATCACGATTTTTGGTTCCGCCTCCAGCTGTTGCGTTTTGTTTACCGCTTAAAAAAGGGCATTGACTTACATCTGAATTGTTGATTTCAAATGATTCAGTATTCTTATTGTCCATTATATATAATTCTAGTTAATTTCAATTTTTATAAAATTAAAAAATTAAAACCTGCTTACAGAATATGAGCATTTTTTTAACGAATATTTTAATAGGTAAAACTTATTCTTAGGGTTGCAGAAATTGCCTAAATCTATAAAAAACAAATAATTGATTATTTATTGAGGTATCTGGTATTTAAATTTTTCAGTTAAATAAATCTTCCTCAGCTTTTGTAAGTGTCCAAATTAAAGGTGCAACATTATGGGAGGTGACTATAAGTTCTGTTTCACTTAAACTAGTAATTCCTCCAATAATAATTGTACCATTGATACTTCCATCTTCACTATATTCGACCCATTTAATTAATTCTGACCCAATTGAGCTAGAGCCAGTATCATTTTCTGTCACTATATAATCTCTAGAACTATTACACAATGCACATGCATAGTTTGGGTTTAAATTATCTGTTATTGTCATTACCCCTGAAATAGAATTAAATGTCCATGTTTTTTCCCCAGGTTCATAATCAATATTAATTGGACTAAAATCTCCACCTTGCTCATTTAATAAATTCCATGTACCGTGTAATGGGTCAGTAATTTCAACTCTTTCAAATTCATTATTGTCACAAGCAACTAAAAGACAAGAAAAAAGTAAGAGTCTACAAATTCTTAACATGATTAAAATATTTAATTAGATGGCTTTAATCTACTAATATAAAAAGAATATTTCGTAACTTTTATTTCGAATTAACACCTATAGATATGAGCACATCAGAATATATAAAGATTTATGGCGGTAACTTTATTATAGCTAAGCGTATAGCTATCGAACTTGAATCTATTGGAATAAACCCTTTAATTAAAGATGAAGGAGAGTCAAATAGGTTAAGTGGTTACCCCACAAGAAATATCGATCTTCAAGAAATTTATGTCTTTAAAGAAGATTCAAAAAAGGCCGAAGAGATTGTAAATAGAGTTAAAGCTGAGATGGAAGCTTAAGCAAGGGCATTATTCATCTTATCTCGTTGTTGGTATTAATTTGAACCAAATGAAATTCAAACTTACATATATTTTTATTTTTATATTATTTGTTTCTTGTAAACAAAATAAATTGGATGTTGCTACAGATTTTAAAAGTAACAGAGTGTCAGAATATATTTACTCATCAGAAAGGGATTTGAATCCTATTAATGAAAGTTGGATTCAAAAAGATTCACTCTTTTTATCAGAATTAACAAATATTTTGAAAAATGATGATAGTGATGTAACCGATATTCTAAAAATAGATGAAAATGATAGGAAAATCGCACTCGGTTTTGGCTATGAGCAAATCGAAGCAAGTATGGGAAAAGGCTATGCTGGAATTTATTATAATTTAATATTAAAAGAAGGTGAAGTCATATCTTATGAATTTACGCCAAATTTCCCAAGCAATAAAGATTTAACAGAGCGTTATTTAAAAATGTATTCAGGAATTTTCGAAATAAATGAAAACATACTTCACAAACGATATTTCAATATTGAAGGAATGGAAAGCCCTTTGAAAAACATAAATTCGGATATTTCATTGAATGAAAATTTAAGATTTCTTATGACACCATTTTCTGGAACAAGGTATGGTTTTAGCGGTGGATATTCAGGAAGCACTTTTACGAATAGGGCCATATTTTTGGAGGAATATAAAAGCATAACATCAGAAGTTTGCCTAATTCTTATGAACAGTAAAAATCCAGGAACAAGATTAATGGCGATTGAATATTATATGAAAAATAAATCTGCCTTTAAAAATCAAGATTTAATCAAAAATTGGATTGACAAAGTATACGCTGAATTACCAACAATAGAAACTTTAGAAGGATGTTTTGTAATGCACAGAGATAGTAAAGAATTAGTATCGGAATATGTAAACAGAAAAAACTAATGCCAACACCGTATATAAAAAATTGCTGGTGTTGTGCTTAATCAAAGCTCATAAATAGATTTAATTTCTCATTCCTGCGCAGGCAGGAATCTCATATTTAGATGACGAATGGATTCCTGCTTTCGCAGGAATGACAACGTGTAATTAAACCAAAACCCCATACATCTTATCACGCTGCTCTTTAATCTTTTTATCGCTCATATACTCATCAAAAGTCATATAACGGTCGATAACCCCATTGGGAGTCAACTCAATAATTCGGTTACCAACGGTTTGTGCAAACTCGTGGTCGTGGGTTGTTAAAAGTATAGTGCCCTTAAAGTTTTTTAAGGAATTATTAAAGGCTGTAATGCTTTCTAAGTCAAGATGATTTGTTGGTTCATCTAACATTAACACGTTAGCTCTCATCATCATCATACGACTTAACATACAACGCACTTTCTCTCCTCCAGAAAGTACATCGGCTGTTTTTAAAGCTTCTTCACCACTAAAGATCATCTTACCTAGAAAACCTCTAATGTTAACCTCTTCGCGCTCTTCTTCAGTTTGCGCCCATTGACGTAGCCAATCTACTAGCGTCATTTTTTTCTTGAAGAAGTCACTGTTATCCAATGGCAAATAGGATTGAGACGTTGTGATGCCCCAAGAAAACTTGCCTGCATCTGCTTTTTCGTTACCGTTCAAGATTTGATAAAACGCTGTTGTAGCTCTCGAATCTCTCGAAAATACAATGACCTTATCCCCTTTGTTTAAATTGATATCGATATTTTTAAATAAGACTTCACCGTCTAAAGATGCTGCTAAATTATCGACGTTAAGTATTTGGTCCCCGGCTTCACGATCGCGTTCAAAAATAATAGCGGGATAGCGACGACTTGATGGCTTAATGTCAGAGATATTTAATTTATCAATCATCTTCTTTCTACTTGTTGCTTGTTTGGATTTTGCAACGTTAGCAGAAAATCGTCTGATAAATTCTTCGAGTTCCTTTTTCTTTTCTTCGGCTTTCTTATTCTGCTGGGCTCTTTGTCTGGCTGCTAATTGAGAAGACTCATACCAAAATGTATAGTTCCCTGAATAGTGATTTATTTTCCCGAAATCTATATCAGAAATATGCGTACAAACAGCATCCAAAAAGTGTCTATCGTGAGAAACCACTATAACACAGTTGTCATAGTTTGCCAAGAAATTCTCTAACCAAGAAATGGTTTCGTAATCTAAATCGTTGGTAGGCTCATCCATTATCAACACATCTGGGTTACCGAATAATGCCTGTGCCAACAAGACTCTTACCTTTTGCTTACCATCTAGGTCTTGCATTAAGGAATAATGCAAATCTTCCTTGATTCCTAAGTTAGAAAGTAGTGCTGCAGCATCACTATCGGCGTTCCAGCCATTCATTTCTTCAAACTGTACCTGCAGCTCACCAATCTTTTCAGCATTTTCATCTGTGTAATCGGCATAAAGTGCATCGATTTCAGACTTCAATTTGTACAACGGTTTGTTACCTTTTAAAACGGTGTCTAAAACGGTGTCTTCATCGTGTTTATTATGATTCTGTTCTAAAACCGACATACGCTTGCCAGGCTCTAAATGAACATGCCCCGATGTCGGGTCCATTTTACCAGCTAGTATTTTTAGAAACGTGGATTTACCGGCACCATTGGCACCAATGATTCCATAACAATTTCCGGTATTAAAAGTGGTGTTAACCTCATCAAAAAGGATGCGTTTACCAAATTGAACAGACAGATTAGAAACTGATAACATATTAGGTTTAATTTAAATCAATGTACTTAGAAACCCTAAGCCTAAATTTTTAAGACTGCAAAAGTAGAAAAATCTAATGATGTGGTAAAATAAAACGCTCTCCTTCTATTATTTAACGTGCCATTAACAATGAAGAACCTTAGCAACACATATTTTTGTTTCAATGAGAAAAAACTACTAATTCTTTTTTATGCGCTATTTAATTCTATTCTTATTCCTAGTGATAGGTCTTTTTGGGTGCGATAACACCTCAAATGACAACGCTGGTTCGGCCTATCTTGGTGGGGAAATAATAAATCCCAAGAGTGACCATGTGATGGTGTTTAATAAGGACATGGAATTATCTGACACATTGAAGTTAGATGCTAACAACCGTTTTATTCATAAAATCGAAAATGTTAAGCCAGGCGTGTATTCGTTTTTTCATGGTGGCGAGGTTCAATTGGTGATTTTAGAGCCAAATGACAGCATAATGTTTCGTTTAAATACGTATGATTTTGATGAATCATTAGTATTTACAGGTGAAGGGGCTAGAAAAAACAACTACCTCATTAAGTTATTTGTGGAAAATGAGATTGAACGCAAGAAACTTATGAAATATGCTCAAAAAGAGCCTGAATATTTTATTGAGTTCATTGATAAAAAGTATGAATCTGCTGTTGAAAAATTTGAAAATTTCATAGCTAAAAAAGATATGTCAGACTTTGCCAAGCATATCATTAAATCTAATATCGACTATCATCATTTTGCTAAAAGGGAGATATACCCATTTGCATATTTTGGTAACAATAAGTTGGTACATGTTATGGATTTGCCAGAAGACTTCTATGACTTTAGATCAGAAATCAATTATAATGATATAGAAATTAATGAGAGTTATGATTACAATCTCTTTTTGTCTGCTCATATTGACAATTTGGCTTTAGAAAACTACTACAAAACGAAAGCATACCATTCTACTTTCGATCGCCATGAGATTAATTATAATCTAGCCAAACTAGAGCTTGTGGATAGTTTAATCACAAACCCTACTATTAAGAATAACCTCTTAAGAAATAAAACGTATCATTTTATAAACAATGTCAATAGTGATGAAGAAATCAATATAATGTTCAACCATTATCTGGCAAAATCTACATCGGAAGATGACAAAAATTATATGCGGAAACAAGTTGAATCGATTAAGAAGTTAAGACCAGGTTATGGTATACCTTCACTAAAGATTCAAAATGTAAAAGACGAGACATATACAATTTCAGAAGTTGTAAACCGACCCACTTTGATTTATTTCTGGTCTTCTAACAACATTCAACATTATAGAAATAGCCATTATAGAGCAAGAGAGTTACGTGAAAAATTCCCTGAAATGGCGTTTTTATCTATTAATACAGACAATAATTTAGATAAGTATTGGAAGAACACGTTAAACAAGTATAAATTTTCTTTAAAGGATGAGTATCGATTTGTGAATCCCGAGGAGTCTTTAAAATCTTTAGCAATCGGTTATGTTTTTAAAGTTATTATTGTGGATAAGAATTCTAATATTGTGCACCCCAATGCCAATATATTCAATGACGATTTTGAAATCCTTTTGGAAGAATTGAAGCTAAAAAAAGAGCTTTCGTTTTAAAAGCTCTTTCTTATTATTTCACTAACTAACAGTTTAATTTCCTTTTTTGTAATCTGCTAAGAACTTCTCTAGCCCAATATCAGTTAAAGGGTGCTTTAATAAACCTGTAATAGAACTTAAAGGTCCAGTCATAACATCAGCGCCAAGTTTTGCACAATCAATGACGTGCATTGTATGACGGACAGATGCGGCTAGAATTTCTGTCTCAAAAGCATAGTTATCATAGATATGACGTATCTCAGCAATAAGGTTTAAACCGTCGGTTGATATATCATCTAATCTTCCAATAAATGGAGACACATAAGTGGCACCCGCCTTGGCCGCCAATAACGCCTGCCCAGGAGAAAACACTAAAGTGACATTTGTTTTTATACCTCTGTCAGAAAAATATTTACACGCTTTTACACCATCTTTAATCATTGGCAACTTTATAACAATCTGATCGTGTAACTCTGCTAAGGCCTCCCCCTCTCTTACCATACCGTCAAAATCTGTTGAAATCACCTCAGCTGAAACATCACCATCCACAATATTACAGATGTTTACATAATGCTTCATAATATTATCCGTTCCGGTAATACCCTCTTTTGCCATTAAGGATGGATTGGTCGTTACCCCATCTAAAATACCCATATCTTGGGCTTCTTTAATCTGATCTAGATTGGCAGTGTCAATAAAAAATTTCATTCTTTAAGTAGTTTGAATTGTTGTGTTTAAGATTATGCAAATTTACAATTTATAGATTGCCCTACACCCTAAAACATTTGAAAACATATTAACATTAGCGTACTAAATGTTATAATGGTTGCTCAATATTTTTTCGTAGACTTTATCAGGAAGTACTCGTTTTAAAACTATTGAGAATTTTTGCATAAAAGCTCCGACCTTATAATGAATCTTTGGCTTAGGTGTCTCAATGATTTTAGCAATAATTTCGGCAACCATCTTAGGGTCACCTCCAGAATCCACATGGTCATCAATCATTTTAAGATTTGCAACATAGGATTTTTCATATGGAGAACCTGTTTTTACCGGAGCATGGTATCTTCCAGCAGCAATATTGGTTGCAAAATCACCAGGAGCTACATTGGCCATCTCAATATTGAATTCCTTTAGTTCCATCCTAAAGGACTCAGTAATTAATTCCAAAGCACCTTTACTAGCACTATAAACACCTCGGTATGGCAAACCCATATAACCGGCTATAGACGTAATATTAATGATAAGCCCACTTTCTTGTTTCCTCATTTGAGGCAGGATGGCTTTTATAACATTGATTGGTCCAAAAAAATTAGTTTCAAAATTTCGCTTTATTTCTTCTTCAGGAATTTCTTCAATTGGCCCTGTAATTCCGGCACCAGCATTATTAATCAATACATCAATTTTCTGAGCTTGTGTCAGAACTTCTCTTATGCATTCTGAAATTGTTTCCGGCTTGGTAACATCTAAAGTCACAAGTGGAAATTTACTGTCTTTGTACTTCTCAGGATTTCTACTAGTACCAAAGACGGAATAGCCCTTAGTCATAAGATATTCACCTATGGATTTTCCAATCCCAGATGAACCACCAGTAATCAAAACAACTTTAGACATATATTTAAGTTAAAAGTTCGATGTTAAAAGTACAAAGTTTGAAACTATAAATTAAAAAATCTTGATTCGCTAAAGCTTTCAAGATTTCAGTTTAGTGTACAAAAAAAGGCAAGCTACCTACATCACACCGCTACGACCGCTTACCTTTGCTGCGTTCCCGCCCTGGAGGATTCAGCAGGAGCTGGTTGTGTAGGACTTGCCGATTGCAAAGATACAACCTTTTAATACTTTCACAATTTTTTTAATACCAAATTATTTATAAATATCTTGCCAAAAATTAAAGTTAAACCATGTCTTTTCAAAAGTATTTAAGCCTCCTTTTAATAGCACTTTTTGTTGTTAGTTGTAATGATGATTCCAAAGCCAATGATTATGGCTTATCCATAAAAACCAATGCAAAAAATAATACCATTACTCTTGGTGAGAGCATTTCATTATCATTAAATAATCCTGAAGGTATTTCCATTCAATCAGTAACCTATCAATTAAATGATAAACCCACTGAAACAACCTTAACATATGCAAACGGAAAGCTTGGTGGACAACATATAACTGCAAATGTTATTCACGATAACGACACTATTATTGTAAATGGTACATTTAAAGTGTTGAGCAATTTTGTGCCAGATATCTACACCTATGAAATTATTAACACCTATCCTCACGATATAACATCATATACACAAGGCTTAGAGTTCCATAATGGTGAATTGTATGAAAGTACTGGTCAATATGGAGAATCTAAACTTAGGAAAGTAGATTTTGCAACTGGAGATGTTTTAAAAAATGTCAACCTTAGCAATGGCTTTTTTGCTGAAGGATTAACCATATTAAATGACAAACTCTACCAATTAACTTGGCAAGAAAACACAGGAATTATTTACGATGTAAATACGCTTGAAAAAGAAGGCATCTTTAGATATGGTAAAAGTAAAGAAGGCTGGGGTTTATGCAACGATGGCACCTCACTCTACAAGTCTGATGGCACTGAACGCATCTGGACTTTAAACACAGACAACTTCAATGAAGACGATAAAATTGAAGTGTACACTAACAAAGGTAAAATTCCACAGTTAAATGAATTAGAATGGATTAACGGAAAAATCTATGCTAACATTTATCAAAAAAACGGTGTTGTAATTGTTGAACCTTCTACTGGTGCTGTTGAAGGGGTTATTGATTTTTCTCCATTAAAAGACATGGTGACTCAACACTCAGAATTAGATGTCCTCAACGGTATTGCCTATAACCCTGAGACCCAAACCATTTTTGTGACAGGTAAAAATTGGGATAAGCTTTTTGAGGTGACCATTAAAAAGAAATAGCTTTTAATGGAGGTCTTTGTTAAAACCATTAAAGTTAAACAGGAGGATTTAGACCAACTGCAATACGTTAATAATGTCCGGTACGTGCAATGGGTTCAGGATATTGCTGAAGCCCATTGGCTAAAAAATGCTTCTGACGAAATACTGAATCAGTACTTCTGGGTCTTATTAAGTCATCATATAGATTATAAATCTCCTGCTGTCTTAGATGATACAA
The DNA here is from genome assembly GCF_046720935.1 of Winogradskyella sp. A3E31. NCBI lineage: Bacteria > Pseudomonadati > Bacteroidota > Flavobacteriia > Flavobacteriales > Flavobacteriaceae > Winogradskyella > Winogradskyella sp. A3E31. Next base: position 154,444 of record NZ_JBHNWH010000003.1, read on the forward strand.
TTCGCATTGAAACCTTTGTGGAACAATCTGAAGGAGTAACTTCAATCAGAAAGGTCAACATGTATAACGATAGTACTGATAAACTATTGGTGACTTCTACTACCAAATGGTGTTTTATGTCTAAAGACACTTTGCGACCTACTCGGATTACTCAAGAAATTGCTGGCCTTTTTAATTAACATTTTCTTAGGTTAAAGTTTATTTAAGGTCGATTAAAATTTCACATTTAAGCTGTTATTTAGAGGTAACCTAAGCCAATCAACTACCTAATGCTGAAAACACAGCTCTTTATTTTTCTACTGCTTTTTGCCTCTGCTGCCCATTCACAGATAATAAATGGAAAAGTATATGATGCGGAGTCGACTGTAAAAGGAGTGAAAATCACAAACATCTCAACTAGAATCATAACCAACTCTGATCAAAATGGTGATTTTCGATTACAAGCAACTGTAAATGATTCTCTGGTTTTTGAATCCTTATTTCATCACCCATTAAAAATTGCTGTAAAACCTTCATTCTTTGAAGATGTATATGTATTTGAGCTCAAAAAACTGGTTAACGAATTGGACGAAATATTACTAAGCGAAGAAAAATCTAAAGTAAAGCCGTTTGAAGAGGAAACCTATAATTTAAAGTTAAATGAAATAATACAAACAGACATTAAAGAAAATCCACATCTTTATGGAAGGGCTCCAAGTTATGGATTAGACTTTATACAAGTTATAGGTCTTGTAGCTAAACTCTTCAAAAAGAAAAAATCAAAAAGAGAAATTGACTCAAACATCACTTACGATCAGCTTGTAAAACTGTTTGAGTCTCATGTATTCTTTAATACCGAACTGTTAGAGGTAGATTTAAGCATTCCAAAAGACAATACGCTCTTATTTATGGAGTTTTGCGAAGCTCGAGGCATCAAAAAAAGCTTGATGAAGGAAAGTAAGCGCTTTCAGTTATTGGATGTTTTTGTACTGTATAGTCAAGAGTTTTTAGTCATATTAGAAGATTATAAAGCACTAAAGACTGATTAAATTAAATAAGGCGTATTCATAATAAAACATTAGTTCAAAAGTTATATTTTTAGCCTTTAGACTAAATCTTTGCTATGAAGCGATTTCTATACCTCACTTTTACACTTGGCTTATTGTTATTTTGGAGTTCTTGCCGAAATGATTTTGAATTCTCTCCAAGCACAGGTCAGTTAGAGTTTGCCAAAGACACAGTTTACCTCGATACCGTATTTAATAATATTGGCTCAAGCACCTATAATTTAAAGGTATATAACCGTAGTGACGAAGATATTGTCATTCCTACAATTCAGCTAGAACGCGGCGTGAGTTCATTTTATAGGATGAATGTCGATGGCGGAACAGGTTCAGAAGGCGAACTCCAGGGCAAGTATTTTGAAGATGTAGAACTCTTAGCTAATGACAGTCTGTTTATTTTTATAGAAACCACCATTGATATTTCTACGTTGCCAACTATGGACGTAGAGTTTCTTTATACGGATAGAATTCTATTTGATGGCGGTTCTAACCAACAGGATGTTGATTTGGTCACCCTGGTAAAAGATGCTATTTTTATTTATCCAAATAGAGATGAAACCACCAACATTAGAGAGACACTGACCTTTGACGTCGATGGTGATGGCAACCCTGACGAAACAACGTTAACCGGACGCTTTTTAGAAGATTCTGAATTAAACTTCACTAACGTAAAACCCTATGTCATTTACGGTTACGCTGGTGTCGATACAGGAAAAACACTCACGATTGATGCTGGAGCACGCGTACATTTTCATGCAGATTCTGGTATTTTGGTCAATAATGGCGGTAGTTTACAAGTTAATGGCGAGTTGAGTACTGACCCTGAAGCCTTAGAAAACGAAGTAATTTTTGAAGGAGATCGCTTAGAACCATTATTTGAAGATATCCCAGGACAATGGGGCACCATTTGGTTATTCAACGGAAGCACCAATAATGTGATTAATTACGCTACTATAAAAAATGCAACTATTGGTGTGTTATCAGAAGGCAACCAAGATGCCGCAACGGATAAATTATCAATTAGTAATTCACAAATCTATAATTCCAGTGCATTCGGTATTCTTGGTAGAGCAACGTCAATAGGTGCAGAAAATGTGGTGATTAATAATTCTGGCCAGTCATCTTTTGCCGGAACTGTCGGTGGTAAATACAATTTTACACATTGTACCATTGCCAATTATTGGGATAACAGCTTTAGGCAATTCCCCGCACTATTATTGAATGATTTTGTTCAAGTAGATGAATCATCAATTGCTACAAACCCTTTGGTAGAAGCAAATTTTAATAATTGTATTATTTACGGAAACGATAATCCTGAATTTATTTTAGACCAACAAGGTGATGATTTCAACTTTAAGTTTACTAACTGTTTGCTGCGTTTCGATAATGATAATTTAGAAGGCACACCAAACTATGTTTTTGGTGATATGACTAATTATGAAGGCAATATTTTTAACCAAGAACCCAATTTTGAAGCGCCTTTTGATAATTTATTGAGAATAGGAGAAGACTCAGCTGCTAATGGTGCTGCCAATAGCTTATTCTCAATGCAAGTGCCTTTTGATATACTTGGTACTTCACGCTCAGCCACACCAGATATTGGGGCTTATGAGAGTGTGGTTTTTGAAGAGGATTAAAATGAAATATTTATTCTTTTTATTTTTTACTGTTTGTAACTTTTTAGTTGCTCAAGAAAGGATGTCTACCAATAACCTAACAATATCCCATGATCCAATAACTTCTATCGAGTTTGATTTAAATCAACAGGGGTTATCAAAAGAACATACTGAATTTCTTAATAACATCGGGATCCTAATTAATAAAAATAAAAATGTTAAATATCTATTTCAAATTATCCCAAGTAACAAAGAGCAAATCAATCTAGAATATAAAAGAACTGACCTTATTCTTGAATATTTAAAATCAAATTTCAAGATTAAAAAATCACAAATTCTTATTCAATACTTCGAATCAATTCCACACAAATCGATGATAATGTTTGTTATGGAGAAAAACTAAGAAACAAACAAAGGTCTCCCACTCATCAACGCATTCACTTTTTTCGCAATCCCATCCAGCACGGTTTCGTTTTCATAATTCATTAAAACCTCATCAATCAAGTCAACGACTAAAGCCATGTCATTTTCTTTAAGCCCACGGGTTGTAATAGCAGATGTTCCGACTCTAATACCAGAAGTCACAAAAGGAGTTTGTGTATCAAAAGGCACCATATTTTTATTCACGGTGATATCTGCTTTAACCAAAGCTTGTTCCGCATCTTTACCTGTAATATCTTTATTTCGTAAATCGATCAACATCATGTGATTGTCAGTACCACCAGAGATTAAATGATAGTCTTTAGCAACAAAAGCTTTGGCCATAGCTTCTGCATTTTTTTTAACCTGAAGTATATAATGCATAAACTCGTCCGTTAGGGCTTCACCAAAAGCAATAGCCTTAGCTGCAATAATGTGCTCTAAAGGCCCACCCTGATTACCAGGGAAAACACCAGAGTCCAATAAGCCTGACATCTTTCTAAGATTTCCGTTTTTAAGTGTAATTCCGAAAGGGTTGTCTATATTCTTTCCCATCATAATCATTCCTCCACGAGGCCCTCTCAAGGTTTTATGGGTTGTTGTCGTTACAATGTGGCAATGTGGCATCGGGTCATTTAATATACCTTTTGCGATTAAACCCGCCGGATGCGAAATATCGGCCAACAATACTGCACCAACATTATCTGCCACTTCTCTGAATTTTTCAAAATCCATATCACGAGAATAGGCTGAAGCACCTGCAATAATTAATTTCGGTCGCTCTTTTTCAGCAACATCAGACAACATATCGTAATCTATATAGCCTGTATCTTTTTTGACTCCGTAAAAGGTCGGGTTGTAAAGCTTTCCTGAAAAATTTACCGGAGACCCATGAGTTAAGTGTCCACCATGAGACAAATCAAATCCTAGAATAGTATCACCAGGCTTTAAACACGCATGAAAAACAGCTGTGTTAGCTTGACTGCCTGAATGCGGTTGTACGTTAGCATATTCAGCATTAAACAAGGTCTTTGCGCGTTCTATAGCAATTTTCTCAACTTCATCAACCACTTCGCATCCCCCATAATAACGCTTCCCAGGGTAACCTTCCGCATATTTATTCGTCAAAACCGAACCTGCAGCTTCCATAACCTGTTCGCTCACAAAATTCTCGGAAGCGATAAGTTCTATTCCGTCTAATTGTCGTTCTTTTTCTGCGTTTATAAGTTCAAAAATTTGTTCGTCGCGATACATACCTAAAGTTTGTGTTAAATGAGCATCAAAAATACGAATTACATTAGTTTAAATATCAAAATTTATGTAGGTTTGGTTACAATTAATGAACATTTAATCAACAATAATTTATGCCACTTTCCGCTAATAATCCAGATAGAATGTCTTGGCTTCATGTCAACAAAGATTCAGACTTTCCCATACAGAATATTCCGTTTGGAGTATTTTTAACAAGGGACGATATTATCACCATCGGAACCCGTATAGGCGATACAGCCATTGACCTTGGTGCTTTACATCAATTGGGTTATTTTGAGGGCATTCCATTAACAGATGATATTTTCCTTCAGGATACCTTGAACGATTTTATTGCAGACGGCCGTAAAACGTGGAGATTGGTTCGTAACCGTGTGGCAGAAATATTTGATGCCACTAACAATACCTTAAAGAATAATACTAAACATAAGGAGACCATTTTATTTCGATTGGATGAGATTGAAATGCAATTACCAGTTCAAATTGGTGATTATACGGATTTTTATGCCAGTAAAGAACACGCAACAAATGTAGGGACTATGTTTAGGGGCCCAGAAAACGCATTAATGCCAAACTGGTTACATCTACCTGTCGGATATCATGGTAGAAGCTCTTCCATCATTCCATCTGGAATACCGATACATAGACCCCAAGGGCAAACCATGCCTGAAGGTGCTAAAAGCCCTGTTTTTGGACCATCAAAATTAGTGGATTTTGAATTAGAGATGGCTTTTATCACCACAGACGCCAATGATCTAGGTGAGCCAATACCAATTGAGGAAGCTGAAGAGTATATTTTCGGATTAGTGCTATTTAATGATTGGTCTGCACGAGATATTCAAAAATGGGAATATGTGCCACTAGGACCGTTTTTAGGTAAAAACTTTGCCTCATCCATTTCACCTTGGATTGTGACACTAGATGCCCTAGAACCGTTTAGGGTAGAAAGCCCAAAACAAGATCCAAAGCCTTTACCTTATCTTCAAACGAAAGGAAAAAAGAGCTACGATATTAAATTAGAGGCTTCTATTCAACCAAAAGGGGCTAAAGAAATGACAGTTTGTAAATCGAATTTTAAATATATGTACTGGAATATGGCGCAGCAATTAGCACATCATACCGTAAATGGCTGCCCTGTAAATTCTGGTGATATGATGGGAAGTGGAACCATTTCTGGGCCGACAGAAGATTCTTATGGCTCTATGCTAGAGTTGTCTTGGAAGGGCACTAAACCATTAAAAATGAAGGATGGCAGTGAGCGCAAGTTTATTAATGATAATGATACTGTAATTATGCGAGGCTATTGCGAAAAGGATGGTACGCGTATTGGTTTTGGCTCAGTTAAAACACAATTATTACCTGTTTTTAATCCTAAGAAAAAGAAATAATTACCTAACACCAAGTTAGCAAAAGCATCCATTTTTAGGGTGCTTTTTTTGTTATTGTCAATTATTTTTAGACTTTAGCCAAAGTCAATAATTCATTTTTGGCATTATAATTGAAATTTACCAATTATAACTAAAACCTACTATTATGAAAAAAATTACACTTTTAGCAGTAATATTCGTAATTGCCGTGTCTTGCAGTGGTAAAAAACAAGTCGCAAGAGCCCTTAACTCTGGTAATTATAATGAAGCCATTTACGATGCCCTAAAACGTCTTCAAGCGAATAAAGAGGCAAAGCGTAATCAAGAATTTAAAGTGCTTTTAAAAGATGCGTACGTAAAAGCAAATACACGCGACTTAGAAGCTATTAAAAACTTAAGAGCAGCAAAAAATCCCGAGTTCTATCAACGTATTTACGAAACGTATTTAGCCTTGGATGAACGCCAAAATGCAGTAAGACCTATTTTACCATTGGTTTATAATGGGCGAGAGATTAAATTTAAATTTGTCGATTACACACCTAGTATATTAGCAGCACGAGAGGATGTTTCCAACTTTAAATATGAAACAAGCCTTGATCTTTTAGAAACGGATGATAAAGCACTCATTAGAGAAGCCTATCATCAACTAGCTTACATAGAGCGTATCAACCCTAATTATGAAGACACACGCGAATTAATGCAAGAAGCGCATGAGCGTGGTACTGTCCATATTGCTGTGTCGATTGAAAATCAGACACGGCAAGTTATCCCTCGACGTCTGGAAGCTGCCTTGTTGGACTTTAATACTTATGGTTTAGATCAATTCTGGATGGCATACCATGGCAATCCAGACCCAAAAAATGACTACGATTATGCCATGCAATTGCAACTTGCTCAAATTAACATCTCACCTGAGCGACTGAGAGAACGTGAGTTTGTTAGAGAGCGAGATATTAAGGATGGTTGGCAATACAAGCTTGATGCTAATGGCAATGTGATGAAAGACAGTTTAGGTAATGATATCAAAGAAGATAAGATTATTAGAGTTAGAGCACGTTTGTTTGAAACTATTCAGGAAAAGTCATCACAAATAGTCGCCAGAGTTGTGTTTTCCGATCTTAAGAATCAAGAGGTCATAGAAAGTTTCCCTATTGATAGTGGTTTTGTGTTCGAGAACTTTTTTGCAAGATTTAGGGGTGACAAACGAGCATTGTCTAGAGAGGATTTAGACCTCATTAGAAATAGAGCCATTCCTTATCCTACCAATGAACAAATGGTATTTGATTCTGGTGAAGATTTAAAATTGAAACTGAAACGGATTATACAAGATTATAGATTGTGATTTCTATAAAATTAGATTAATGAAAAGCGACCTCTTAGGGTCGCTTTTTTCTTTATTTTTAACTCGAAATAAAATACAACATCAATTAATGAAACTCGTATTCGCCACAAACAATTCTAATAAACTTAAGGAAGTTCAAAGTTTAGTGCCAAAGCATATCCAATTATTATCACTAAAGGACATTGGTTGTGAAGAGGACATCCCCGAAACCACAGGTACTATTGAAGGCAATGCAAAGCAGAAAGCCAATCATATCAAAACCAAGTATGGCTATGATTGCTTTGCTGATGATACAGGTTTGGAAGTCTCAGCACTTAACGGGGAACCAGGAGTGGATTCTGCTCACTATGCAGGACCTCAACGAAATGCAGAAGACAATATGGACAAGCTTTTAGAGAAACTAAAAGACAAACCAAACCGAGCTGCCCAATTTAAAACTGTTATTGCACTTCAGATTAATGGAGAGTTACATACATTTACTGGAATCTGCGAAGGAGAAATCACAAAAGAAAAACACGGAGATAAAGGCTTTGGCTACGATCCAATTTTTAAAGCAGAGGGTTACAATAAAACCTTTGCAGAAATTTCTTTAGAAGAAAAAAATAAGATTGGTCATCGGGGGAAGGCTATAAAACAGTTAATTAGCTTTTTAATAAAATACAACATATAGCTTTTTTAGCTACCTTAGTGTACACTAACCAGTAAATTTATCAATGGAACGTTATAAGAAACTGCATTTGTGGCTAATTGTTCCATTAGTCATTATTCAAGTTGGAATTTTCAATTATTACTGGCCAAAATTTACGAACGTCACTTGGGAAATACACTTCCACTATTGGCTAGTCACCTTTTGGTATATTTTAGTTATCATTCAACCATATTTAGCGGTAAATGGAAAAATTCCTCAACATCGAACTTTGGGTATTTTTGGTTTTTTACTCGCAGGTGGTGTTATTTTTACTGGATTCAGTCTTTTAGATATTCCTTTAAGAATATTAGCAAATGCTGATCCCAATAGACCAGGACCGCCAGAAGCATTCTATTATGGGACTATAATCGTAGAGTTTTTGTTAATGATGGCTTTTATTTATGCTGTATGTAAAAGTATAATTCATCGAAAAAATCTGCACGAGCATGCCTGGTGGTTAATCTGTAGTTTATTTTACATGATGATGCCAGCCTTAGGGCGTGGCATGATTGTATTTCTTAGAAAGGTCATGAGCCCTGAAAACTTTAAACCCATGTATGTGTTTATCGCTTCTGAACTGATTTATATTCCTCTTTTTATTCTATTTATCGCCAAATTCGGAAAATGGAAACACCAAGCCACAATTATAGGATTTTTACTCATTGGAGTGCGACTCTTAAGAGTACCTTTAGGTTCTTCAGAGACGATTCAAGAATTTTTAAAAGCAGTTATACAATTTTGAAACAAAGACTTATAAATATTAGTTTTATTCTATTTCTGATTTTAACACAATCCTATGCATTTCAAAAAAGCAATACACCGCCTCAAAATGTAAACAAACCAAACATTCTGCTCATTGTAGCGGACGACATGGGCTATGCAGATTTAGGCTGTTTTGGCAGTGATATTCTCACCCCAAATATTGATGCGCTAGCAGCCGAAGGAGTGCGTTTTAGTAATTTTTATTCCGCACCTAGTTGCGCCCCAACCAGAGCAGCTTTAATTACAGGTACAGATAATCATGTTGCTGGTGTTGGTTCACAATTTCACAGAAATGATGAACAATGGGGTTATGAAGGCCGTTTAAGTAAACGAGTAGTAACCATTCCTCAGGTTTTAAAAACAGTAAATTACCAAACTTATATGGTGGGTAAGTGGCATTTAGGGTCACGAGAAGAGGATTTGGCAGAGCGCAAAGGATTCGATAAATCATTTATAATGTATCAAGGTGCAGGCAACCATCACAATAATGTTGGGTTTGAAGCACCAGATCGGCCTTCAACTTACGCGCTAAATGGCGAAGTCGTTGATTGGCCAAAAGATGAATATTCCACAGATTTGTACACCGATTACCTTATTAATTTTATAAAAGAAGGTGATAACGATAAACCCTTTTTCGCATTTGCTGCATACACCTCTCCACATTGGCCGCTTCAAGTGGCACCAGAATATTGGAAAAAATACGAAGCCAACTATGTTGAAGGCTACGAAGTATTGCGCAAGCGTCGATTAAACGCTTTAAAAGCTAAAGGCCTTATAGACGAAAATCACCCTCTGCCTCCACTCCATCCTGACGTAAAAGCATGGGATTCACTAAGCCCAAAAGAACAAAAAATAGAAATCCGAAAAATGGCACTTTACGCCGGTATGCTCGAGAATTTAGATGCCAATATTGGGAGACTCATACAACAGCTCAAGGACAATGGAACTTACAACAATACCCTTATTGTTTTTATGAGTGATAATGGTGCTGCCTATCGTGATTTCTACGAATCTGGACCTTTTGCAGAATTTCTTCAAGCTAATTATGATAATAGTTATGAAAACATGGGAGCGCCAGACTCATTTGTGTCTTATGGACCTCAATGGGCAGAAGCTGGCTCTGCACCATTTCGCTATTTTAAACAGTATATGTATGAGGGCGGAGTCAGAACCCCGTTAATTATTCGCCATCCCAATGTCAAAAATAAAGGAAGTATCAATAAAGAAAAAATAACACTTACGGATTTGGCACCGACTTTTTACGAAGTCGCAACTGCTGATTATCCTGAAACCTATAATGGAAATACCATCTACCCACTCAAAGGCAAATCGGCTTTAGACATGCTTAGTAGTGATACTAAACAAATACATTCTAATACCGACACTTATATCATGGAACACCATCACCATGTATTGGTACGCCAAGGAAATTGGAAGCTTGTTAATCCAGGAGAAGCATGGAACGACTCTAAATTTGAACTCTACAACATTGTTAATGATCCGTCTGAAAGTATAGACGTAAAAACTGAACATCTAGATATCTATAATGCACTGCTAAAAATTTGGCTAGCCTATAAAAAAGAGAATAAGATTGTACGGTATTGAGAAGTGCTAAGTATTGTTTTTAAGAATATCTTCAAAAATTGGCTGTTGCACGTATTAGATTTATCACTTTTTTTAGTTAGTGACAAAAGTTACTAAAATATGACTAGGTCTATAAAAAAAATCATGAAGGTTAAAAGGGTTACTAACTTATATAGCAACACAACATTTAATTGAAAATCAGTCTCCTTTAACTCTTCATAATGTTTTTTAGTATCTTTTCAATTCGAAAAATGGGTCTATTATTTTAACCGAACCAACACTAAATGTTTAAATTCTTCCGACAAATTAGATACAATCTTATGGAAAAAAATAAAACTAGTAGATATCTCAAATATGCTATTGGAGAAATTATTTTAGTTGTCATTGGTATTCTACTCGCTCTACAAATAAACAATTGGAATGAACAACGAAAGGATAAATTAACAGAAAAAGAATTATTAAAAGGACTATTAATAGACTTTTCAGAAACAAAATCTAGATTAAAAGAAACTATTGGTCTTCAAAATACAGCTTTCTCTTACGGCAAACGATTATTATTCTTATACGAGACTAGTAGATTATTAGAAAAGAAAGATTCAATTGCCGCTTTTGTTGGATTTGGAGCTTTGTCTTGGTGGCGAGCAGAACCTGTTACAGGAACTTATGACGCAATGGTTAGCACTGGCAATATAGAATTAATAGGCAATAAGGAATTAAAACGTGATTTAGCCAAATTTGATGCAGAATTGAAAAGTGGCTTTGAAGATCACGAATATAGTATGGACTTATTGAATGAACTTACCTTGGAACAAAGCGAATATGCATTCAATTTTTTATATGATAACACTCGGAGCGATTTAGGGTTGTCAATTTTTAAAGATGCCGCAGAAAAGGAGAAGAATATCAATGCCGCAATAAATGCATTAAAGAATAATAAGAAATTTTTTGGTTTATTATCCTCGAGGCTAATGATGGAAAAGAACAGGTTAGAAAGACAAGAGAAAATGTTTCATTTTGTTAATAATATAATATCCATTGTAGAATTAGAATTAAAAAAATAACGAAGCACAACAATATGTAACCAATGAGCAAACCTTAAAAGGATTGTGCAAATTTTAAGGTCATTATAATCTCTTAAAAATTTCTATTGAGGTAAGTTAAGGTCCCGTTTCATTTGCTTAAATCGAGGGTCTAGGAGAATTTCTTTGGGGTAGACATAGTCTAAAGTAAACATGTAAAAACTATTGGTTTCTTCATCTAGACCTATTTGATGCCAGCGTATACTTTCATCAAAGTCGCGTTTAGCATTATATACAAGACCCATGGCAATTGGGTCTCCATAATTGCTTTCAGTAACCCGAGTTAAATAACGCTCTATGGCTTTATTCTTTTTTTCGGTTATTTCACAATTGTCATAAACAAAAATAAAGCAGGATTCGAGCAGTTCACTACCCCAATCTCCTATTAAATTACGTGCTTTATTAAGGTCTTTATCAGCTAAATCGCACTGGTTCCTATACATATGGGTATAGCTTCTTTTGACGTAGCCCCAAATCCAATTAGGATGAATTTCTAAAGCATCAGAGAAGGCCTTTTCAGCTTCTTCATAATTTTCGTCTAATAAATTTGCCCATCCTAAATTATGTAAACTGGAGATAGATATTGGGTCAATAACCACAGCTTTTTCAGCCATAGTAATGGCTTCATCATAGCGTTTTAATGTCGCTAAAAAGAAAGAGTATCTAATTAATGCATTTGCATTGTTTGGGTCTAAGGTAATGGCCTTTTTATAAGATGCTTCTGCAGCATCCCAATCCCTATCCTGGTAAAATTTTATCATAGCATCTACCGTATAGGCTTCCGCATAATTAGGATCTAGTCTTAACGCCGTCTGTACTGCTAAACGTGCCTCATTAAATATATCTGCCCTAGTATCTGTAGCGAACATTGCTTGCACTTGCTTCTCATTAGCAATAGCTACATAAGCGGCTACAAAGTCTTTATCAATTTTAATAGCCTCTCTAAAGTGATTGAGCGCTAATTCTGTTTCTTCCTGAGTAGAACCATAGCTTAGTGCTCTACCTTTCATATAATGGGCTTGTGCTTCAGAATTATCACTCCACGATTTGGAGGAGAGTTCTTCTTTTTTAAAACGCTTTGGTAAAGACGCTAATAGCGAGGAAACGATCTGCTCTTCAATTTTTAAAATATCGCCCGTTTTTAAAGTCACCTTTTCCCCCCAGATCTGGGCATTAGATTCGGTGTCTATAAGCTGACAATTTACAATGAGGTTATCATCTAATCTATTGATCCTACCTGTCAACATAATATTTGCCTTTAAACTCCTGCGCACATTATTTGGGTTCTGTTCATCTTTAGATAGTAAAAAAGATGACGCTTTAGATACCAATTGCATACTTGTATTCTGTGACAATCGGTTTATAATATCTCGGGTATGCCTTGGGATAAATAATCCATAGAAGCATCTCCAGCGATACTTTCAAAAGGTAACACTGCCAAGCGATAATCCTTTTCGGAGTCTATGTTATTAAAAGCAATAGAGTCAACATTCGCGTTATTACTAAAATAAAAAGCAGTCGCTAAAGTTAAAACCCCAATTACGATGTAAGACACAGATTCCTTTTTAGTATAGTTTTGGTGACCCACTTCCCCATGCAGCCAATTCCATAAGAGTGCTATAATAAAACCACCTACTAAGGCAATTAAGGTAAATGTTAAGGCTTTAGGATTGAGTCCATATTTTGTAATAAAGAAATCTACGGCCTGTAGTATAACAAAAGACGCTGCAGGATATGCAACAAAAGTTTTCCAAATTCTTCGCTTTTTTAATTTTTCAAAAAAAGAGTCGGCCATACTATTATACTACAATCAAATGTTTAATCATGTTCAATATACTAATTATCTTCGTTGTTATTTGAATACACAAATTTTAAAATCAAAAAACACTAAAATTCAATACCAAAATACTTTAAACATCAATTTAGAAACTAATTAATCTGTGGTCTTAATTGCCATATCAACACTAAGTAAATTAATTGTACTTTTAATAGTTAATGACACAATAAAAGAATCGAAATCTTAATTCATGAAAAGAAATAGCACCGTAAAAGTATTACTAGTATTACTCATTTTATTGACAGTAAATAATGGATTCTCACAAAGCAACAAAAACATAGTTACAACTGGTCCAGAAAATGGAGCCCTCTTTATAGTTGGTGGAGGTAGCATGAGTGAAGAACTTTGGGATGAATTTAAAAAACTTATGGGAGGTGCTGATAAGCATTTGGTTGTATCACCAACAGCAATTTCTAGTGAGAACTACAGTAAAACGTTCTTAGAAGAATATAAAAAATCGTTTTTAGATAAAGGTTTTACTAATGTAACTGTTTTGCACACTAGAGATAGAAGCGAAGCAAATTCCGAAGCTTTTACTAATATTTTAGCTAATGCAGCAGGAGTTTGGTTCACAGGTGGAAGACAATGGCGCTATGCAGATTCTTATCTAAATACTAAAACACATGATGCTCTAAAAAGAGTTCTTGAGCGCGGAGGTGTTATCGGTGGTTCTTCAGCCGGTGCAACAATACAAGGATCATATTTAGCAAGAGGAGATTCTAAAACTAACCTTATAATGATGGGAGACCATGAGGAGGGCTTAAGTTTTATAAAAAATATAGCCATTGACCAACATGTATTAGCAAGGAATCGTCAGAATGATATGTTTGAGATATTAGATAATAAACCCGAGCTTTTGGGTATAGGGATAGATGAAAGCACTGCTATTATTGTAAAGAAAAATACATTTAAAGTCATTGGCAAGTCTTATGTCGCCATATATGACGGAACTCGTTGGTCTAAGGAGCGAGACACTATTTACAATTTACCCAAAGGAAGTAGAGAGTATTATTGGTTAAAATCTGGTGACGAATACAATTTAGAAACAAGAGCTGTTGTAACTAACAAAAATTGATAATGTATAAGTAAAAGGCATAAATTGTATATCCAATTAAATAGCGTACATTTGCGCCTTTGAAAATCAGACGACTGATTTTCTTATTTACTCCTCAGGGTGAGGATGTGTTACAAGAAGTTTAGGTTTAAGTATGTCGATTCCCTTCTTATGTAACACTGCATAACATAATCGAATACTTAAACAAGAATGAACACATTCAAAGACTTGGGTCTTAATGAAGACCTTTTGCATGCTATTACGGATATGGGTTTTGAAACCCCTAGTGATGTACAAGCTAAAGCAATTCCACAATTATTAAACGAAGAACGCGACCTCGTCGCCTTAGCACAGACCGGTACTGGTAAAACTGCTGCCTTTGGGTTTCCGATGCTTCAAAAAATTGACATTAACAGTCGCACAACTCAGGGTTTAATTTTATCACCAACCAGAGAGCTGTGTCTACAAATCACCAACGAGCTTAAAAACTACGGTAAGTACTGTAAAGGGCTTAACGTCGTCGCTATTTACGGTGGTGCAAGTATCACAGAGCAGGCTCGCGATGTAAAACGCGGAGCACAAATTGTTGTGGCCACTCCTGGTCGTATGAAGGATATGATTAGCCGTAAGCTTGTAGATATTAGCAAGATTCAATTCAGTGTCCTCGATGAGGCCGATGAAATGCTAAATATGGGATTCTATGAGGATATCACTGATATTTTATCGCACACACCAGATGAAAAAAGTACGTGGTTATTTTCTGCGACGATGCCAAAAGAGGTCTCGACTATTGCCAAGAAATTTATGTACAATCCTATTGAAATTACGGTAGGTAATAAAAATGAAAGTACAGACCAAGTGTCTCACGAATACTATTTGGTCAACGCTCGTGACCGTTATAATGCTCTAAAGCGTTTAGCGGATGCCAATCCAGATATATTTTCAGTGATTTTTTGTCGTACTAAACGCGATACTCAGAAAGTAGCTGAAAAGCTAATTGAAGATGGGTATAGCGCAGGAGCATTACATGGTGATTTAAGCCAGAATCAGCGTGATTTGGTGATGAAATCCTTTAGAAATAAGCAAATACAGATGTTGGTAGCAACAGATGTTGCTGCTCGTGGTATAGATGTTGATGATATTACGCATGTTATCAATTATCAATTACCTGATGAACCTGAAATTTACACACATAGATCTGGTCGTACAGGTCGTGCAGGAAAGACTGGAATATCAATGGTTATCGTTTCTAAAAGTGAATTACGCAAGATTAAAAGTATAGAGCGTATCATTAAAAAACAATTCGAAAAGAAAGAAATTCCTTCAGGAATGGCAATTTGCGAAGTGCAATTGATGTCTCTGGCGAACAAAATCCACAATACAGAAACAGGTAACGAAATAGACAAATACCTGGATAGTATCAATGAACTTTTTGAAGACACTTCCAAGGACGATTTAATTAAAAAGTTCTTTTCTGTAGAATTTAACCGCTTTTTTAAGTATTACGAAAAGTCACAAGACTTAAAGACTATTGAGGGCAGAGCTGAGGATGCATCGGGGCGCGACTACAGCAAATCATCTAACGACACCCGTTACTTTATAAATGTGGGTAAAAAAGATGGTTTCGACTGGATGAAACTGAAAGATTTCTTGAAAGAACAATTGAGCTTAGGACGTGATGATGTATTTAAAGTGGATGTCAAAGAAAGCTTTTCATTCTTTAATACCGAAAACGAATTAAAAGAAAAGGTGTTGGCCTTTTTTACAGACTTTAAACACGACGGTCGTTTTGTTAACGTTGAAGTGAGCGAAAACCGCGGCGGCGGTGGAGGTCGTAAAGGAGGTGGTAAAAGACGCTCTGGAAGACGTAGTGATGACAATAACTTTAAAGGCAAACGCAGATCTAATCGCAGAAGTGATGCTTCCGATAGTGGCAATAGAAGTAGCAGAAGACGTTCAGGTAACGATTCTGACGGTTCTAGAGGTCGTCGTTCAAAAAGTGAGAGCACTAGCCCTTACGCGGATAGACCGAGACGTTCACGTAGATAATATTAAAACCTTAAAACTAAACCCAACGCATTATGTGTTGGGTTTAGTTTTTTTTTCACCTCTTTAAAGTAAAATGACCTGTATAAACTTTACCATTACTTGGTCTATGAATCCGAAACCAGTAATCATTTGTTGGAAGATCTAGTCCATTAATTGTACCATCCCATCCTAATGAAGAGCCCATAAAACTTGTGATAGATTTACCATATCTATCAAAAATTTGAACCTTTAAATCAGGCTCGTTTGCGGCTGCTTTTATTTGCCAAAAATCATTAGAACCATCACCATTTGGAGTAAAAAACTTTGGTTGAACTAATAAAAAAGCATCAAGTGTATAAACACCACAACCATTTTTATCACGAATATAAATAATGTACTCTGAATTATATAATTCATTAAAATATGGATTGTCTTGGTAGTGTATTCCGTCTAGAGAGTATTCATAAGAACCTTTACCAGTAGCTGATATTTCAATAGAATTATTTGTTGATAAATCAACAATATCTAGATTAACTTCCATTGGCAATCCCGATGAAAGTACTGTGAAGTTCTTCGTAATGTTACATTGTCCATGGAAAGTATCGATAGTAATTTTTAGATTATAGCTTCCTGTATCCGTAATTACAGTTTCAGAACCTGTACCCTCATTAGACCATAAATACGAATCGTATTCATTAGTAGTCCCAACAGTAAGTTCACCCTCATTATCGCACAAATAATAGGAATCTTGTAAACCTAAGTCTCTATCAATAGTCTTCAGTCTTAAGTGTTCTATAATATAAGAACCAGGAAGAACCCTACTTTCCATGCGAATGAAAACATCAGTTATAGGAGCTTCAATTAACACTAAATCATTTATTGGGTTGACTTGGTGTTCAGCATCTGATGCGTCATTATAAATACTAATGGCAACACAGTCTAAATTACCTTCAAAAAGGTTATAAATTTCTACAGTTTCTATATATTGTCCTTGTTCATCAGGGCAGAAAATTAATTCGGATGTTGTTAAAACAGGGAAGGACTCTACAAATAATGTAATTGGTGCAGTTAAAAAATTATTTGGATCGTCTTCATCTGTTATCCTAATATATAGAGTTTGTGGATTAACATTATTTTCAAAATTATCAGATAATGCATTAACATTTGAAACTGCTTCATTTTCACTAAAATGGTATGTGACTTCTCCACAGGTTTGACCATTTAAGATCATTCCAGTGATATCTTCGAAATTAAAAAGCGTTATACCATCTGAAATTGCATCATCACAGACAGTAATTTCTTCATTAAAGTTTAATGTCGAATCTGCGATAATTTCAATTTCACGAATAACATTGCCATATTGGTATTCAACATTTGCTGTTACTGTATAAGTTCCAGGCTGTTGATATTGGTGTGTTGGTTCTAATTCGGATGACGTAAAGCCATCTCCGAAATCCCATTCTACAGACAATAAAGGGTCACTCGTCTCCAAGCTAAATAAGTATTCGGCTCCTAAGCATATAGGTTCATCAAGAATATTTAAATAGAAAAACTGCCTAATATCTTGAGGTAATGCTATCGTATATCTTGGATCAGAAGGGCCATTTGCGATTGAAAAATCCCTATGCTCATAATCACTTTCATTACCTAGTCCATTAGGATTATTAATAACACTCAATTCTGGTCTTATGGTACAAATGTATATTTTATCATTTTCGCCTTTTTGCATAGGGCCTACATAGTCTCTTCCAATATATAGTTGAGAACGATTTGTAATTATGTCCTCTTCATTTTCAAGTCTTAAATCGAATTGATATACCGAACTTGGAAAACGATTTCCTTCTATACTAACAAAAGAATTTACACAAGAAACATATAAAAGCTCATTATTAGGAGAAAACTCTATATCTCTGGCCCCGCCATTTGAATCACTTATTGGAGAATCATTGAAAATACCGTCAATCTTAATACCATTACCACTGACAATACCTGTAAGGTGATTAAAATCAAAAACTTCAACGAATGTATTAAACCCTTGAAGGCTAGTTTTAGATATTACAGCAATTTTATTGGCATCATGAGAAATTTTCATTGTTTCATAATTGCCATGCACAACTGTATCACCAGTAACATGGATGCTACCTACATCAGAAACAACTGGATTTGCAACTAGACCATTTGGTGTTAACAAAAAAGAATAAAAATTAGCATTACCAACACCGTGCGTAACTATCCAAAAGTCAATATTATTTGCATGTTGTACTGCTGCCATTTTTAAACCAATAGGTATATCTGTAACCAAAATATTTTTAGTTAAAACATCTCCATCTCCCCCATTAAGACTCATATCAATAATACTGTAATAAAAACTACTAGAACTACTAAACTCATCACTTGAGGACATAAATACATAATATTTATAATCACTATCTGGCAGAGGTACTATTAGTGTTTGGCGAGCAAGAAGGTTACCTATTAGCCCTTCTCCATTTGGCATTACTTGATGGTTTTTATTCCAAATTCGTTGACCATTTGTATAAAACAGAAGACTTCCATTTTTATCTGATATACTTGCAGGTGCAGAACCGTTACTCATAAGTCCATCAAATTTGACAGATGGATTCTCAGAATCAAAATCTATACCAGCCCTAAATCCAAAATACCAATTAGTGAATTCCTTTTGTCCATGGATAATTCCACTAAAAAATATTAAAAGGAATGTGACAGCGACTTTCATTTTGAATTTGAATCAAACTTTAATATAATATAATAGCTGTATTAATACAACTTTCTTGTTAATATTACGTCAAAGAATAACATAAACACTATGAAGTTCGTTTTGTTTAGTACCTTTGAATTATCCAATACGCTATGAAAGCCTTTTTACTTGTTTTATGTACCCTATTCGGCATGCATCTTTATGCACAGGATACTAATGCACAAAATCAAGATCCCACTACGGTTAAAGGAAAAATTATTAGCACTACGACTAATGGCCCTTTAGTTGACGTTAACATCGTTAACATCAATCAAGTTATTGGGACGACTACCAACAATGAGGGTGATTTTGAAATTAGAGCAAAAGCTAATGACACATTACATTTATCTTACTTAGGCTATAAATCCATCAAAGTGAGAGTCACAAATGACTGGTTAAAATTTGGGAATACCGAAATTGAAATGACCGAATTGGCGTTGGCGTTAGAAGAAGTTGTTGTGAATCAGTTGAAATTGACGGGTTATTTAGAAGTCGATATGGCACAAGTTCCTGTAACATCCAATAACAGATTTAGAATTTCAGGCTTACCTAATCAAGGCTATGAAGCCGGTGATAGAAATGTGGTTAATAAAGTGTTAGGTGCTATTTTTAATCCTGCTGACTTCCTCTACAATATGTTTGGAAAAAAACCGAACGAAATGCGGAAGCTAAAGCAGATGAAGCAAGACGATGAGATCAGAAATACACTTGCCAATCGTTATGATCGCGAAATGTTGACCGTGTTACTACAAGTCGATAAGTATGACCTAGATGAAATCGTGAATCAATGTAACTACTCACGTGATTTTATACGTACAGCCAATGATCTTCAAATATTGGATGCTATTAGTGAGTGTTATGAAGAGTACAAAGTGCTTAACCGAAACGCTAGGAAGTAAGGCTTAACTGTGTCTTACTGATTAGAATGCAATGCTATTCTATTCCCTTCAGAATCAATAAAAACACCCATAAAGCCATGCTCGTCAGATATCTTGGTTTTTTCTAAATAGAGTTTGCCACCCGCTGCTTCTACTCTACCTAATTCTATTGAGACATCGTCGGACATAAAATAAACCAAAGTTCCTTCTTGACTAGGAACATAAGATTCTTGCTTAATCAAGGTACCTGAGGCTCCATTAGCATTTTCACTATGCGGAAACCATCCCATTAATAGACCACCAAAATCGACTTCTTTAATCTCAATTTTGAACACCTTTTCATAAAACGCTATTGCCCGTTTCATATCATTGACCGGAATTTCAAACCATGCTATCATAATTTCTTTGAATAAAGAGTTAGAAATTAAATTTACGAAATTTCTTGCTCTGATTGGTAACGTGTTACAATAGCATCATAATTTTTAATCGTTTTTTTAATCCAGTCGAATCGTTTTTTAATGATTTCAGCCTCTGATAATCGCCAAGAAACTTTGCTCTTCTTTAATTTTGAGGTGACATGTTGTAAAATAATAGCTGCGGAAACCGAAATGTTTAAGCTCTCAGTAAAACCTACCATTGGTATCTTTAAAAAACAATCGGCATTGTCTAACACGTCTTGGGACAATCCTTCAGTTTCCCTACCAAAGAAAAAGCACGACTTTGGAGTAATATCAAAATCATACAACTCACAATCCTCCGCATGAGGTGTCGTTGCTACAATTTGATAACCTTGAGATTTTAATGACTTAATGCATGCTTTTGTGGTATTAAAGCGGTTTAAATCTACCCATTTTTGAGCTCCCATGGCAATTTCACGATCTATCCGCTTCGAATTTATCTCCTCAACAACGTTCACTTCCTGTATACCAAAAACATCACAAGAACGAATCACTGCGCTTGTATTGTGCAGCTGATAAACATCTTCCGTCGCTACGGTGAAGTGCTTTGTACGTTGGGCTAATACTTTATGAAACCTATCCTTACGTCGCTCGGTTAAGTAAGATTCTAAATGTTCTAATAGTTTTAAATCTTGCATTGGTTAAAAATAAAGAAACCTGACCAAACGGTCAGGTTTCTCTCTTAGTTTATAAGCGGAATTGTTTAGTTAATTCCTATGTTTCCTTGAGCAACTAATGTTGCTAGGTCATCAACACTAAGATGTACATTAACGTAGCCATCAACTGCCAACACATCACTATACCCAAACGCTGTAGAGTCATCCAATGCTGATACGTTGGTTTTACTTTCTCCAGATGTACCATCTACAGAATTAAATGTAAATAGTATAGCACCTGGTGCAGTTGCAACACTACCAGCATGAATATGCGCAGGGTGACTTGCACCATCTGTAGTACCAACTAGTGAAATTGTTGCCAATGCCTCCCCGTTAACACGTTCTTCAAAAGTAACTGAACCATCAATACCGGGAACATCAACAGTAGCTAGTGCATATACAGTTGTCTCACCTGTTAATTCATTTTGTCCAATGTCACCTTGAGCAACTAACGTGGATAGGTTATCAGCACTTAAATGTACGTTGATATAGCCATCATAGTCTAATATAGCTTCATAAGTAACTGTAGTTATATTGGTTTTACTCATTCCTGTTGTTCCGTTAACTGAATTAAACGTCACTTCAATATCACCACCCTCAGCAGCAGTATTTGCATGTATGTGAGCTGGGTGCATTCCACCATCTGGTGTGTTATTTAAGGCTAATGTTGCCAATACTTCACCGTTTACACGCTCTTCAAAAGTCGCTGTACCATCGACACCTTCAACATCTACTGACCCTAAGGCATATACTTTTGCTTCACCATTTAGTTCATTTTGCCCAATGTCGCCTTGTGCAACTAAAGTCGATAGATCATCAGAACTAGCATGGACATTAACATAACCGTCAAACTCTAAGAGCTGTTCATAAGAAATAGTTGTGCTATTATCTAACATTGTAGTCGTTACAGTACTAAACCCTGTAGAGCCATCAACAGTTCCTAAGGTTAAAGCAATGTCTCCACCTTCGGCGGCTGTATTAAAATGGATATGTGCTGGATGCATGCCACCAGCTGTAGTTCCATTCAATTGTAATTCAATGGTTGTTGAATTATCAGTATTAGCAATAAACGTTACTGTACCCGAAATACTTGGATCAGAGACCGAACTTAATTGGTAAGTCTGATTTTCACCTGAAGGAGATGGTCCCATATCGGTAGCATCGTCATCAGAGCTACAACCCGTAGCCACAATAAGTAGAAAGCTTAAAAGAATTGATTTGATTGCAATTTTCATAAATATGTTTTTTTGATTCGAATCATAATACTTATATTTTTATACTATGTTTTGCTCTTTTACTATAAAAATTGATTCTATTTCAATGGAGCACCTTAATTTAGCTTTAAAGCACATTAACCTTTAAAAATGAAGCATATTGTTGTATTGACTGGTGCAGGTATGAGTGCCGAAAGTGGTCTAAAAACTTTTAGGGATAGTAATGGCTTGTGGGAAGGCCACGATGTTATGAAAGTTGCCTCCCCAGAAGGATTCAGAGCCAACCCAGAACTGGTCTTGGATTTTTACAACCAACGTCGTCGTCAATTAAAAGAAGTAGAACCAAATAAAGCACACAAAGCTTTAGCCGAACTCGAAAAAGAGTTTAACGTAAGTATTGTTACCCAAAATGTTGATAACCTTCACGAAAGGGCAGGAAGCACCAATGTGATTCATCTGCATGGAGAACTATGTAAAATTAGAAGTTCTGCTAATCTCGATGATGTAAGAGAATGGACTGAGGACATCAATATAGGTGATGTTTGTGATCGTGGCCATCAATTGAGACCACATATTGTTTGGTTTGGTGAAGCTGTGCCCATGATAGAAAAAGCTGCTGAAATTTGTGCCACAGCAGATATTCTTGTGATTATAGGAACGAGTATGCAGGTATACCCTGCTGCGAGTCTTATTCATTATACTAAACCAAATATTCCGATGTATTATATTGATCCAAGCCCTGCTTCTGTAGAACTTCAGAATATAAAAGTAATTCCAAAATCTGCCACAGAAGGTATTGAAGAACTAATCCCGCTATTAAAAAATTAATCAGATGCGTTTAAAAATCACTGTTGCCATACTAAGTTTCGGTCTTTTTAATTGTGGTCATTCAAAGAAAGAATCGAATAAAAATACACTTAACACCTTACATGTTAAAGAGCGTTGTATTGAGAACATTTTAAAGCAAGATGATTCCCTAGGCAGTGTAAGAAATTATGCTTGTGAATCTATGTCATTGAGTAATACCATTAATCAATATGTCAATGCGATTGAAAAATTGAATTTTGAAAAATGTCCGGAAGAATTTCACAAAGCCTTCAAGTCTCATACTGCAGCTTGGTCTAATATGGGTGAGTTTACTGAAGCGTATTCTGATTTAAGAGGTGAAATGCATGATCTATTCGACCAGATAGAAAAAAGCAAGGACAGTACCGAATTTAAATTGCTTTTAGATGCTATTTGGGATACTTGGAAAGATGTTGAAGATGCCAAAATACAGCCAGAAAAACCTTAGCCCAAAAGGATTGTTAAAACGAAATAAACCAGTGACATTACTAAGCTAATCATCATCGCTTAATTTAAAAAAATCATTGACTGGCTTATTGAATATTTCTGAAAGCTTCAGTGCTAAAACCGTTGATGGTACGTAGCGGTTTGCCTCTATAGAGTTTATGGTTTGACGTGACACCCCAATCTTCTTTGCTAAATCCTCTTGTGTAAGACTATGGATGGCACGCTCTACTTTTATGGTATTTTCCATTATCTATTCCGCTTTAAAATTTCAAAAAACATAATTTGGATAATCAGCATAAATGACAATACTTGAAAATAGCTAAAATCATTATCCTTATTTGCTTCCAAAATAAAATTGTTAACTACATAATCGGCAAGTGGCTGAATTAAACTGTATACAACAGCCATAATAAATGCTAAAGTGTAAGCTTTAAATCTTAATGTAGTCACCATTTCATCCTCAATCTTTTCCTTTGATAAAGTCACAATTAACAGACCAATCAGTAAGCATTTACGCAAAACATCCTTCAACCACAGTGGCTCACTATCTGTAAATTTTAATGCTATCATGGTTCCAAATATTAAAAGGCAAATAACCGTTCCTCTTAATTTCCATGCATTTGCTAATTGAAACGAAGACCATTTCTCTATTTTGGTGCGTTCACATTCTCGCATCTCTTTTAAATTCATGTCAAATATATTTTATAATTAGTAAAATTATTTTTACTTAATGACAAATATACTTTACATTTTGAAATAAAAAAATAGTTTAACGATTTTTTTCCTCAATCCACTTACTCATGTATTTGATACTCTGTAATGTATGGTGCATTAATACTTGTCCCATAAAATTGTTTAGTCGTTGATTCTTAAGATTTATCTGGAGGTATTCCATCGTTTTTGAGAATTCTGTTTCAAATTTCTTCTTATCAAATCGTTTTGAAATGGTCTCAAACCCATTCTGCTGCATTTCTTTCCAAACATCTGGTTGATTATATAACTGAATTGCTTTTTGTGCAAAAGTCTCAGGGCTGTCCTCAATAAAACCACAAGGATTGATATCACCAAACATACCTTCTGCTGCTATTGAAGACATTATACAAGGGGTTCCGTTTTGCATGGCATCAATCAATTTTCCTTTAAGTCCGGCACCAAATCGCAACGGTGCCAAACAAACCTTAGCATTCTGCATAACGGTATTGACATCTTCAGCGAAGCCTTTAATCAAAAAGCCCGTTTTTTCATCATTTAGTTGGTTCACTTTCTGTGACTCATAGGCCCCATAAATATGTAATTCCGCATTTGGTAATTGCTTTCTAATTAATGGCCATATATTGTTTTTTAGATAAAGAACAGCATCGCAATTTGGTGGATGTAAAAAGTTACCAATAGTCATAAAATGGTGTCGTTCTTCAAACGTTGGCAAACTTAAAATGGATGTTTCTGACACTGAATCCATCAAAAACGGCAAATAGTGTAGCAGCTTTTGATCAATATTGAAGTCTTCCTGAAGGAGATTCATTTCGAATTCTGAAATAATCAAACTCAAATCACATCGATAGATACTCGCTATTTCTCGTTTAGTTGTGTCATTATAAAGGTCTTCAACAGTTAGTGTCTTGTTCTTTTTTACTACCTCTTCCCTAGCCTTTCGCAATCCATGAAAATCCTCAGTATCTAGAATACGTATAGCATTTGGGCATTGTTCAGTAACTCGCCAACCGAATTGTTCTTCGACCATAAATCTATCAAATACCACAACATCTGGATTTAGGTTTTTTACAAAGTCATCGAATGAGGAATCATTAAGTTTTATGGATTCAGCCTTGACGCTAATAGAATCTAAGTCGAACGCATTATCAGAATGTTTTGCAGCAGTTGCAAAAACGATATCAAAACCTTGGTTCTGAAATTGTTCTATTATTTGCAACAAACGACTCCCCGCAGCAGAACTCCTTGGCTCTGGCCAAACAAAGCCAATAATTAAAAGGTTGCTATGAGACATAACAACCTTTTAAATGAATATTTATAATCTTATGATTACTATTTAGATACATGTTCTGATTTTACTTATCTTTTAAGTAAACAAAACGTTCTAAACGAGCGAGCTCTTTATCATCTACATATTTTCCGATTTCTTTTCTAAATTGACTCATACTAGTATAAGGTCTGTATTCTTCAAATTCGTGTGCCATACGGTTTCCAACTCCAGGCAATGCTTTGATATCCTCCTCCGAAGCCGTATTTAATTCCACCGGAACAAAAACATAATTTAAATAGTGCTCAACCTGATTCTGATCTACATACTTACCAATTTCTTTCTTAAATTGTTTTACGCTTGTATAAGGTCTATATTCTTCAAACTCGTGTGCCATTCGGTCACCAACACCCGGTATCATCTTAAAATCTGCTTCTGCTGTGGTATTCAAGTTAAATGGAACAAACATTTTTTTGTAAAGTTCTTCTTTATTCACACCTTGAAGGATGGCATCTAAATCCTTCATGTCAAGAAATGGCCTGTTTTCTAAAATCTGGGAAATCATTTCAGAAGAAAGTCCCAATCCATTGAGATCGGCTTCGGTAGCTAGATTAGCATTCAAAACCGTATTCACCATCGTTTCGGCTTCTGTACTTACTTCTTCCTCAGTGGTTTCAACAACCTTGTTTGCTTCTTGATTTTCTTCTGAAGAATTTTTACAAGACGTAAAGCTTGTGCCTACTACGACTATTGCTACTATTAACTTTGTTATGGTTTTCATTGTTTTTGATTTATAATTATTAAATATGAATATCCTATTAACGCTAAAACTATCATACTAAATGGTGCTAGCGCAGGCAATGCACCAGAAAGACTTTCAGAAAGTAGGTCCAAATTACTTGCGGTTGGGGTCATCTCAAGCTCAAACTCATAATTGGCAAGAAGATGCAAATAACTGCCATAAATACCACTTAAGGCCGTAATTACCAATATGAATTTAAATATACCTTTGACCAATGGTGTTCTCAAGAAGACCAAAAGTATTGCAGTTAAAATAACCAAGCCAATGCAAAGTATCGGAATGAGCTGTAATTTATCTTCATAATGATTTAGCAGATACAATTCTAGTACAGTACCTAAGGCCATGATGACAAAAGCAAACAAAATAACTTTCTTTAAACTCAAACGCTTTACCGTGTCTTTATAAATTAATATGAAGCCGTAAAATTACACACGAAACATTGGAAATAAAAATTATTTAGATAAATTCTAAATAAAAATAAATCACATTTCTTTAAGGTGATTTTTTTATCGAAAAATTGATAAATTTAGGCTTTCAAGGCTATCCTTTAGAATATACAAGTGCATTCCATTTTGACAAAAGACCAACTTTACAACGAATTAAATTACGTAAACCATTCGCGCGAAAAACGATTGAAATATGCCAACTTGGTCATTGACAATCCTGAATTAATTCAACCTTTATTAGATATTCTGTTTGAAGTTGATGATAAAATTTCCTGCAGAGCAGCTTGGGTTTTTGAGTTTATGTGTAGCGAAAAGCTTGATGAAATCATTCCGCATTTAAATTATTTCACTGAGAACATTTCCAAAGTCCACCTAGAACCTGCCATGCGGCCTGTTGCTAAAATATGTGAACTTTTGGCGACAGCCTATTATGGAAAAGACGATTCCAAAGTAAAATCTCATTTAACACAAGTGCATAAAGAACGAATTATTGAAGCCTGTTTTGATTGGATGATTAACGATATAAAAGTCGCACCAAAGGCCTACAGCATGAATGCCCTATTTTTATTGGGAAAAGAGTTTGATTGGGTTCGTCCTGAATTAAAAATTATTTTGGAACGTGATTTTACTTCGCAGAGTGCGGCTTTTAAGGCTCGTGCAAGACATATTTTAAAGAAGCTTTCAAAATCAAAATAACGACACATTACAACCTTCAAAACTATTATCTTATAACTTACTTTGCTATCTTTGCTGCTTCAAAAAATCTAGGTACAGATGACATTCTCACCACTCACGGCAATATCTCCAATAGATGGTCGCTATAGATCTAAAGTTGAAACTTTAGGCAATTACTTTTCTGAAGAAGCTCTTATAAAATATAGAGTTTTGGTTGAGGTAGAATATTTTATTGCGCTTTGTGAATTGCCTTTACCGCAATTAGAAAACGTACCATCTTCTCAGTTTGAAGATTTAAGAAGCATCTACAAGAACTTTACATCGGTTGATGCTTCAGCTATAAAAGATATTGAGAAAGTGACCAACCATGATGTCAAAGCGGTTGAATATTTTATAAAAGAAAAGTTTGATGGTTTAGGGCTTTCAGATTTTAAAGAATTCATCCACTTCGGATTAACTTCTCAAGACATCAATAATACGGCCATTCCTCTGAGTATTAAAGAGGCAATGAACGATGTTTATGTACCTGAGTATTTAGAAGTTTTAAAGAAACTAGAATCTCTTTCTAAAGATTGGGCAGACATACCGATGCTTGCTCGCACACATGGTCAACCTGCATCACCTACGCGACTTGGCAAAGAAATTGACGTTTTTGTAACACGCTTAAAAGAGCAGTTCAATCTTTTAAATGATATACCAAGTGCCGCAAAGTTTGGTGGAGCCACAGGTAATTATAATGCTCATAAAGTCGCTTATCCTAATATTGATTGGAAAGCATTTGGGACTCGATTTGTTCAAGAAAAACTTGGGTTGCATCATTCCTTCCCAACCACCCAAATTGAACATTACGACCACATGGCTGCTTTGTTTGATACACTTAAACGCATCAATACAATCATTATAGATTTAGATCGCGATATCTGGACCTATGTCTCTATGGATTACTTTAAGCAAAAAATTAAAAAAGGGGAAGTAGGGAGTTCAGCAATGCCACACAAAGTAAACCCAATAGATTTCGAAAATAGTGAAGGTAATTTGGGTATGGCTAATGCTATGTTTGAGCATCTGTCGGCAAAATTACCGATTTCGAGGTTGCAACGCGATTTAACAGACAGCACGGTGTTGAGAAATGTTGGTGTACCTTTTGCACATACCATAATTGGTTTTAAATCAACCCTAAAAGGTTTAGGCAAACTCTTATTGAATAAAACCAAATTTGAACAAGATTTGGAAAACAATTGGGCCGTGGTTGCTGAGGCTATACAAACCATTTTAAGACGTGAAAATTATCCAAATCCTTATGAGGCATTGAAAGGATTAACACGTACTAATGACGCAATAAACCAAGCTTCAATATCAGACTTCATAGAAACACTAGACGTTTCTGATGTTATTAAAACTGAACTCAAAGCTATTACACCAAGTAATTATACAGGGATATAATGTTACCTCGATTATCTAAAAACAATGTTGCTAGAGCATTAACGATACTAGTCGTTGCAGGCTTTTTTATTACAGGTCTTTTTGACATCCTTGATTATGTGATTGTAAAAATCATTTTATTTGGAAGTACAGCAGTGCTCTTAATAGGATTTCTTTACATTCTATTTATGGAGGAAACAAAAAAACGCCCAGAAGATTAATTCTGAGCGATTTCTATTAACATTTTAAATACGTGTCAGATATTTAAAAGGGGCATTATTTTTTACTGGAAAAAATCCATAAACTCATTCACTTTTCCTTCTTCAAAATTGGCATCTTTTAAGGACATTGCCAATTGTACTAAATGACCAGCATTCATATCATCACCCAAAATCCTTACGATAGCAAATCCTCTGTCATTAGCATTTCCAAAAAGAATTAATTCATCTAAACTGTCTGGGTCACCTATTATCTTAACCACAAAACGACCGTCAGTAGAATTACCACCACGCATCAGTTCGTCGTACTTAGGATCTTCAAAAATAGTTTTGACCTTAGCGAGTTCTACCTCGTATTCTGCTCTATTATCTTCATTAACAATAAAGCTGAGCATATTGAGTTTATCAACACTTTTATAAGCTTCTTTCTGCTCTGTAGTGAGACTTGTTTCTTCAATATCCAAAAAACTTGTTGGGATATCCAAAGAACTAAATCCTGGTTTTAACTCATTATCGACGTAATACGTCTGTAAGGTTGGTCCATTATCGCAACTGAAGATAGCTGCGATAAAGAGGACTCCTAATATTGTTTTTTTGATTGATTGGTATAGCATGATAATTAGTTTTTCTTCTTACCTGCCTTTTCTAAGTTTTCACCACCTGGTAAATCCATACTCTTGGTTAACTTAGATATTTGTCTTAGGTCTATATCACCAGTTATGGTAATCAAAACTGTTTCAATCTCTCTTTTCTTACCATTGATAGAAATATCCTGACCTTCAGTTAATTCTTTTAGTCCGTTGACAAACATCAACAACTCCTTAACGTGATTTTCGTCTTTTCCTTCCTTTACATAGAACTTTACAGTTTGATTTCCATCTTTAATTCTCATCAACTCTTCTAGAGTAGAGCTCTTAAGATATTTTGAGACCGTAGCGCTCATATCAGCTGATATTTTCTCATCACCAGTTGTAAATACTTTAAGTCCGGTAATTTTTTTCGCCATATCCATAAATTGCTGTGCTTCTGGGTCGTCCATATCAATATCGATACTTGCCAACATGGTAAACATCTTTTGATTAAGGATAACAGATCCTACTTCGGACATGTCTTCGTATTTATCAAAAATACTTTGTCCAAAAGTTATTGCTGGTGCTAGGATAAGCGCAATTATTACTACTAATTTTTTCATGATTTCTTGTTTTTAAAGTGTGTGTTAATTGTTTGTTTTTAAAATCTTATTTGTTGCTATATTAAAAGCGGTTAATTTACTGGCTCCTTCTCTTCCGTCTTCAAAACCTTCGGAGACTAATGCCAAGGGGTTTAATTGTTCTTTTCCTTCATTGATTCCTAAAGACACTAAACTCAAAGCTTCCATAGTTTGATTATACGTAGCCATAGCTAACTCTCTGTCTTTAAGCTCTTGTTCTGATGGTCCAGACAATTTTGGTATTGCAATACCAAGCATAAGAATTGTTACAGCTGCGACAGAAATCCATTGATACATCGAAGTTTTCTTAGTTTTTAATGGAACGTCTTTGGTAAACTCTTCTTTTTGCGTTTTAGAAAAATACTGAAACAACGGCTTATAATGCTCCAAATGTGGCGCTACATCATCACTATTAAAATAAGCTTTTAATTGTGCTTCTTCTTGTAATGAAGTCTCTGCATTGTTATACTTCTCTAGTAATTTTTCTACATTATTTAATACCATAATTATGTGTATTAGTTAATTGTTCTCTTATTGTTTTTCGTGCTCTTGAGAGATTCACTCGTATTGCCGTTTCATTCATGTCTAACATTTTGGCAATTTCTGCATATTCATACTGCTCAATATCTCTCAGTTGCAATATTATTTTTTGTTGTTCTGGTAGCTCTTCAATAATCTTCGACACCCAATCGACACTATCTATAGCTTCTAATTGCTTTTGAAGCGTTGATCCTTTTTCTTGATAGTTATTATGAACTATTTTCAAATTCTGTGCCTGTTTTGATTTTAGGCGATCTAAACAGAAATTTTTCGTCATCGTCATCGAAAAAGCTTCAACATTGTTATAGCTACTTATCTTTTGTTTATTCTTCCATAATTTCAAAAGGATTTCTTGTGTAGCATCTTCTGCTTCCTCACGAGAAACAAGTAATCGCTTTGCTAAACGAAATACTTTATCCTTAAACGGTGTCACTAAGCTTGTAAATTCTGCCTGTGTCATTTTTGGTTTTTTGATTGGTCGTTGAAGACTTTTGTTTATTGGCCTTCATACTTACGACGATATAGTCTAACATTTGTTACAACAGTATATTATAATTTTTTAAATAACTGATAATTAATTAGATAAGCAGCATTAAAATTACTGGATATAAATCAGAAGTTCCATTCTAAAGCTCTGATTCGCCTTTTTCTTTTTTATTTCACAATAATGTAAGTAAATTTAGAGTTTTGTAGACTACATAAAAAATTGCTAGTATTTTAAAATTTTGAAAATGAAAAAACTAAAACTTATTGCCCTAAGTGTTTTAGCTGCTGTGTCGGCAACAAATTGCTTTGAAGATAGAGACGACAACTTAACTTTTTCTACTAACAGTATTAACGATTATGTGTGGAAAGGCATGAATGCTTTTTATGTCTATGGCGATGATGTACCAAATCTAACGAATGAACGCTTTGGTATTAATGGATTTGACGATAGGTACGATACAACTGAAGAGTACGAAAATTATTTAAACGGTTTTTCTACACCTGAAGCTTTATTTGAATCCTTGATTTTTCAACCTGGTGTTGTTGACCGTTTTAGTTTTATCCATCCAGATTTATTTGAACTCATTGATTTATTGCAAGGTACGTCCACAACAAACGGATTGCGCTTATTTGCCTATCAAGTCCCAGGAAGTGATACTGAGGTATTTGCTCGTATTAGTTTAGTACTTAATGGTAGTAATGCGGATAATGCAGGTTTGGAGAGAAATATGGTCATCAGTGGAGTTGATGGCACAACTTTAACATTATCTAACTTCCAAGCACTTTTATCTCAAACTACAGCCACGTATGATTTTGCCGATTATGATGACAACGGTACAGAGACAACTGACGACGATACCATTACCCCAAATGGACAAAGCGTAACGCTAACCAGAGAAGAGTTTACAGACAATCCTGTACATAGAACTGAGATTCTTAATATAGGTACAGATCGTATCGGTTATATAATGTACAATAGTTTTAGAAGTAATTTTGAAGCGGAATTAAACACTGCCTTCGGTCAACTTGCAGGTAACGTTGACCATTTGGTTCTAGATCTGCGCTACAATGGTGGGGGATCTATTACTACAGCAGTAGCTTTAGGAAGTATGGTGACTGGTCAATTTAATGGAGACGTTTTTTCAAAAGCTATTTATGGACCAAACCGACAAGATGAGAATACGACTTTTA
Source organism: Winogradskyella sp. A3E31 (assembly GCF_046720935.1). NCBI lineage: Bacteria > Pseudomonadati > Bacteroidota > Flavobacteriia > Flavobacteriales > Flavobacteriaceae > Winogradskyella > Winogradskyella sp. A3E31. The sequence goes on from NZ_JBHNWH010000003.1 coordinate 186,758, forward strand.
GTTTTACTAATACGCTTAATGGAGGTGCATCAATAAATAGCCTAAACCTAGATAAATTGTATGTCATCACTACAGAATCTAGTGCTTCTGCGAGTGAACTTATAATTAATAGCTTAAGACCTTACATAGACGTTGTACAAATTGGTGAAACCACTACAGGTAAAACAACTATTAATCGACTAGTTTTCGATTCTCCAGATTTTGGGAGTACACAGGTAACTTCGGCACATACATACGTAATGTTTCCACTTATTGGGGATTCAGTAAACAGTAATGACGAATTAGTGCCGTCCACAGGTTTGGTCCCCAATATTACATTGTCCGAGTCTAGCACTAACCTTGGCACACTTGGGGACCCCAATGAACCTTTACTGGCAGCTGCTATTGCCGACATCACTGGTACAGGACGTTTTTTACTTTCTAATCAGAATGAAAATTCTGCTGAAAGGCTAAAATTTACAACAGAATTTTCAACTATTGAAGGGCTAATGTTTATTGAATAGTATAAAAGAGGTCTAAAAAAATGTCATTCTGAATGAAATGAACCTGCCTGCCGCAGGCAGGGAGTCTCATCAATCTATAATATTTTGATTGTTAATTAAATTAGATTCTTCGTCCCTAAGTGTCGGAACTCTGAATGACAGATCAATTCATTTTTTCAGATCTCTCTTTAATTATAACTTTAGATTAAAGCCCAAACTAACATTTCTACCTCTAGTTGCAAACCCAAACAACTCTTGGTACTCAGCATTTAATATGTTTGAAACAGTTGCGAAAACAGTCAATTTGGAATCCATAAATTTTTGACTAAAATACAAATCAAGCAAACTGTAGCTTTCTAAGGTTACATCTCTAGATTCAAACGTTGTGGAATCAAAATACGCATCATTGCGTTCGTCATTATATTGGTAAGACAGGCTTAAAAGTGTATCCTCGCACAATTGATAGTCTAGTCGTGCATTGGCTTTTAATTCTGGAATACGAAGATTTAGTTCCTCCTCTACTTTTGTATAGGTGAAATTTGTACTTAAGCTCAATGTATTTAAAAATTGAAACCGCCCAACGAACTCTAAACCACTTGCGGTAAATTCAGTATCGATATTTTGATATTGAAACACAAAACCACCCGTATCAACAAAATCAATAAACTGCTGCTCGTTTCTGCTAAAATAAACCAAACTAAGCAAGGCTTTATCAGTAATAGAAACCTCCGCACCAATTTCGAGTGTTGCATTTTCTTCAGGTTGCAACTCTGGGTTTCCAAAGTTAGGTTCAAACAGCTGATATAATGATGGGGTTATAAATGCTGTACTATAGCTCGCTAATCCTTTTACGTAACCGAAACCAGTGTCGAATTTATAGGACGGATTAAAGCTATAAACCAAATGGCTACCATATTCGCTATGATTATTCAAGCGTGCACCTGCATTAATATTTAAACCCATATCAGACACATAAACGAGGTTTACGTAAGGGTCAGTAATTTTGAAATTTGCAGTTTCAGGATCAATATCCTGACTGAAATCATCTTCGCCAAAAGGAATAGAAAAACTCTCCATGGTGTTATCTTGATGATTCACCCCTAAAACGGTGTAAAACTTTTCATTAAACGTGTAGCGATTAAAAGCATCAATGACAATATTATCAGCATTGAATTGAGATGGAAAATCGGAGTGAATTTCTCTATCTATAGTACTAAACGCTGCATTTACAGTAAAGCTACCATTGTTGTATTTAAATTTTGGTGAAATACCAATTCTATACTGATTAGAAACAGATAGGTTATCTGCATCAGCAAAATTAAAACTATCATCAAACGCTGCTTTAAATTTATCAAAGCTACCATAAGTGTCCAGTTTAAAGCTATCCGAAAATGAATACCCCAACTTTAAGTTTCCGTTATAACTGTTAAAAGCATCAGATTCCGTTCCTTCAGCAATTGCCGACAATCCATCAGTGAACTGATGACCAAAACTCGCCAAATATTGAAACTTGCCCAATGTACCATTTAGCGCCACACTGTTTCTAAAATCTTCAATATTGTAATCAGATTCACTTTCTGATTGGTTAGTTCCCAATGAACTCTGAACACTCAGACTTACGGGGTCAGACTCCGACTTTTTTAGTGTAATATTAATTACAGCAGTCGCTGCACCTGTTCCATACAAAGTACTTGAAGCTCCTTTTAATATTTCAATAGATTCTACCTGATCTGCATTTAATAAACGTAAATCGTAATCATTTGCAATCTGCGAAGCATCCGTAACTTGAATACCATCAATCATAACTAATACTTGGCGGTTTCGTCCACCTCTAACAAAATAACTCAAGTTTTGGCCAGCGTTACTCCGCACGCCGTTAACTTCGACACCAGCAGTTCTGCCAATAATTTCGGCAACGGACTGTCCTTTAAGTTTTTCTAAATCTTTTGAAGTGATTTTGGTGATGACTTTACCAGAATTTTCGCGTTTTAAATTAAAACGAGAGTCTGTGATGACGACTTCGTCTAATTTTTCTACTGTTACTGAATCTTTCTTTGTTTGTGAAAATCCAGAACTTAGCATACCAATACATAGTATGCAAAACCATTGTGTTTTGTGCATTTTAATTTTTAATTGCTCGAGAACATACAGCGAACCGCACGTAAACTTTTATCCCGAAAGTTTGACTTCTTTGTTGAAAATGGCAGGTCTCCTGACTTGCGTCTTGCTATTTGCCTTCCCGCTCTAATTATAGAACAGTGACTTTTGAAGAATAATAACAAGCTTTATAGCTTACAGTTGCGGGAACAGTTCTGGACTTAATGTTTCCATCTCACCAGATTCCCTTTTAATCGATAACGTCATACATTATCAAACCAAATTTCGACGCAAAAATAAACATTCATTCGGAATCCATATTCAATAAAGCTTATAAATCTTATTTTTGAATCAAATTCTAAAGGCTTGAAGTTTATAACTCTTTTATTTACAGCAATTTTAATCGTTTCATGTAAAAATGAAGCCTCTCAACAGCTTAAAGGTGAGTCTAAATCTATACGTCTAGATTTAAAATATGCACAAGGGTTCTCAACTGAAGATTATGGTGATTATAAAGTATTGAACATAACAAAACCATGGCCTGAAGCTACAAAAACATATAAATATCTTATTGCGTCTAATGAGCAACTAGCCAAAATGACATTCCCAAAAGACGAGTATGACGCTGTTATTACAGATTCAATTTCAAAAATTGTTGTCACTTCTACCACTCACATTCCTGCGTTAGAACTATTGGGCGTAGAGAGCGCATTAATTGGCTTTCCTGAAACGGATTATGTCTCCTCAAAAAAGGCCAGAAAACGAATTGACTCAGGGTTTATACGAGAATTAGGCAAAAATGAAAGTATAAACACCGAGGTTCTTTTAGAACTCAGCCCTGATGTCGTTATTGGTTTTGGTGTTGATGGCGTCAACAAAACCTTTGAAACGATTAAGAAAGCGGGTATTCCTGTAGTTTATAATGGAGATTGGGTAGAATCGTCGCCTTTGGCAAAAGCAGAATGGATTAGGTTTTTTGGTGTCCTTTTTAATAAAGAAAAAAAAGCTGATTCTATTTTTAACCAAATTGAAAAGGATTATTTAAACGCTAAGCAAATTGCATTACAAGCAAAGAGCAAGCCGACAGTTCTTAGTGGTGCTATGCATAAAGATGTCTGGTATCTGCCTAATGGAGAAAGTTCCGAAGGGCAATTAATGGCGGATGCCAATATCAATTATTTATGGCAAGACACTTCTGGTAATGGTAGTTTAGCTTTAAGTTTTGAAACGGTTTTTGACAAAGCCAAAGATGCAGATTTATGGTTAAGTCCATCGTACTATTCAACTTTCGAGCAATTAGAAGAAGCTAATAGTTTATACTCTAATTTTAAAGCCTTCAAACAAAAAAACATATACTCATTTACAAATACCACTGGAGAAACTGGAGGCGTATTGTATTATGAATTGGGAACTGCCCGACCAGATCTTGTTTTAAAGGATCTCGTAAAAATCTGTCACCCAGAATTGGAATTTGACCACGACCCTGTATTCTTTAAACTTCTTGAGTAATTGAAAGATAAACCAGAAACATATAGATTACAGTTTATTGTTCTAAGCTTTTTAGTCGTACTCTGTTTTTTAGCCAATCTCAGTTTGGGCTCAATTCATATTCCCATCTCTGCCATTTTAGAAAGTCTGTTCAGTAGAGCAGATAATGAAACTTGGCAAGTTATCATTACAAATTTTAGATTGCCTAAAGCTATAACTGCGGTCTTGGTTGGCTCTGGACTTGGTATTTCGGGTTTATTGATGCAAACTTTGTTTAGAAATCCGTTAGCAGGTCCATTTGTACTGGGTATTAGTTCTGGTGCAAGCTTGGGAGTAGCTATCGTTATTTTAGGCTCAGGCTTATTTGGTGGTATTCTCGCGACGTATTTAATTTCCAAATGGAGCATTGTTATCGCAGCAAGTTTAGGCAGTTTGTTGGTTCTTTTTTCTGTTTTAGCAGTATCCCAAAAAGTGAGGGACACCATGGCCATATTAATTATTGGGTTAATGTTTGGCAGCATAACCGCTGCAGTTGTAAGTGTTTTATCATATTTTAGTTCTGCAGAACAGTTACAGCAATATATCTTTTGGGGCTTTGGGAGCTTAAGTAATTTATCTTGGAGTGAGTTGCTTGTTTTCTTTTCCATATATGCTGTAGGCATTTGTATGAGTATCGCCTCTATTAAAGCCTTGAATGTGCTCTTATTGGGAGATAATTATGCGAAAAGTTTAGGTCTTAATTTGAAATGGAGTCGATTAATACTCATAATTGCCACAAGCTTATTGGCTGGCACCATTACTGCATTTGCAGGACCTATTGCCTTTATTGGCTTGGCGATTCCTCATTTAACACGGCAAATTTTTAAAACATCAAACCACAAAATACTATTGCCTGCCGTATTTTTAATGGGTGCAATCGTTATGTTAATTTGTGATAGTATCGCTCAAGTTCCATTGTCTGATTATACATTGCCAATTAATGCCATTACCGCACTTGTAGGGGCACCAGTAGTTATTTGGTTATTGGTTAGACAACGAAAAATGTTATTTTAATTTGAAAGAGGCAAACACAAATATCGTTCTTAAAACAGAAAATCTTTCAATTGGTTACACAACTAAAAAGACAATTTATACCGTTGCTTCGTCCATAAATTTCGAATTACATAAGGGTCAACTTATTGGTTTAGTCGGTGCAAATGGAATAGGGAAATCGACATTATTAAGAACTCTAACCAAGGTTCAAGATGCCATATCTGGAAAAGTAATTATTAACGATTCCGACCTAAACGCTTTGAGTCCAATAGAACTGGCGAAACAATTGAGCCTTGTGTTAACAGAACCTCTATATTCAAAAAACAGCACGGTGTACGAATTAGTTGCACTTGGTAGGCATCCTTATACCAACTGGGTTGGTACATTGACAGAAGAAGACAAATCTATAGTCGATAATGCCTTGCGATTAATCGGTATAGAAGTATTAAAATCGAGGCGTTGTTTTGAGCTTAGTGATGGACAGCTACAAAAAGTGATGATTGCCCGTGCTATTGCCCAAGATACAGATCTCATCATTCTTGATGAGCCGACGACTCACTTGGACATGTACCACAAAGCCTATATTTTAAAGTTGCTCCAAAAACTAACCAAAGAAACCAAAAAGACGATACTTTTTTCTTCGCACGAAATTGATTTGGCCATTCAATTATGCGACCAGATGATAGTTATGACCGAAAATGAAGTTGTGTCCGACTCACCTTGCAAATTAATTGAACGAGGTACGTTTGAAAGTCTATTTCCTAAAGACTTGATTGATTTTGATAGTAAGACAGGTAGTTTTAAGGTAAAAAAGTGATTTACTTGATATTCTACCAATCGACACTTTTTTAAAATAGTCTTTGTTTTAAATTAATTTTAGTACATTTAATGGCTGATTATCAATAACTTAATTGTATTTGAAATCTTCAACAAAGCTTCCTTATCTAAGTGACACTTTCTCTTTTCTAATTTGAATGATTATGAAAACTAAAACCAACATCTTACTCGTAGGTCTTATTGCAGTAATACTTGCTTATTTCATTTTTACCGAGCAGTCCAAAGCAATAACAGATCCACCACCCAAATTAGCAATGAATTTTGTTAAATGTACTTCCACCAAATACTTATTGGAAGTTACAGATACGACTAAACAGATTTCACCACTGTTTAAAAATTTAGGAAATCTTCATTTTAAAATAAGTACGGACAACGAGCGATCACAGGCATTTTTTGACCAAGGTTTGAAACTAGTGTATGCTTTTAATCATGCTGAAGCACATCGCTCCTTTATGGAAGCGGCGCGATTAGATCCTAATGCGGCCATGAACTTTTGGGGTCAGGCCTACGCCCTTGGTCCAAACATTAATGATCCACTGCCAACTGAAGAGCGCAAAATCAAAATAAATGAAGCCTTGGCAAAAGCTAAAGAATTGGCAGCAAAGTCTACTTCAATGGAGCAAGCCTTAATTAAAGCATTAACCTCTAGATATAGTAATGATTTAACAGCAGATGTTCCAGAATTAAATATGAAGTACATGCATGCCATGGAGAAGGCTGTGAAACAGTTTCCCGAAGATGCTAATATGCAAATTCTATATGCTGCATCGATTATGAACACAGTACCTTGGAATTATTGGGACAAAGACGGGAATCCTTCACCAAATATTAAAGAAGCAAAGACTGCTTTAGAAAAAGCCATCGCAAAAGAACCCGAAAATCCTGGTGGCCATCATTATTATATTCATATGGTGGAACTGCCTTATCCAGACCTTGGAGTTGCAAGTGCTGACCAACTTGCCTCCTTGATGCCTGGTGCTGGTCACATCGTTCATATGCCATCCCACATTTATATTCGAGTAGGCAGATATAAAGATGCTGTTATCGCTAATCAAAAGGCAATTTTAGCCGATGAAGATTATATCTCACAATGTTTTGCTCAAGGTTTGTATCCCCTAGGTTATTACCCTCATAATATTCATTTTTTATGGTCATCAGCAAGTCTATTGGGAGCGAGCGATATTGCTATTGATGCTGCAAAAAAGACAGCGGAAAAAGTTCCGGTTGGCGAGTTCATAACCATGCCTTTCTTACAAGATTTTGCATCAACACCAATGCTGGCGTATACTAGATTTGGTAAATGGAATGAAATTTTGACCATTCCAGCTCCAAACGCTGAAATAAAACACCTCAATCTCATAAGACATTACGCAAGAGGAATTGCATTTATCAGAAAAGGAAATCTGAAAGATGCACAAGAAGAATTAGATGCGATTGAATCTCTTAAAAATGATCCAGAACTTGAAAATTTAATAGCTACGCCTCACAATCCATCTGTACGCGCAGCCAATATTGCTTACGAGGTAGTTGCAGGTGAATTGAAAGCGGCCAAAGGAAACATTTTGGAAGCTATTAAACATCTTGAAAAAGCGGTAGAACATGAAGATAATTTAACTTATACCGAACCTGCGGCTTGGCATATTCCGACCAGACAAAACTTAGGTGCTGTCTTAATGAAAGCAAAAAAATATGAAGATGCCGAAATTGTTTACAAACAAGATTTAAACATTTTGAGGCAAAATGGCTGGTCGCTTACGGGACTTTATAATAGTCTTGTTGCCCAAGGGAAAACTAAGGAAGCAAATGCTATAAAAAAAGAATTTTCTAAAGCTTGGAAAGATGCGGATATCGAAATTGAAACTTCCGTAATGTAAATATTCAATTTAAAATTCTAATCTTTAAACTGAAAATAGCTTTCTAATGTCAAAATTGAAAATAAATAGGCTAACACTTATATTGAGTATAATCTTGGTATTTGTGTTGGCCTATTTTTCTTCCACTTATTTTTTTCCGAAAGAAACACTTCCTATTTATAATCCTTCAAATTTTAATCCTGAGTTGGTTGATGAAAGTCTCCAAGATAAAAGTAAAGCACACACTGTTTCAGATTTTGAACTCATCAACCAGAACGGGGAAGTTATCAACCAACAAGCCTACAAAGATAAAATCTATGTAACCGATTTTTTCTTTACGCGTTGTGGCTCTATCTGCCCAATCATGACAGACAACATGGTAAAAATTCAAAATGAATTCAAAAATGAAAATGACGTTATGTTGCTATCACTTTCCGTCACTCCAGAAATAGATAGTGTTTCAGTATTACGAGATTACGCCAACAATAAAGGTGTTATTGATGCAAAATGGAATGTTACCACTGGAAACAAAAAGCATATTTACAATTTGGCGCGCAAAAGCTATTTTGCTGTTTTAGAAAGTGGTGATGGTGGCCTACAGGATTTTATTCATACTCCAAATTTTATCTTAATAGATAAGAACAAGCAAATTAGAGGAATTTATGACGGTACAGATGAAGACGAAATAGAACGAATTATTAATGATATTAATGTTCTAATAAACTAATATATATCCTAAACTTCAATACTTTATTTTTCACCAAAACATATATCTTTGGTTAAATTTCAACCATTTCATGAACGATACACTCATTTTATTAATCACCATAATTGTTTCAGCTGGCATTGGTGCTTTTATCGGATTTAAATTCGCACAATTAAAAAGCAAAAGTGAACGTAGTACTTTAGAGGAACGTCAGAGCCAATTAGAAGAAACCATAATCGAATTAAAAGAGACAATTAATAAGATTGAATTTGAACGTGAAGATATCCGTAAAGAAAAAGAGTTCTTAAACTCAGAATTAACTCGAAGAAATACTGAGTATCAAAACCTTTATGAACAATCGAAAAAGCAAGATGAAGAACTGGTAAAGCAGCAAGAGCAGTTGAGAAAAGACTTTGAGTTAATGGCTTCAAAAATTCTGGATGAAAAATCAGAAAAGTTTACACTTCAGAATAAAGAGAATATTAAGAACATTCTAAATCCGCTAGAAGAAAAAATAAAAACGTTTGAGAAAAAGGTAGAAGACACCCAAAAAGAAAGTATCAGTATGCATTCTGCCTTAAAAGAGCAACTACTTGGTCTAAAAGATTTAAATATACAAATGACCAAAGAAGCCACTAATCTCACAAAGGCTTTAAAAGGCGATAGCAAATTACAAGGTAATTGGGGTGAGTTAGTTTTAGAGCGTGTTTTAGAAAAATCTGGTTTAGAAAAAGATCGTGAATATTTTGTGCAGCAAAACTTTCAACGAGAAGATGGCACGAGAGTAATGCCAGATGTTGTTTTACATCTACCAGACTCCAAAAAGATGATTATAGATTCTAAGGTATCACTTGTGGATTATGAGCGTTTGGTAAATGCCGAAGACGAAGAACGTGATGCTTTTTTAAAAGCCCATGTTAACTCCATTAAGCGACATGTCGATCAGTTATCTGCTAAAAACTACCAAGATTTATACGACATAGAGTCCCCTGATTTTGTATTGATGTTTATCCCTATTGAACCTGCTTTTGCAATTGCCATAAATGAAGACAATTCACTTTATAATAAAGCCTTTGAAAAAAATATTGTCATTGTTACACCTTCTACTCTTTTGGCTACGTTGCGTACTATTGATACCATGTGGAACAATGAAAAGCAACAACAAAACGCCGTTGAAATTGCTCGCCAAGCTGGAGCTCTTTATGACAAGTTTGAAGGTTTAGTAACAGATTTAACTGGTGTTGGAAAAAAGATAGATGCTGCTAAGAGTGATTATTCTTCTGCCATGAACAAATTAGTTGAAGGAAAAGGCAATTTGATATCTAGAGTTGAAAAAATAAAAAAAATGGGGGCTAAAGCTAAAAAATCACTTCCCGAAAAAATAATCAAACGTTCATTGAATGAAGATTGAGCGAAGTAATTTTATTAGATATATTGGAAGAATTAATTATGTAGTAATTTTTATTTTTGGAATTATGGCCCTATCAAGCGGAACACTTATTCTTTTTGATGATAATGATTTTAATAATGAAGGATTAAAGTATTTTGTTTCAATATCAGCAATAATTGTTGGTATAGTAATAATTATTATAGCTTTTAACATTCGTAAAGAATTTGAAGAAAAGATAAGTCAAGACGACAAGACGGATTTTTAAAGATTTTGAATAAAAAAACAATAGATATTATCTACAAATGGACTCTCAGGGTATCTTACGCTAGAGCTATAATTTTAGGTATTGTTTTTATAAGCTTTGCCTTAGTGCTTTTAATTACAGATTATAAAATAACAACAAATGCTGGTTTTAATGTTTTCCTTATAATTTTCCTTTCACTATTGGGTATTGTATTTATTATAGTTGGTTTATTTCAAAAGGCTGAAACCGAATACGGCATACGAAATAAATGGCATGAAAAAGAGATTGAATAAACCTTTCTTAGTTATTTATAAATTATTCCATAATAATAGCATAATTAATATTATTCCATTTTAATGGCATAAATTAGTTTATTCCATAAAAAAGGCATATATTTGTATAAAATATATATACTATGACTGGTATTATAACAGGTGATATTATAAAATCTAGGAAGACAAAAGATGAGAATATTTGGCTTACTCCTTTAAAATCAGCTTTATCAGATGTTACAAAAAACGCATCATTTTATGACATATACAGAGGAGATAGCTTTCAATTAGAATGTAATAACGTTGAGGATAGCTTTAGCACTTCTGTTTATATAAAATCGTTCTTAAAATCGGTAAAAGGTTTAGATGTACGTATGTCTATTGGCATTGGAGGTAAATCTCATCAGGGAGATACGGTAAGCGAATCTAATGGGGAGGCTTTTGTTTATTCTGGTGAAACCTTTGAAACCCTTAAAAAGGAGAAACAAAACCTTAAGATCAAAACAAAAGACACTACCATCAATGAAGAATTAAATCTATATTTTAAACTAGCACTTATAGCAATGGATAATTGGACGGTGAACTCAGCAGAGATTGTAAAGCTTAGTTTAGAACACCCAAATATGATTCAATCAGAATTGGCTAAATTAGTGGGTATAAACCAAGACGCTGTCAGTAAGCGCCAAAAAAGAGCTTACTTAGATGATATATTAGCATTAGACCTTATGTTTAGAAAAAAAATAGCCCAACTCAAATGACACTACTACTTTTAAAACTAATTCTTGCACACCTCATAGGAGATTTCTTTTTACAGCCCAAAAAATGGGTTAAGGATAAAGAGAAAAAGAAACTGGCATCGTTATGGCTGTATGCTCATATATTAATTCATGTTGTACTAATGTTTCTAATTGTATGGGATGCTTCATACTGGAAATTGATACTATCCATCGGATTAATTCACTTTGTTATAGATGCATTAAAACTTTTACTTCAAACTAAAAAGAACAAGCGTTGGCTATTTTTTATAGACCAATTACTGCATGTCATCACCATTTTTGGCTTGGCTACTTTCTTTTATAGAGACAGCTATGAATTTGTATTTACTTTCGATCCAAAACAGCTAATACTAATTATTTGCATTTTATTCTTAACAATGCCCACATCTATAATCATGGGAATTGTTTTTAGTAAATGGAACCTTAAAAAAATAGCAAAAGACAATGAGTCTTTAAAAGACGCTGGCAAATACATTGGTATTTTAGAGCGTCTATTAGTATTTGCTTTTATTGCCTTAGATCATTGGGAGGCCGTCGGTTTTTTAATCACTGCTAAGTCCGTATTTAGATTTGGGGATATTTCTAATTCTAAGGAACGACAACTCACCGAGTATATTTTAATCGGAACCTTATTGAGTTTTGGTATTGCCATACTCGTAGGTTTGCTGTATTTAAGCCTTATCAATTATGTTTAAATCTATAGAAGATTCCCGGATTCTTATATCTCAATTGATGTTGCCTTCTCACGCTAATTTTGGAGGTAAAATCCATGGCGGGTACATTCTTAATTTAATGGATCAAGTAGCATTTGCATGTGCTTCAAAACATTCAGGTAGTTATTGTGTTACAGCTTCTGTTGACAAAGTCAATTTCAGAAACCCCATAGAAGTTGGGGAACTAGTGACCATGAAAGCATCTGTAAATTATGTGGGCTCATCGTCTATGGTTGTTGGTATACGTGTAGATTCAGAAAACATACAAACTGGTTTAAAAAAGCATTGTAATTCTTCATTTTTTACTATGGTTGCAAAAAATGATAAAGGACAATCTATTAATGTCCCTGGACTTATTATAAGTTCAAAATTAGAAGCAAAGCGGTTTATTAAGGCTATTTCTAGAAAAGAGAGCGAATTCAAAAAACAGGAAACTCTAAACGAAATATATAAAAACATAGATGAACATTTATCACTTTTAAAGGATTACAGAATTAAATTAGAGTTTTAAAGACTCTAGACATGACTCTGACCTTATCTTAATTTTCGCTATATTTATATTCAACTTTTTTATGCTATGAAGAAAAAGTGGGTCATTTTATTCGTCGCTCTTATTGTTGGAGCATATTTCCTATATAGGTACATCAATAAGGACCACAGGGACATTTCATCCGAAAAAGCAGAGTTTGAGATTTCTGCTGTACAAATTGCTTCAGAATTTCAATCAGAACCTCTAAAAGCTCAAAACAACTATCTCAATAAAACCATTATTGTTTCTGGTAAAGTATCTGAATTTGAATTAAATACATTGACATTAGATAATACTATTTTTTGTGACCTTAAAAGTGGTGCTAATACCAATGAAATTGTAATAGGAGAAACTATATCTATTAAGGGACGTTGTATAGGCTATGATGACCTTTTAGGGGAAATAAAACTAGATCAGTGCTCCATTTTGAATTAAATTTTAAAGTATGAAATATTTAGTTTATTGTCTTTGTCTTATGTCACTCTCAATCTATTCACAAGATGATTTGTTAGATGAAATTGACTCCGTTGCTGTCGCTGACAACTACGCTATAGCAACATTTAAGGGCTTGAAAATAGTAAATTTTGAATCTACGAAATTAGTTGCAAAAGGCGAGCTCACTTTTATAGTTGCCCACCGCTTTGGGAGCATAGAAAATGGTTTTGAAAGCTTCTTTGGTTTGGATGATGCTGTAACACGGCTAAATTTTGTCTATGGAATTAACGATTGGCTTAATATAAGTGCCTCACGTAGTTCTTTTCAAAAAATATATGAAGCTGCTCTAAAATATCGCTTGGTTCAACAAAGCGAAGGAGGTTCTCCTTTTACAATTGTAGGGTACAACTCAATTCTTATAAATACTGCGTTGGATAAAGATAATTTACCAAAATTAGAATTTGATAATAGGCTGGGCTATACAACCCAAGTTTTGATAGCCCGTAAAATGAGTTCTAAACTTTCTTTAGAGTTAGCACCTACGTACTTTCATGATAATTATGTTGTTGACAATAATCAAGATAATTCTCAGTTTGCATTAGGTTTAGGTGGACGTTATAAGCTAGGAAAACGCTGGTCATTAAATATGGATTATGGATGGCACCTCAATAGGTCAGATACTTCACCGTTTAAAAATCCGTTATCTATAGGTATTGATCTAGAAACCGGTGGCCATGTGTTCCAGATGCATTTTACCAATTCGCAGGCTATGAATACCAATGGGTTTCTTGGGCAAGCCACAGGAGATTGGGGTGATGGAGATATTTATTTTGGGTTTAATTTAAGTCGCAGATTTTAATTTTTAATGTTATGAAAAGAAAACATTTATATTTATTTCTATCGACAATTATGTTATTTACAACATCATGTACCAACGATAGTGAAGATGATTTAATTGATAATACACCTCAGCCAAATACGATTACTTATGTTGACGATGTAAGACCAATTATACAAACCAACTGTACATCTTGTCACGGTGATCCACCTACCAATGCAGCGCCAAACTCTATGGTCAACTATAGCCAAGTTGTTGATGCTGTAGAAAACAGAGGGTTAATTAACCGAATATCAAGTCAGCCAGGTGAAAGTGGTTTTATGCCACTTGGTGGTTCAAGATTGCCCCAAAATTTAATAGATTTAATAGAACAATGGGAAGATGAAGGATTTATTGAACAATAATATGAAACAGATTATCAGCATTTTAGTTTTGTGTGTTGCAACTTTTAGTTTTGCACAAGAAAGATACCTTACCAAAACAGGGACAGTTCAGTTTGAAGCTTCTGTGCCATCATTTGAAGAGGTAAAAGCAAAGAATAGCAATTCCACAGCTATTCTTAATACAAAAAATGGTGAGTTTGCCGCTTTGGTATTGGTCAAAGGGTTTCGATTTAAAAACGCCTTAATGGAAGAGCATTTTAATGAAAACTATGCAGAGTCAGACAAATATCCAAAAGCAACTTTTAAAGGTACTATTACTGGTTTTGATCTTAATGCAATAGACAACAACCCAAAAGAAATAATTTATAATGGAGATTTAACGTTCCACGGAAAAACCAAGTCTTTAAAGAACGAGACTTTGACTATTGTAAAAACTTCAAAAAATTCTATCTTAATTTCGGGCAATTTCCAAGTAGATGTTAGTGATTTTGATATAAAAATTCCAAAAATCGTTAGTAATAAATTATCGCGGGAGGTAGATGTCGTTTTTGAGTTTGATTTAGCGGAAAAATAAAATAGCACCTCAATTGAAGTGATATCTAGTATTTTTTCTTAATATTATTGTTATTGCTTCATAAAACGTTTAGTATGTGTTGTTATGTCATTTGAAACACGCACGAGATAAACACCTGACTTCCATCCTGATACTTGAATAGAGGTTTCTAGCTTTGTTAATTTGCCATTGTAAATACGTTTTCCAAGTACATCATAAACCTCAATACTTAATTCGGTAGTAAATTCATCTAACTTAATGTTTAGGAAATTACTAGAAGGATTGGGTTTAATACTAAAATCATCTACAATTGTAGAATTATTAAGTACCACATCATTGGAATTTGATTGACCAAATGCCGAATAAGAACCGATTAATAATAATAAAACGAGTAATTTTATCTTCATAGTTTAGGGCTTTAATCAATCTAAGTTAGAAAAAATATTGATTATATGAGATAATTATCGAAATTTTAACTAAAAAATCGACCAATAACACATTGACAATCAATAAGTCTTGAGAAATTCAATTATTTTACTTACTCAAATACATCTTACGTCTTGAGTACAAATCGTAAAACTCATCATCTTTTAAACTATCTATAAACAATATACTTTCTCCCGTACTCTTCATTTCTGGACCTAACTTTTTATTCACATTCGGGAACTTATTGAACGAGAATACCGGTTGTTTAATAGCATAACCTTCCAATTGTGGGTTAAAGTCAAAATCAGTGACTTTATTCTCACCTAACATCACCTTGGTGGCATAATTGACGTAAGGCTCTTTGTAGGCCTTTGCTATAAAAGGCACAGTACGAGAGGCTCTTGGGTTAGCTTCAATAATGTAAACCATATCATCCTTTATGGCGAACTGAATGTTTATTAAACCAACGGTATTTAAAGCTAGAGCTATCTTATGTGTATGGTCTTTAATTTGTTGCATCACAAACTCACCTAAATTAAACGGTGGCAATGTTGCGTTACTATCACCAGAATGAATTCCACATGGTTCAATATGCTCCATTATTCCTATGATATAAACGTTTTCCCCATCACAAATAGCATCCGCTTCTGCTTCTATAGCACCATCTAAATAATGGTCTAAAAGCAATTTATTATTCGGGATTTTACGCAATAAATCAACGACGTGCTCTTCTAACTCTTGTTTATTGATTACAATTTTCATCCCCTGACCACCAAGTACATATGATGGACGAACCAAAATTGGAAAATTAAGCTTATCTGCTACCGCAAGTGCTTCATCAGCAGTTTCCGCTGTATCAAACTCTGGGTATGGAATATTATTTTCTTGAAGTAGTTTTGAAAAACTTCCACGATCTTCAGCCAAATCAAGAGCCTGATAGGTTGTTCCCATGATTTTAATACCGTAACGATCAAGTTTTTCAGCAAGTTTTAAGGCTGTTTGACCACCTAATTGCACAATGACTCCTTCTGGCTTTTCATGCTGAATGATGTCATAAATATGCTCCCAGAAGACAGGTTCAAAATACAGTTTATCTGCAATATCAAAATCCGTAGAAACTGTTTCAGGGTTACAGTTAATCATTATGGTTTCATAACCGCACTCAGCTGCTGCCAAAACACCATGGACACAACAGTAATCAAACTCAATGCCCTGCCCTATTCTATTAGGACCAGAACCTAATACTACTATTTTCTTTTTATCTGTAACCACACTCTCATTATGAACAGTTACTGTCCCATCAGGATACTCTACTTCACTTTCAAAGGTTGAGTAATAATAAGGTGTTTGAGCTGTAAACTCTGCCGCACATGTATCTACTAACTTAAAAACCCTATTAATTTTAAGCTCTTTTCTTTTGTTATATACCTGACTCTCTAAACAACCTAACATGTGGGCAATTTGACGATCACCATACCCTTTTTGCTTAGCTTCGAGCAGTAATTCTCTTTCAACAGTGTCTATTTTGTATGTCGATATTTCTTTTTGAAGTTGAAACAGCTCTTCATATTGCTTTAAGAACCACATATCAATTTTTGTAATCTCATGGATACGACTTAATGGTATACCCATTTCAATGGCATCATATATAACAAATACACGGTCCCAACTAGCGTATGTCAGCTTTTCAATAATAGTTTCATAATCCTTATAACCTTTACCGTCAGCGCCGAGACCATTACGCTTTATTTCTAAGGATTGTGTGGCTTTATGTAACGCTTCCTGGAAAGATCTACCAATGGCCATTACCTCACCAACGGCCTTCATTTGTAGTCCTAAAGTTCTATCAGAACCTTCAAACTTATCAAAATTCCATCTTGGTATTTTTACCACAACATAGTCAATAGTCGGTTCAAATAACGCTGAAGTGAGTTTTGTTATTTGATTGTCCAATTCGTCTAATGTATAGCCCATTGCCAACTTTGCAGCTATTTTAGCGATTGGATACCCTGTAGCCTTACTAGCCAATGCTGATGACCTTGATACTCTTGGATTAATCTCTATGGCAATTATATCTTCTTTTTCATCTGGGCTTACAGCAAACTGCACATTACAACCACCAGCAAAATCACCAATGCTACGCATCATGTGTATTGCCATATCTCGCATACGTTGATACGTTGCGTCCGATAAGGTCATTGCAGGCGCAATTGTAATAGAATCTCCAGTATGAATCCCCATAGGGTCCATATTTTCGATGGTACAAATGATAACGACATTATCATTTTTATCGCGTAAAAGCTCAAGCTCATATTCTTTCCAGCCAATCAAAGCCTTATCAATCATCACCTCGTGAATTGGCGAAGTTTCAAGACCTCTTGTCAGCATTTCATCAAAATCTTCTTCTTTATATACAAACGAAGCACCTGCACCACCCAAAGTATAAGAAGCTCTAATTACCAATGGAAAACCAAACTCTTGAGCAATTTCCTTTCCTTTAAGATAAGATGTAGCTGTTGCTTGTGGTGCCATGCCAACACCAATTTTTAACATTAATTCCCTAAACTTTTCTCGATCTTCGGTAATATTTATTGCATCTATATCGACCCCAATAATATCGACATTAAAATCTTCCCAAATCCCTTTTTCATCTGCCTCAATACAAAGGTTTAAAGCAGTTTGACCACCCATAGTAGGCAATACAGCGTCAATTTGTGGGTGCTCTTTTAAAATTTTTACTAATGATTTTGTAGTCAAAGGCAATAAATACACATGATCTGCCATTGCAGGATCTGTCATTATGGTTGCCGGATTTGAATTGATTAGAATAGTCTCTATTCCATCTTCACGTAAAGAACGTAAGGCTTGTGATCCGGAATAATCAAATTCACATGCCTGACCAATAATGATGGGGCCAGACCCGATAAGAAGAATAGATTTAATGTTTTTGTTTTTCGGCATTATTTTGATGATTTTGGTTTACAAAAATAGGTATCGATAGGGTATAAAAAAAGGCGTTACACCTAAGTAACACCTTTAAATATTAACAATTGTTAATCATTATTTTTTATGTCTAGCTTCAGAAGATACAGACAATCTCTTTCTACCTTTAGCACGTCTACGTGCTAAAACTTTTCTTCCATTAACAGAAGCCATTCTTTCTCTGAAACCGTGCTTGTTTCTTCTCTTTCTTTTTGATGGTTGAAACGTTCTTTTTGGCATTACTCTATATCTTTAAATCTTACTTTATTTCTTTAGTTGGATGCTATTCCAAAACTGCGTGCAAATATACAACAAGTTTTTACTTTAACAAGAGCTCTTTTAAAAATATTTTTATTTGTTTTTATTACCTTTGCCCTCCTAAATTGTCAATACTATATGTTCAATAAAAATATAAAACTTGTTATTGCTTTTTTAATTGTTGCCTATGCTGTTTATCAGTTTACAGAAGGTGAAATAGGAAATGGCATCATGTATATTCTGTTATCAACAATATTCATTTTTCTGTATTTTAAGAATGAAATGATTCTTTTAGCATTTTTTAAGTTGAGAAAACAAGATTTTGAAGGCGCTAAAAAGTGGCTAGATAAAATTAAAAATCCTGAAGGAGCTTTAGTTAAGAAGCAGCAAGGATACCTTAATTATCTTAATGGCATTATGGTGTCTCAAACAAACATGAATGATGCTGAAAAGTACTTTAAAAAAGCACTGAGTTTGGGGCTATCAATGGATCATGACGCGGCAATGGCAAAATTGAATCTTGCTGGTATTGCTTTTAGCAAAAGAAGAAAGGCTGAAGCACAAAAGTTGTTAGCTGAGGCTGATAAGCTCGATAAAAGAAATATGCTTGCCGACCAGATTAAAGTGATGAAGCAACAAATGAAAAAGGCTTCTATTCCGAAACAGCATTACGGCCAACCGACATCTCCTAGGCAACAACGACGAAGCCGAAGATAACCACTAAAGTAAAGGTGCCATCAATCGTGCTACTGCTTCAACAACTTTAATCCTTTTGGGACGATTTCGCCAAGATTTAAGTGTTAACTGCTCACAGTCCTCTAAATCTGTTTTAAAAAGCGATTTTAAAGCTATAGTTGTTTCCTTATTATAAATAAGAGCATTAACCTCAAAATTAATATTAAAGCTTCTGTAGTCCATGTTTGCCGTACCTATGGTACTAAACACATCATCAACTACCATTGTTTTAGCATGTATAAACCCTTTTTTGTAATGGTAAATGCTAGCCCCAGCTTCTAAAAGACGCCCTAAGTAAGAATTAGTAGCGTATTCCGCTATCCACGAATCAGACTCTTTAGGTACAATTATCTTAACATCAATATTGCTCCGTGCAGCAACCTGTAATGCTGTTATAATTTCATCGCTTGGTATTAAATAAGGGGTTGTGATATATACATAATCAGTAGCATTGGTAATGGCTACAAAAACAGACTCCATAATGTTAGACCAATCCGTATCTGGACCACTCGCAGCAATCTGGATGGGCACATCTTCCTTTATTTTATGTTCTGGAAAATACGCTTTTGAGATCTTAATATCATGATCAGTGACAAAATCCCAAGTTGTAAAAAATAAAATCTGAAGGGATTTTACTGCTTCACCTTCAATCCTTAGATGAGTATCTCTCCAATACTTTTCATTATTGGCGTTGACGTAGGTGTCCGAAATATTTATACCCCCAACATATCCTATTTTACCATCTATAACCACAATTTTTCTGTGGTCTCTATAATTCATTTTACCAGTGAATTTAGAAAAGAGAACAGGCATAAATGAGTACAATTGCACTCCACAATCCTTTAGTTTGGATTTATATTTTGAAGATATTGAACTCCCCACATCATCAATAATTATTCTTACCTCTATACCCTCTTTCGCTTTTTGGCAAAGGGTATCTAAAACTTTTTTTCCTATTTTATTGTCCTTGATGATAAAGTATTCTAAATGGATATGATGTTCAGCCTTATCAATATCCGCAAATAATGCTTCAAATTTTTCATCTCCGTTTTTTAGCAACTGGGCTTTATTTTTAACGGAAAGTTTAGAGTTTTCATTATTGTAAAGCAGCCTTATCAATTTAGACTTTTCATCTAAAATGGAATCTACTTCATCTATGGTGCGCGAATCAAGTTCTAAGTCATTTTGAATTCTCTTTACAACATTTTGATTCAGAACATTTTTTCGACTAAAAATCTTATTCTTCCTATATTCTTGACCGAAAAGGTAATAAGCGATTAGCCCAACAAAAGGAAAGACCAAAAGCACAATAATGTAGCTTAAGGTCTTTGTAGGGTTTAATTTTCTTAATAAGATAGTAATTACACCAGAAATGGCCAATACATAGTTTAACACTATGAGAATTTGCCAGATATTATCTTTCACATAATCCAAACAGTTAAGGGTTTACCGAGTAATGGCCTTTCTCAGGGATTTCAATGTGGTATAATTTTCTTGACTTATTATTGAGATGAGGCTCTCGTAGCCAAGGGTTGTGGAGTTTTAAGATTTTATAATTTATTTCAAATTGTTTTGCAAATTGGGCAAAATCGGTAACTGCGGTATCTACTTTAACCTCATAGGTTGGCACGTTTTTATACAATTGATTTTTATTAAAGTTAAAACCGTATTTCTGCGGATGGGATAGAATTTCCTTCAATGCAACGATTCTAAACATATAACGCCCGGTTTCCTCCCCCAAAAGCAAATCGTAATAATCCGTAACCTGTTGCTCTCTTAATCGTCTCGAAATCCCAGCATTACCTGCATTATATGCTGCAGCGGCCAATGTCCAGCTTCCTAAATTTTCTTTGGCTTCCTTAAGGTATTTACAAGCTACTTCGGTTGACATCTCCAAATGGTAGCGCTCGTCAACATTATCATTCACTTCAAGACCATTTTCTCGTCCTGTTGCTGGCATTATTTGCCAAACCCCTCTTGCTCCAGCAGGCGATACTGCATTAGTCAAGCCACTTTCTATGACTGCCAAATATTTAAAATCATCAGGTATTCCGTTCTTTTTTAGAATAGGTTCTATTACCGGAAAGTATTTTTCTGCTCTTTTAAACATCAACAATCCGTTAGATTGCCAATAGGTGTTAACAAGCAGTTCCCTATCCATACGCTCATAGATATCGGGATTTTGAAGTGGTACAGGTTCTCCAGCAAAATTCAAATCCATTGGTACTTCCAGTGCATAGACATTGTAGTCATTGACCAAAGGATCTTCTTTTGCAACCTTATCATCGGAAGGTGCTTTGTCATTTTGAACGGCAAATATGAATAGTCCTGATATACAGATTAGACCTATTGCACTCAGTATATTTTTAATTGTTTTCATAGCAAGTATATTTTCTATAAATGTATATAATTATCACATTCAATTCAAATTCAATCTAATATAAGTTTAGGTAAATTTTCATTAAACCATTTAAATTTATTAATGATCATTATGTGAGTGCCCCCTTTAATAACTATACAATTTCCTTGGCAAGAATGTGGGAAAACTATATCCTTATCTCCATGAATGTAAGTCGCATCTGGATTTGGCTCTTCTTGATTCCATGTGACTACTTGTTTTATGGCCCAGTCTAGATATTTAGGATCTCTTACAGAAAGGTATTTTTTATATAAAGACAATCGTTTTTTAAAAAATGAGCCAAACGAATATTTTTCAAGTACATCGACATGGCTCACTAATCTAGTGGGTAAAATCTTGTAGGCTTTTGTTTTTCGAAGGATTTTTAGCCTTTTGGGCAATTCGTGATGGGATTTAATACTAGATACCACAAACAATTTTCTTAGATCAATATGCTTACACATTTCTTGAACTAACATCCCCCCAAATGACACTCCCAAAAGTACAGAGCCTTTGTATTCTATATAATTGCACATGCGTTTGGCATAATCTTCAAGAGAGTTATCAGAATTGGGGATCTCCCATTCTAGCCAATGAATTTTAAATGTATCCTCGGGTAACTTAATGTTTTCGAATATAGATGGGTTTGCTGCTAATCCGGGCATTAAATACACGTGGATATAATTTTCATCCACTTTTAAATTCTTTTTAGCGTCAATATTACCCATTAAGTCTAAAAATTTGTCTTATTATTCCTATAACCCTTTATCTACAAAGCATTTAACACTATCACCCTAAATGATTTGGTTATTTTTTGTATCTTTGCACTACAAAGCTATATATAATATAGCATCTACACTATCGACCGCTAATATTTTAATAAAAACAAATATGACTGAAGCTGCTGAATTGATTGACAATGATTTTTTACGTCAATTTGAATTAAAGGTTGAAAACGACATGGCCATTATTGAATATTCTTTGCAAGAGCGCAAGATATTTTTGACCAAAATGATTATCCCGGACAATCTAAAGTCGGATGAATTTGAAAAAGATTTTTTAAAACAGGTTTTTGACAACATCAAAGAACGAAACATTAGCGTTGTACCAACGAGTCCTGAAATTGCAAAATTTGTAAGAAGCAACAGAAAGTACAAGCGTATGTTACCTGTAGGTATTAGAATTTAGACTTATACCAAATAAAAACAAAAAAACCGAAGCGTTGGCTTCGGTTTTTTTGTGGGTTGTATTTTAATTTTAGCTTTTGCTAAATACGTATTCTACATCTTGGGATATTACAATGTCTAAAGTCTCTATATCAGTCACTTCAAAGCCATTAGAAACATTCATCTTCAACGTATTACCATCTACAGTTAAAACAGAATTTATTAACCCTACTTTATTAAAGGTAATATCATCGTTTATTGTTATCTGATCTGATGATTCTGAATGAATAAATGAAACCGATTGATCCCCAGGAGGAATAGAAGATGCCACTAAAAACATTAGTTTTCCGTTATCATATCTTGTATTAAAAGATACATTTGAGTTATAATTGTAAGAGCCAGTTGATGCACTATCAAAAATTATAGTTCCATCAATAATAGGCATTTTATCTACTAAATTGGTATCAGCAATGTTATCACCATCTAAATCTAGCGGTGTACTTAAATTTATTGCCGTTAATTTCCATGTTCCTTGATACATAGAACTAGAATCCATATCATCCTTTGAACAAGATGAAAGACATACTAACGTGATAAATAATAGGAGGAATTTTTGGGGCGCCTTCATATTAAAGTTTTTTTGAATGCTGTAAATGTATTAGAGTAATTAAAAGTGGCTCTAAATATTAGACAAATGGGGATAATTTCTGTTAAACTGCCAATTCTTTAACAAATTGAAGCCTAACAAGCCCATCTTCAGCGATTTCAGTTAAATGAATATTGTGGATGGTATTTACCAATTCAGGGTTCCAAGGTGCTTTAACTTTAACATAGTTTTCTGTGAATCCATGAATGTAACCGGCTTTATTTTCACCTTCGAAAAGGACAGACTTGTTAGTTCCTATTTGGCTCTCGTAAAACGCACGACGTTTTTTTGCAGATAATCCACGAAGCATTTTACTACGTTTAGCCCTCACATTCTTTGGCACTACACCATCAAATGAAGCCGCTTCTGTATTATCACGTTCAGAATAGGTAAATACATGCAGATAGGAAACATCTAATTCGTTGAGGAAATTGTAGGTCTCTAAAAACAATTCATCGGTTTCTCCAGGAAAACCAACAATGACATCAACCCCAATACAAGCATGAGGCATGATTTCCTTTATTTTCTTTACTCTATCGACATACAATTCTTTCATATATCGACGCTTCATCTTCTTCAAAAGTGTGTTACTCCCACTTTGCAATGGAATATGAAAGTGAGGCACAAAAGCTCTCGATTTAGCAACGAGCTCAATCGATTCGTTTTTAAGCAAGTTTGGTTCAATAGAAGAAATCCGAAGCCGTTCAATTCCATCTACCTCATCGAGTTGGGTTATTAGATCTAAGAAGGTATGCTCGTGCTTTTTGTTACCAAATTCACCTTTACCATAATCACCAATATTAACGCCTGTCAATACGATTTCCTTAATCCCTTTATTTGCAATTTCTTTAGCGTTAGAAATCACATTTTCCATAGTATCACTTCTAGAAATGCCCCTGGCTAACGGAATAGTACAGTACGTACACTTGTAATCGCATCCATCTTGTACTTTCAAAAAAGCTCGTGTACGGTCACCAATAGAATAACTGCCTACATAGAAATCCGCATCTTGAATTTCACAAGAATGCACCTCACCCATATCATTCTTAGACAAGTCATTAAGATAGTCCGTAATCTTAAATTTTTCTGTAGCACCAAGCACCAAGTCAACCCCGTTGACATCGGCTAGTTCCTCAGGCTTTAGCTGTGCATAACAACCAATGGCAGCTACAAAGGCATCTGGATTTACTTTTTGGGCTTGTTTTACAATCGTTTTAAAGCGCTTGTCTGCATTCTCTGTAACGGAACATGTATTAATGACATAAATATCTGCTTTCTCAGAAAAATCTACACGATTAAAGCCTTCACTCTTAAAAGAGCGAGCAATTGTAGAGGTTTCTGAATAGTTCAGCTTACAGCCTAATGTGTAAAATGCGACTTTTTTATTGGCGTTCATTCTTGTACTTTTACCAAGGCTGCAAATTTACAACTTAATACTAAAATGATAAAACAGATAATAAGTAATACTAAACAAGTAAGTTTCTACGTACTAGCAATTTGCCTTATTTTCCTTTTATCATCCTGCAAACAGAACGAAAACACCAATAGAGACCACCTCGTCTTTAGATACAACGAACACAAAAATATTGGTTCTTTAGATCCTGCATTTTCAAAAGATCTAGCTGATATATGGGCAACCAATCAGTTATTTAATGGCTTAGTACAAATGGATGACAGCCTTAATGTACAGCCTGCCTTAGCTGAATCTTGGGAAATAAGTGACAGCGCCAAGAGGTATCGCTTTAAGCTGAAATCTGGTGTAACGTTCCATAAACATCACTTATTTAGTACTTCGACTGGGCTCAACAACCGAGATTCTACAAGAGCTGTTAATGCTAAAGATTTTGTATATAGCTTTAATCGTTTATTAGACCCAAAAGTAGCCTCTCCTGGTAGTTGGGTCATGGGAAAAGTAGATCGTTTTTATGCTGAAAATGACTCCGTTTTCACCATTGAATTAAAGCAACCGTTCCCTGCCTTCTTAGGGTTATTAACCATGAAATATTGTTCTGTAGTACCAAAAGAAATCGTTGAGCATTATGGCTCAGACTTTAGGTCGAATGCTATTGGAACTGGTCCTTTTAAATTAAAGCGCTGGGAAGAGAACATTAAATTGGTAATGAGGCGCAATACTGATTATTTTGAAATGGACAAAAACGGTGATAAACTCCCCTATCTCGAAGCCATTTCTATTACGTTTTTACCCGATAAACAAAGTGAATTTCTTCAGTTTGCACAAGGTAATATCGATTTTGTTTCAGGACTGGACGCTTCCTACAAGGATGAAATTTTAACATCTGAAGGTCAATTAAAAGAGAGTTACAAGAATGATGTCAACATGATTAGAGGTCCATACCTTAATACAGAATATCTCGCTTTCTTTATGGAGTCTGAAGTTGATGAAATTCAATCTGAAAAACTGAGGAAAGCCGTAAATATGGGGTTTGACAGACAGAAAATGATCACCTATTTGAGAAATGGTATCGGCATACCTGCTTATGGAGGGTTTATACCAAAAGGACTACCAGGATACGACTCAGAAATTGGATATAGCTATGACCCCGAAGAAGCAAAGAGGTTAATCCAAGATTATAAATCAGAAACTGGAAACACAAATCCATTGATAACATTAACTACAACCAGTAATTATTTAAGTTTTTGCGAATATATTCAACGTGAACTTCAAAAAATAGGGCTAGAAATTAATGTGGATGTGATCCCTGCTTCAAGTTTAAAAGATTTAAAAGCTAATGGGCAACTCAATTTTTTTAGAGCGAGCTGGATTGCCGATTATCCGGATGCTGAAAATTACCTTTCACTGTATTACAGCGAAAATTTTGCCCCTAATGGCCCAAATTACACCCATTTTACAAGTGATACTTTTGATTCACTATACAAAGCAGCCTATTTGGAAACGGATTCAGAAGCTAGAGCACATCTATATACCACAATGGATAGTTTAGTTATGCAAAGTGCCCCGATAGTTCCTTTGTATTATGACGAAGTGGTTCGCTTTACACGAAAAAATATTGAAGGTCTTGGAATTAATGCTACTAATTTGTTGGAATTAAAAAAAGTGAGAAAGTCGAATTGACTTCCTCACTTAAATTATAAACCTAACTAAAACTACAAAGCGATTTCATATTACAAAAGTACTATGACACTATAGATTGAGGCATACATTATAACTAATGTAATTTCTAGTCGGTTTTTCTCTAAATAACCCCTCATAATTAATAACGATTTCGAGATATTTCGTAAATATCCGCAGCATTCAATACACGGTCGTAAACCAATATATCATCGATTTTTCCTTTGAAGTATTCTCCTCCAGCTTCTTCCAGCGCTCCAATAACCACTGAATTGTTTGTCCAATTATTGCTGTAAGCATTAGGGTTAGATATTTTTAATTCACCATCAATGTAAACGCTCCAAGTATTATTTTCTTCCTCAACAGTGAGGATTACATTAATCCATTGATTTAAAGGTACCGAATCTGGTGTGGCATTGTGATAATATAAATCTCTGTAATAATGTGCATTTATTTTATCACCATCAAAGCGAAGGACATAATCACGATCCACCCCAGCTTTGGAGATAATGGCATTATTAAATCCTGGTGACATGCTTGTATCTTTATACACCCAAACAGATATACTAAATTCTGTTGCATTCTCTCCAAACGAAGGAATGGACATAAAGCCTTCATTAAATTCCACAGCAGAATCTAATTTACCAAATCGGTTAGGTATAGTCGTTATTCCTGTTGAAGAATTATTTGTAACGTGATTGCCATTACCAGAGTAATCGTCCATGTCATTATTAAAAGGGTAATACGCCAAAAGATTACCCGCTGGCCCAGGCACGTCGTTAATAGAAATTATTAACTGCATCGATGTAGTTAACTGACCATCGGATACTTCAATTGTTGCTGTAACTTCATCACGTTGTTCAAAATCAAAAGCATCGGGTGTTTGTACTATGAGTTGACCATTGGTCTCATTTATGGTCATGGCATCTGCTGGTGTTTGTGAAGCAATTGAGAATGTGAGATCATCTCCATCATTGTCGTAGGCTTCAATTGTGCCTAACAAATCTGAAGTGAGATATTCATCAACTGAAAAAGACACATCTTCTGTAATAGGAGCTGTATTTACAGGTTCGGTTTCAGTAGGAGAATCATCATTGCTACAGCTCATAATAACGAGAGCACTCCAAATAAATAATTGTTTTTTCATAATAAAATAGGTTAAATGTTTAGGGCTAATATATTTACGATTAATTGTTTCTTAGTTACACTTTTATATCTGCTATATATGGTTTAACAAGTGTTGATTTCTATTGAAGAAGAGAGGGATAACGCATAGCATATCTCTCCTAATTTAATAGATAGTGATTAATTTTTTAAGATTTTATGTGTCATGCTTTGGCTACCATCCTGATTTGAAATAGAAATGATATACATACCAGAACTTAAGCTCGAAACATCGATTTTATCTAATCCACTTGTATAATTGCCCTCCAACAATTTTTTGCCTTGAAGGGTTATCACTTGATAATTGAATGCTTCTAGTCCATTAATTAGAATGAATTGCTTGGTGGGGTTAGGATATATCTTGATGTTTGTAGTTGAGAAATCGCCGTTACTCAATGAGTTTTCTTGAAGCTTTTGGATAAAAAAGTCAGAATTTCCATTTGAGTTAAATGTTAAAGTTGAAGCACCAGGAGCTAAATCAATTGATCCACTGTAACGACCAACTTGTATGATATCTGATCCATCAATAATTGTACGTTGTATATAATCTGTTCCGTTCTCACCCACTTTTAATGTATATTGATAACTGCCTGCACTAGTCATTTTAGTCATGAAGCCGTTAAAGGTTCCGTTGGCTGTTAAAAAACTACTAGAACTTGGGTTCTGTTGATAGTTATCACTAAACCTACCTGAAAAATAGAGGTCATCATTACTATCAATATCGACTGAAAAAGATGATAATGTATCTGAAGTACTGTCAAAATCCCTAACCCAAATTAACGAGCCAGAATTTGATAGTTTCCATAAAAAAAGAGATTGCTTATTATCACCTGTAGCATTAACAGAAGATAAATTATTGGTTCCTGCATTAGGGTCGAAATCAGTAGTTCCATCAAAACGCCCAGTTGTAACAATATCATTATTAGAATCGATGACAATATCCATAATTTCAACACCTTCACCTTCAGGAAAAGGCTCTCCACCGTCTAAAGTTTTGACAAAAACAAAATTTCCGTTAGAATCTAATTTAGATATATAACTATTATAAATTCCTGTGTGACTTTTATTGGCTGCTCCTGGGCCTGGATCAAAGTCGTTGGTGCCTCTAAAACGACCCACTGATATTATATTATTACTTGAATCTAAATCTAATGCCCTACCAAAACTTGTAAATGCAGTATCGTTTCCGGTAAAAGTCTTTGCCCAAGAAAATGAAGGACCTGATGTACCTAAACTCAATTTCATAACATAAGGGTCCGTTAGTCCACCAGCCGTCTCATTTTGTATTCCAGAGGTTGGGTTTAAATCTGCAGTAGCTGAAAAATTCCCAGTTACAATAAGATCATTATTAAAATCAACTTTATTGTCAAAAACATTATCATTTCCAGTTCCACCAAAAGTCAATATATAATCGTTTGCACCTCCAGCAGTAAGTCCTAAGATAAAGGCATCTACGCCACCATTAGATGTCCTATTTAAAGGTGTTCCTGTATTAGAAAAGTTAACTGTATTTCTAAAACCACCACCTATGATGACCTTTCCAGAGTCATCTAATGTAACAGTTCTAGCAACTTCATCAGCTGTTCCTCCATAAGTTCTAATCCAAACGAAATTTCCGTTATTATCTAATTTTAAAACAAAAATATCTAGTCCGCCGTTAGAATTTCTATTGACGGTATTTGCTCCAGGGTCGAAATCAACGGTTCCTGAGAACTCGCCGACGATATATACATTACCTGATGCATCTACAACTGCATCTTTGGCATAATCACTTCCTGTTCCTCCAGTGGCTTTTGCCCATTGCAAGGTTTGTGCATTAAATGCTAAATGAAAAGCAAATAGCATAAAACATAATAAGTAAAATTTTTTCATGGTTAAGTTATTTTATAATTTGGACTCTAATCTAACCACCTTACTACATACAAAGACCCACCTTTTTATAACTGTAAGGTTTTATTTAAGGGATGCTACTTTTCGTTTAATTCTTGAAAATTGAATACTGAAGTAATAGTTGTAATTTTAATTAAATTAAAATTACAATGCACTATTTTACTCTTCTCTGCCTAATCTCAATGCATTTTGCCATGTTTTCGCAAACCAATGAGCAACAGCTTTTAGATGAGCACCACTCATTTTTTAAGTCGGTAAGTAATAATTTAGACCTAATGGCCACCAATGAAAACCGAATTGCTTATTTGGATTCCTTAAAGTCAATCGTAAAAACTGACTATTTAATTAATAGGCTAAATATTTTGAGAGCTAATACCTATCGCAATTTTGACCTCAATAAAACCTACGAGATATTACAGCAGGTTGAGGCTTATTTAAAAGAATATTCGGACTATCATCATCTAAAAACGCATTACAACATTACAAAGGGACGTGCTTTATATGATTCTGGAAAGCATAACGAATCTTTAGGTTATTACACCAAAGCTGAAAGCGTATCACAAAAATTTAATGATCCCGATGAGCTTTGGCGCTATCCCATTGAAAGTAAAACAGGTATCATTTCTAATTATGTAGCTCTAAATAGAAATGATGAAGCCATTTCGCTATTGACTGAGCTTGAAAAAACTGTATCCCCAAATGATAAGCTCGACGAATACGTTTATGTTCTAAACATGCTTGGGTACCTACATACCAAATCAAAAAATTATAAGGAAGGTATTAGATATTTTGCTGAAATAACAAATAGATTAAAAAATAAAGATGATTATAAGGAATCCTATTTTGGTGCAGTAAATAATTTGGCATATATCTATCAGCTAAACAAAAGAAGACCCGAGGCCATTAATATCCTAGAAGAGGCACTTGTCCAAACTAAAAAATATCAAATCATTAATAGGGAATTACTGTTAAGCAATAATTTAGGGTTTCTTTATCTTGAAGAAGATAACTTAGACAGAGCTGAAGAGTTAGGACTGAACTCTATTGAAAAAAGCACTAATACCTTTGAAGAAATAAAAGCCGATGCTGAACGCCTGTTATCTGTAGTTTACTATCGAAAAGGTGAATCTCAAAAAGCATTAGAATATGCAGAATCCTCAGCAAATTATTTTAGACAAATAAATGATTTGAAACGTCTTAAGTATGCACTTAGCATAAAAAACAAGGTACTTATTAAAACAGAAGATTTTGAAGAAGCTACTAAAGTGAATGCGGAGATGATAAGCCTTATGGACAGCATCACTATAAAAAATGATATGCAAAATCTCCAAAAAACATTGGTAGAGTTTGAAACCGAAAAAAAGGATAGTGAAATCACTATACTAAAGCAGAAAGAAGAAATTGCGTCTGTTAAATTAGCTCAACAACGCGATCAAATATTATTTTTAGTTGGACTCTTAATAGTCGTTTTAGTTCTTGGCAGTGTTGTGTTTATATACCACAAAAAACTGGGGAGAATTCAGAATTTAGTCTTAAGATCAAAGCTGACACGTTCACAGTTCAATCCGCATTATATCAACAATGCTTTTACAGCATTACAAGCCGAATTGGTGGAGCACAGTTTTAACGAGAAACTCATTAATTATACATCCAGTATTTCCAGATTTTCTAGGCTAGTATTAGAAAGTACCTTCAAAGATGAATGGAGCTTAAATGACGAAAAAAATATGATTGAAAATTACCTCAGCATTCAGCAACATCGCTTAGAGAACAGTTTTCAATACTATATAGATTCTAATATAGACCAAAATGAATTGCTCCATTCAAAAATACCAAGCGCAATCACACAAACGGTTTTAGAGAATGCTATAGAACATGGAGGCTATTCAAATTCTAACAAACACGGAAAAATTGAAATTTTATTTTCGTCAAAAAATAATCAATTGCTCATAAGTATTAAAAACAATATCTTAGATGAAGTCCTTGAGAATTCTGTTGAGAAACGGCCAGACAGTCCTTCGAGAGGATTACAAATCACAAAACAACGTATAGAATTGCATAGTAAGCTTTACAATAGAGCTGCAAATTTTAATTTCATTAAAAAAGAAAATGAAGCTGAAGTCGTATTTCAACTTCCTGTTTTAGCGGCATGAAAGTATTAATTATAGATGACGACAAGCGTATTTGCAAGCTTATAAAATCATTGCTTGACAAGTATTATGACTCAGATTTTGAAATCATTAGTAGCGCTTTTTCAATAAGCGAAGGGCTTAAATCAATAGAAAATATAGACTACGACTTATTACTATTAGATATCCACCTTGGAAAAAACAGTACAAGTTTTGATATTCTGAAAAAAATAAAAAAGAATAAGGCTAAAATAATTTTTATCACTGGGCACGAAAATTATGCCATAGAAGCCATTAAATCTGGAGCCTTAGATTATATTCTTAAACCGATACAAACCAAGGAATTTAAATTAGCAATAGATAAGGCAATAAAAGAGATTCGTAAAGAAGACCAACACAAAAATCCAAGTCAATTTATAGCAAAGCAAGATAATAGTCTTATGCTAAAAGATTTGGACGGCATGAGGTTAGTTAAACTTAACGAAATTGTTTACCTCGCTGCTGGCGGAGCTTATACGGATGTGTTTTTGGAATCATCAGAAAAAATTACAGTAACCAAGCATCTCAAAGATTTTGAAAATAAATTAGAAGGCACTGGATTTTATAGGGTTCACAATTCGTATATCATTAATACCTTAAAAATGACGGGGATTACCAAAAAAGATGGATTATGCGTAAATATGGTAACTGGTGAAAATATTGTAATTTCTGGTCGTCGCAAGGATGAATTCATTAAGTTTATTGAGAATTACTTGCAAGTATAAGTACTACTGCATCACAAAGTAATAAATGTCATCATCGCCTTTACCAGACTTACGCTTAGATGTCACATAACCTGTTTTATCACTAACCATTACAAAGCAAATATCACTAGCAGTACTATTTATAGGTTTAGAAAGATGTTCTGCCTTTTTAAAATTGCCTTCGTCGTCCATTTCGGATTTATAAATATCATAACTTCCCATACCACCAGGTTTGCTCGAAGCAAAATATAAGGTATTATCCCTACTTATAAACGGGAATAGCTCTTGCGCATAAGAATTGACATTAATCCCTACATTTTCTGGCTCACTATAGCTCCCATTCTCATCAATAGTAACTTTATAAATATCTGATTTCCCTCTCGTAAATTGACTGCCCTGTCCCTTTACGCTAGAAATAAAGTACATCGTTTTTCCGTCTGCACTAATTGAAGGATGCGCATAAGAAAACTTTGGATTGCAAAATGGCAAAACCGTAAAATTAGACCACCCTTTGCCTTCAATATATTCTGCGACCTCAATATGTAAATTGGTTTCCTTAAAGTTTCCTTTAGGTTTGTTTTTACGTTTACCATATTTAGTCGTCACATATAACTTTTTGCCATCTGGAGAATAGGTTGCACTAACAATATGCTCAATGTCTTCAGACTGAGCAAACTCAACTGGAGATATGTCAGTAATCTCACCACTAGGTTCCACGTTACCCTCATATAGACCTAATACAGGGTCTATACCATCCATTATCACTCTACCTTTCTTATTGGTTTTAAAGGAAGTGATTAGAATCTTACCGTTAGGACCAAGCGCCATACCAAAATGAGGGTTTTTAGTGTTCATCTCTAAGTTGGTAAGCACAATCTCAGAATCTTGTGCAAAAATCAAATTGCTTATAAATAAAAAAAGAAATGTAATCCTGAAACTAATCACGCCTAAATCTTTTAGTAATTTCAAAAACATGTTCTAAAATGGATTTATCTAAGGTGGTAAATGCTATGTTACGTCTGTTCATTACAACTTCGGCGACTTCAAAGGCTTTATTCGTTTTATAAGTAATAAATCCTCCATGTCCTCCCCAAGAAAAGCTTGGCACAAAATTTCTCGGAAAACCACTTCCGAAGATATTAGCGCTGACGCCAACAACAGTACCAGTATTGAACATCGTATTAATGCCACACTTACTGTGGTCGCCCATCATCAGTCCACAAAATTGCAAACCTGTCTTGGCAAAACCTTCAGTATTATAATCCCATAAACGTACTTCAGCGTAATTATTTTTTAAGTTAGAATTGTTACTATCCGCACCAATATTACACCATTCGCCTAACACAGAGTTTCCTAAAAACCCATCGTGTCCTTTGTTTGAGTACCCAAAGATGACAGAATTATTAATTTCTCCTCCCACCTTGCTATGAGGTCCAATAGTCGTTGGCCCATAAATTTTAGACGCCAATTTTACAGTAGAATGACTACATAATGCAAATGGTCCTCTAATGACTGACCCTTCCATAACCTCAGCATCTCTACCTATATAAATTGGACCCGAACTAGCATTAAGGGTTACAAAATTCAAGTTTGCTCCTTTTTCGATAAAAATATTCTCTGGGTTTATAGTATTTACGGTATTAGGAATTGGTTCTGAAATCCTATTCTTCGTAATTATTTCAAAATCTTTCTCAATGGCTATTCCGTTTTTTGAAAATATATCCCAGGTGTGTTCAATTTTTAAAATGTCTTCTTCAAACTCGATAGCATCAAAAGCAGAGAAATCATCATGCTCCTCTCCTTCCTTCACATAAAACGCAATAACATCCTGATCTTTAAAAATAGCCTGATTATCTTTTAAGTTCTTAATAAGACCAGTAATAGCTTCATTCGGAAGGAAAGAAGCATTAATCATAATATTGGCTTCCATTTCTACCAACGGAAATTTTTCGGACAAATAGTCTTCCGTAACGGTAGTTGTTGTGTAATCAAGGTAAGATTCCCATTTTTCCCTAATCGTCATAATACCAACCCTAATATCTGCCACTGGACGTGTATAAGTAAATGGCAAAAGATTATTGCGATGAGGACCGTCAAAAAGAATATAATTCATATAAAATTGAGAAGTTAAAAGCTGAAGGCTTTGAGTCTTAGACCCCTGCCACAACTAATTCTATGTTCTCAAATGTAGTTGAATTCGATAAAATAAAAAAGCCTTTCCAGGGAAGAAAGGCTTTTAAAAAAATATCTGTAGTAGGATTATTTCTTAAACTTAGCGTATTTGTTTTTAAACTTATCAATACGTCCAGCTGTATCTACCAATTTAGATTTACCTGTGTAATACGGGTGTGATGATCTTGAAATTTCTAACTTCACTAATGGATACTCAACACCATCAACCTCTAAAGTTTCATTAGTCTCTGCTGTAGATTTAGTTAAAAACACATCTTCGTTAGACATATCTTTAAACGCTACTACTCTATAATTTTCTGGATGTATACCTTTTCTCATCACTAAATGCTTTAATATTCGATTTTTTCGAGGTGCAAATTTAATGATTTTTTAGAATTCTACAATACTTTTTGCAAAATTAATTATCAATTAAATCTGTAACAAATTTATATCTTTAGGTACTAACTAAACGAAACTATTAACTAATATAACCAAAAATGGAAAAAACATTAAAATCTTCAGCTCTTAATTACGGTATTTATTTAGGTCTCATCTTTGCTGTACTAACAGTAATTGGATATGCAGTCTACCTTGATTTGTTTACGCAATGGTGGTTTGGAATTGGATCTTTATTACTAATAATTGTTTTTGGAATTATCTCTAGTGTCAAAGCTCGAAAATTACTAGGTGGATTTATCAGTTTTAAAAATGCATTCACAGCTTATTTTATTACAATTTTAGTGGCTTTAGTGATCAGCACAATCGTCAATCTTATTATATTTAATGTCGTTGACCCTGATGCTGCACTAGTTTTGAAAGAAAAAATTATTGAATCTCAAATGGCTATGATGGAACGTTTTGGAGCGCCACAAGAATCAATTGATCAGACAATAGCACAATTGAGAGCACAGGATAATATGTTCTCTATCGGCAGCATCTTTAAATCTCTTGCATATCAATTGGTTGGGTTTAGTATTGTTGGATTAATTGTTGCAGCAGTAGTAAAACGCAAAGACCCTAATGCTGCTTAAATAATTTCTGTATTTTTGACGTTTAGCCAATAGACTGAAATTATTATATGAACATATCAGTAGTTATACCACTACTTAACGAAGAAGAGTCCTTAAAGGAACTATACGATTGGATTGTATCTGTGATGCAATCCAATCAGTTTTCTTATGAAATCCTTTTTATTGATGATGGGAGTACTGACAACTCATGGCAAGTCATTGAAGCACTCTCTAAAAATGACCCGTCAGTAAAAGGCATTCGATTCTTAAAGAATTTTGGTAAATCACAGGCGCTACATGCTGGTTTTGCTCAAACCCAAGGCAACGTGGTCATTACCATGGATGCGGATTTGCAGGATAACCCTGAAGAAATCCCTGAGTTATATGAGATGATAACTAAGGGTGGTTATGATTTGGTGTCTGGCTGGAAAAAGAAACGTTTCGACTCTGTCATCGCTAAAAACCTTCCTTCTAAACTCTTTAACTGGGCGGCTCGTAGAACGTCTGGTGTAAAGTTACACGATTTTAATTGCGGATTAAAAGCGTATCACTCTGATGTGGTAAAGAATATTGATGTTAATGGTGAAATGCACCGTTACATACCTGTTTTAGCCAAAAATGCTGGATTTATTAAAATTGGGGAAAAGATTGTGAAACATCAAGCCAGAAAGTATGGCACTACAAAATTTGGCATGAACCGTTTTATCCATGGCTTTTTGGATTTATTGACCATTTGGTTTGTGTCTCGTTTTGGAAAACGACCCATGCATCTTTTTGGAGCTCTTGGCGTATTGATGTTCATCATTGGATTTGGCTTTGCCATTTACCTGGGTATAGACAAATTATTTTTTAACCCAACAGGAAGACTGATAACGCAACGTCCTCAATTCTTTATTTCTTTAGCAACCATGGTCATCGGCACCCAATTTTTTGTAGCAGGGTTTTTAGGCGAATTGGTTCTTGGTTCTAAGCGTCAACAAAAGCGCTATTTAATTCAAGAAAGTCTTAATACCGCTTAGAAACTTTCCAAATTATTGAATTCAAAACACATCTGAATTTTTCGATTTCCGTATTTTTGTTTTAGCAAAAAATATCACAATGCAAATAGAACCAAAGATTTTAGAGCGTGTCAACTCATGGTTGACCCCAGCATTCGATTCTGAAACCCAAAAAACAATTACCACTCTACGTGATAAAAATCCAAAGGATTTAATAGAAAGTTTTTATAAAGACCTTGACTTTGGAACTGGTGGTATGCGTGGCGTCATGGGTGTTGGTACTAACCGTATCAATAAATATACGCTTGGAAAAAACACACAAGGCTTAAGTAATTACCTAAAGCAACAATTTGGGGGCGAAAATATAAAAGTAGCAATTGCTTATGATTGCAGACATAATAGTAAATCCTTAGCTAAAGTTGTTGCCGATGTGTTTTCTGCCAATGATATTACGGTTTATCTTTTTGAAGATTTAAGAACCACCCCAGAATTGTCCTTTGCCGTTAGACATTTAGACTGCCACTGCGGTATTGTTTTAACAGCATCTCATAACCCACCTGAATATAATGGTTACAAGGTGTATTGGCAAGACGGTGGGCAGTTAGTACCACCTCATGATGGAGAAGTGATTAAAGAAATTAATAGTTTACAATATTCAGATATAAAATTCCAAAGTCAAGAAAACCTTATTAAGTACATCGGTAAAGATGTGGACGATGCCTTTATTAACGCTTCAGTTTTAAATGGAGATATTGGCTTAAAGTTAGATGCAAAAGATGATTTAACCATTGTCTTTACCTCTTTACATGGTACATCAATAACCACTATTCCTGAAACGTTGAAACGCGCCGGATTTAAAAATGTACATGTTGTCGAAGAGCAAGCAGAGCCTGATGGAGACTTTCCTACAGTAGCATCTCCTAATCCTGAAGAACCCGCTGCATTGAAAATGGCCATGGAATTAGCTGAAAAAACCAATGCCGATATTGTTATTGGCACTGACCCTGACAGTGACCGATTAGGTGTCGCCATTAGAGATTTAGACGGCAATCTAAAATTACTGAATGGCAATCAGACCATGGTCGTAATGACAGATTTCTTGCTGAAAAAGTGGAAAGATGAAGGGAAAATTAATGGTAAAGAATTTATTGGTTCTACGATAGTTTCTACACCGATGATGCAACCACTGGCAGATGCTTATGGAGTGGATTATAAAATTGGACTTACAGGTTTTAAATGGATTGCCAAAATGATTCTCGATTTTCCAGAATTGGATTTTATCGGAGGTGGTGAAGAAAGTTTTGGGTATATGGTTGGTGACTTTGTAAGAGATAAAGATGCTGTTACCTCTACCCTATTGGCCTGTGAAATTGCAGCTTGGGCAAAACACAATTCCAGCTCCTTCTACAAGTCATTACTTAACTTATATGTAGAACATGGTTTGTATAAAGAGCGCTTAATTTCTTTGACTAAAAAAGGTATTGAAGGAGCTCAAGAAATTAAACAAATGATGATTGACGCCAGAGAAAATCCCTTAAAAGAAGTCAACGGCTCTAAAGTTATCCGTATTGAGGACTATCAGTTATCAGTAGCCAAAGATGTCATAAACAATAAGGAAACTGAAATTACGATTCCAAAATCTAATGTGTTAATTTATTATACTGAAGATGGTAGCAAAATTGCATTGCGCCCAAGTGGTACTGAGCCGAAGATAAAATTCTATGTGAGTGTAAATACCTCACTTGACAATGTGTCTGCATTTAAACAAACGGAGCAATTATTGGAAGAACGCATTGATGCTATCCTAGCGGATATGAACCTTTAATACATGAATTATTTTAAGCAAATTCTTCGTTTTGCAAAGCCCTACAAAAAGTATGCGGTTTTAAACATCATTTTCAACATTTTCTATGCGCTTTTTAGTGCATTGGCATTTGTGGCATTTATTCCAATGCTCGATGTATTATTTAATGAAGAAAAAGTAGTTGTTACCGCAGAGCCTACATACACTGGTTTTATGCAAATAGGGTCTTATTTAGAAGATTCTTTGTCATACCACATCAACTCCTTAGCCCAAACCGATATTATGGGCGCATTGATGCTGGCCATTACACTTATCATTAGCTTATTTTTCTTGAAGAATATTTGTAACTATTTCGCCATGTATTTCATTACATTCTTAAGAAATGGCGTGCTGAAGGATCTAAGAAATGCTATTTATAAAAAGATTACCAATTTACCAATCGCCTTTTTTTCTGAAAAGCGAAAAGGTGATACTATAGCACGTATTTCAAATGATGTGCAAGAAATCCAGAGTTCATTTTTATCCATTTTAGAATTAATTATTCGTGAACCTCTAACTATACTTTTCACGATTATATTAATGTTTAAAATAAGTACGCAACTCACCTTGTTTGTATTTATCTTTTTACCTATTTCAGGGTTTATTATTTCAAGAATCGGGAAGAGCTTAAAAAAGAAGTCCGATCGTGTTCAAAAAGAACAAGGTCAGTTTTTATCGATTGTTGAAGAAACTTTAGGTGGACTGAAAGTGATTAAAGGTTTTACGGGAGAGTCCACTTTTCAGAAACGATTTGAAGATTCTACGTCTCGCTTTTATAGATTTTCAAACAAATTATTAAACCGTCAAAATTTGGCGTCACCGACCAGTGAGTTCTTAGGAATTGCTGTGATTGGAATTATCTTATGGTTTGGTGGCCGCATGGTATTGGTTGAAAATATTTTAAAGGGCAGTGAGTTTTTGGCGTATTTAGGGTTGGCCTATAACATCCTTACACCAGCAAAGGCGATTAGTAAGGCAAGCTATAGTGTTAAGAAAGGAAATGCTGCCGCAGAACGAGTATTGGAAATTTTGAATACTCCTTCTACTTTAGAAGACAAACCAAATGCTAAAGCAAAAATTGATTTTACGTCATCTATTGACCTAAAAAATATATCCTTTAAATACGAGAACGAATTAGTCCTTAAAAGCTTCTCGTTACAAGTACCAAAAGGAAAAAGTGTTGCATTGGTTGGGCAGTCAGGAAGTGGAAAAAGTACCATTGCCAATTTGGTCACCCGTTTTTATGATGTCAATGAAGGGGCTATTGAGATAGATGGAGAAAATATAAAAGACATTACCAAACAGTCTCTAAGAGGTTTGATGGGGTTGGTAACACAGGACTCTATTTTATTTAATGATACCATAAAAAACAACATTAAATTGGGGAAACCTAATGCAACAGAGGAGGAGATTGTCGAGGCCCTTAAAATTGCCAATGCTTGGGAGTTTGTTGAAGTATTACCAAACGGTATGGATACCAATATTGGAGATTCTGGTAACAAACTTTCTGGTGGTCAAAAACAACGCCTAAGTATTGCCAGAGCTGTACTTAAAAATCCCCCAATTATGATTTTGGATGAAGCCACATCAGCCTTGGACACAGAAAGCGAACGCTTGGTCCAAGATGCATTAGAACGCATGATGAAAAACAGAACGTCTATTGTTATTGCTCACAGATTATCTACTATTCAGAATGCTGATCTTATAGTGGTCATGAATAAAGGTGAAATTGCTGAACAAGGCACACATGTAGAGCTTCTCTCTAAAAATGGTGTTTACAAAAAGCTGGTGGACATGCAGAGCTTTGAATAAATCTAAGTACGGTTCTACAACTTATCAAAATTAAACCCCAACTCAATTCACATTTTAATCGAAAAATTCTTTTTCCGTCTGTTCGAGTGATTTTGAGGCACGAAAAATCGCATCGAGAACTCGTTTAGTAATTAAAATCCTTCTTCTCGATACAAATTTTTCTCATTTCAATCGAAAAATTCACTCGAAGTGACGATTTTTTTAAACTTACAATGGTTAAACCCAATAATATATAAAACGAAAAAGAGCGCATCAAACGACACACCCTTTCTCCTTTTTTACCAGATTTGGGGAAACTGGTAAAGCCATATAGGTTAAGCTGATGTAAACATATAACTAAAATTGTTAGAAAACAAGAAAAATATGCATTTTATCGTGTTTATTTGTATTTAATCGATATAATATATTGTATGTTACTGTTAATCAATTATTTACAAATAACTATATTTTATTGATTAAACTTTTAGTAATTTACTGCGTCTAACTACAGATATATTCATTTTTTGACCGACGAAACTCAATTCATACAGCGCTTACAGAGCCAATCAACAAAAGAAAAAGCTTTTAGTGAATTGATGACACTTTACAAAGAGCGTCTATACTGGCATATCCGTAAAATTGTTATTTCGCATGATGACGCCGATGATGTGCTTCAAAATACATTTATCAAAGTATTTAAGAATATCAATAAGTTTAAGGGAGAAAGTCAATTATTTTCATGGTTATACAGAATAGCAACTAACGAATCCATTACACACATAAACAAGAATGCCAAACGAACTAAAATAAGTTCCGAAGAGCACCATAGAAGCTTAATAAATAGTTTAACTGCGGATGTTTATTTTGAAGGGGATACCATTCAATTAAAATTACAGAAAGCAATTGCCACATTGCCACAAAAGCAACAGTTGGTGTTTAATATGAAGTATTTTGATGACATCAAATACTCAGAAATGTCAAAAATTTTGGACACAAGTGAAGGAGCTTTGAAAGCTTCTTACCATATTGCCGTCAAAAAAATAGAAACCTACCTCACCTCAGAATGAATAAAAAAACAAATAAGAAAAAAATAGACGTGTTCGCCAAAGTTTTATCGAAGGCGAATTAAACCTTTTTCTTTAATTATAGTCTAAAAGACAGATGAAAAAAGAAAATTTAAATATTAAATCAACAGGCTTTAAAGTCCCAAAGAATTATTTTGAGGAATTAGACGACAAAGTGCTTCAAAAAATAAAAACAGAAGCGGTTTTGCCTAAAGCAATAAAACCTGGTTTTAAGGTGCCCGATTCTTATTTCGACACTGTTGACGATACTGTTTTCTCTAAACTAAATAAGGAAAGTAAAGTTATTTCCTTAGTAGATTGGAAGCGAGTATCCGCGCTATCTGGCATAGCAGCAGCACTATTGATATGTGCAGCCATATTTTTTAATACGAATTCGCTTGAGGATGAACTTTCCGTCGATTTGGTTGAAAGTTATTTTGAATCACAAGATTTAGATACTTATGAATTAGCTCAGCTACTATCCGATGCTGATTTTATTTCTGAAGACTTAAATCTAATTGAAACGTCATTTGAAGAAGAAAATATAGAAACCTATCTGTTAGAAAATTCAGATATAGAATATATCATAGAATGAAAAATATAATACTCCTTATCGCAATTGCATCATTCACATTTGGTTTTTCACAAGACCGCCAAGGTATGCGTGATAAAATCAAAGCGCAAAAAATAGCTTTTATAACAGACAAATTAGAATTGACTGTGGAAGAGTCCAAAGAATTTTGGCCTATTTATAATCGATTTGAAGAGACCACAAACAATATCAAAAGAAACGATTTAAAACCCATTAAGAAAAAAATGAAAAGTTCTGAAGAGCTTTCAAATGCTGAAGCTGATGCGCTTTTAAATCAATTTATAGAAGCTGAAAACGAAATGCACACTGCAAAGGTTAAGATGATGAATGACCTTAAAAAGGTGATTTCTTCAGAAAAAATCATTCGTTTAAAAGCTGCAGAGGATGAGTTTAACCGAAAGCTTTTAGAAAGACTAAGGGAATATCGAAAAAACAAATCTAGAAATGATTAACCTATATAAAAGCCTTTCAAACTCTTGAAAGGCTTTTTTTATTTAAAGTTCAACTTCGCTATTCGCTTATTACCTGCAGCATAAGCCACAGAATCATTTAAAAACCGAATAGTGTAAAAGCCTTCATCACTTAGGTGATTCCAGCTATTACCAGCATCGTTGCTATAATCAATGCCTTTAAATCCAATAGCCACCAATTCCTGAGCATCACTATTTGGAACGTATTGCACACAACTTCTATACCCTGGGCCTTTTCCATTGGCAACAACGTGCCAAGTTTTGCCCCCATCTGTAGTTCTTATTTTATTATTTAAAGTGTCATTAGACTTAGTATAGTCTCCTCCAATAGCAAAGCCGTGTTGCTCATCATAAAAGTCAATGGAATACATTCCCCTTGTTTCTTTTCCTTGAATAATAGGAGTTTCAAAAACTTCCCATGTTTCTCCTTTATCAGGCGAATACATCACTCTACTTGCCTTGCCTCCAGTCGCTACCCAAGTATGGTCACCAATAATAGCAATATTAGTGTCACTGGCGGCAAAAGCAGCTTCACCGTCTTTGGCTTTTGGCAAATCATCGCAAGAGAGTTTATTCCAAGTACTGCCTCCGTCTCGTGTAATAATTATACTCATACAATCGTCTGTAGGGTCTCCAATAGCAATGCCCTCGTTATCATTCCAAAAATCTATGGAATCATAAAAAGCTTTTGGATGAGTTTCTTTATAAACCAACTTTAAAGAATCAGAAGCTTTATAAAGTAA
Source organism: Winogradskyella sp. A3E31 (assembly GCF_046720935.1). Lineage (NCBI taxonomy): Bacteria > Pseudomonadati > Bacteroidota > Flavobacteriia > Flavobacteriales > Flavobacteriaceae > Winogradskyella > Winogradskyella sp. A3E31. Next base: position 229,697 of record NZ_JBHNWH010000003.1, read on the forward strand.
AGCAGGACTTCCTATGCTTAAAATAAAGGCTGCCTTATCTGTGACAGCGATTGATCGAATATTTGGGGTAATCGTATCGTGAGTAATTTTATAAGTTTTTAGGGCAGTCTCAGGTAAGCCTTCATCCGGATATTCTCCCCATTTATAATCCTTTCCTCCAATTTCTCCGTTAGATGTTGCAAACCCAAAATTACCTTGATTATCAATTTCTAAGGCTCTTACATTTAATAACGAATCTTGAAGCAATACTTGAATTTCAACTTCAGAAAAGCTTTTTTTTTCAGTAGGGTTTTCAGACTTACACGATATAAACCCCACAAATAATAATACCAGAATAATAAAGCGCATAATTTTGAATTTTTATAAAAATAGAAAAGCCAAACGAATAAATCGATAACCTCATAAAAAATAAACTTTTAACGTACCTTTGCATCCTAATTTTTTTCAATGCGACTACACAGAAACTTATGCTTTGCGGTTATTGATGGTTTACATAAAATCTTCAATGAGAATGAATATGCCGATAAGGTCGTGCAATCTTTATTAAAGCGTGATAAACGCTGGGGCAGTCGAGATCGAGGCTTTATTGCTGAGACGACTTACGAAATCGTTCGCTATAAAAGGCTCTATGCCGAAATAGCTGACGTCAAAGAGCCTTTTGATAGGGATAATTTATGGCGTCTTTTTGCTGTTTGGGCAACCTTAAAAGGCATTTCATTACCAGATTGGAAATACTTTACCGACACCCCAACACGTAAGATTAAAGGGCGATTCGATGAGCTTTCAAAAATTAGAAAAATCAAAGAATCTATCCCAGATTGGATGGATGAGCTCGGGATTTCAGAATTGGGAGAATCCACGTGGTCCAAAGAGGTTGAAAAACAAAATGAACAAGCAGATGTCATCCTAAGGACAAACACCTTAAAAACCAACAAGAAAGATCTGCAACAACGTCTAGCTTCAGAGGATATTGAAACTGATGTTTTACCAGACCATCCTTATGCATTAAAACTAAAAGAGCGTGCTAATGTTTTTAAAACCGAAGCATTTAAGGACGGTTGGTTCGAGGTACAAGATGCTTCATCACAATTAGTGGCTGATTTCTTGGATGTAAAACCAGGCATGAAAGTTGTAGATGTTTGTGCAGGAGCAGGTGGAAAAACTTTGCATTTAGCAGCTTTAATGGAAAATAAGGGTCAGATTTATGCTATGGATATTTACGAAAGTAAATTAAAGAAGTTAAAGATTAGAGCACGGCGAAATGGAGTCCATAACATTGAAATGAAAGTTATTGACTCTACCAAACCCATTAAGAAACTTTATGGCAAAGCAGATCGCTTATTGATTGATGCACCATGTTCTGGTTTGGGAGTTTTACGAAGAAACCCTGATGCCAAGTGGAAATTGCAACCTGAGTTTATAGAAAATATCAAAAAAACACAGGAAGACGTTTTAGAAAACTATTCTAAGATGCTTAAAGATGGAGGGAAAATGGTATATGCGACTTGTTCTGTTTTACCATCAGAAAATGAAAAACAAATTGAAAAATTTTTAAATTCGGAAGCTGGTAAAAGCTTCAAATTGATAAAGGATAAAAAAATATTGGCTCATAAATCTGGGTTTGACGGATTTTATATGGCTTTATTAGAAAAAAATAATAATTAGGTATGAAACAAATTTACGCTTTACTTTTATTTATAACCTCGATTTCTTTTGCCCAGCAACCCTATTATGATGGTTTTGATTTTAGTCAGACTGGAGACGTTCTAAAAAGCAATCTAGGTCAATTAATAGATAATGATGCCAGTACAACTTATACTTACGGCGACGTGAGAGATGATTTTTTAATTATGGAGTTAGATCCTAATGACAATACTGACTCAAATGTATTGCTTACCTACGGTTATGTAAATACTTTAAGCTGCACTTCTGGTCAAACTGACCGCAGAATTAGAGATAAAAATGATTTTGGTGGAAACACATGCGAGTATAACAGAGAGCATGTTTTTGCGAGATCTAATGCAGATCCAACGATGGGAGATGTCAGTAACGGAGATACAGGGATTGCAGCAGATCCACATAACTTAAGGGCTACTGATGTTCAACGCAACGGAGAAAGAGGTAGCAGAAAATTTGGAGAAGACACCAATGACCCTAGTGCATCAGGTGTTTTGGGTAATGGTGATTACTACCCAGGCAATGAATGGAAAGGCGACATAGCGCGCATAATGATGTATATGTACACAAGGTATGGTGATCGTTGTCTGCCGGAACTTAACGCCAATGGTGCTAAACAAGGAACTACAGATATGCTACAAATTTTGTTAGAATGGAATGCTGAAGATCCTGTTTCACCTATTGAAGATGCTAGGAATAATCAATTAGAGATTGTTTACGAAAACAGAAATCCTTTTATTGACAATCCTTACTTAGCTACTGTTATTTGGGGTGGACCTGCCGCTGAAGACCGCTGGGGAACACTCTCTAGCACTTCAAACGAGCTGAATCAATTCAATATTTACCCAAATCCAACACAATCTGATGTTACTGTACAATTAAAATCGCCACAAAGAACAACGATTGAAGTTTATGATATTCTTGGTAAAAAAGTACTTCAAAAAGTCATTTATAATTCAGGAAAAATTGAAACGAGCAGATTAAAGTCAGGGGTCTATATTCTAAAAATAAGGCAGGGCACTTCTGAAGTCAATAAGAGATTGGTAAAACGATAAAAAAAGGAATTCTGAAAAGTGTCATTCTGAATGAAATGAAGAATCTCAATAATAATAAAGCTTTCTAGTTTTGAAAGACAAGATTCTTCGTCCGATCATGATATCTATCGAGATCGGGTCTCTGAATGACAAAATTAAACTTTTAGAATATTACTTTTTTGTTTAAAACCTGTTGAATAACTCTATGATTTGTATGCTTTTTTTAGAGTCTAAATCTCTAAAATCGATTACCTTTGTGTTTTCATTTTTTACAATAAATACAGCATTAAAATGATCCACTTCTTCGGAAACGTAAACAAAACGGTTTTCGCCGTTCAAACAGTAGAAGAACTATCCACCGAAAGCATTTCAAAATTAGTATGGCTATTTGCCGACCAGCCTAAACTAGAACAAGCATCAATCGATGCTTTTTTTGTTGGCCCACGCGCAGCCATGATTACACCTTGGAGTACAAATGCCGTTGAGATTACTCAAAATATGGGCGTTAGTGGAATTTTGAGAATTGAAGAATTCCAAAGTGTTGCTGAAGACTTTAAGGATTACGACCCCATGATTTCAGAAAAATTTAAGGGTCTTAGCCAAGATATTTTTACTATAAATATTCAACCTGAGGATATTTTAAATATTGAAGATATTGCTGCTTACAATCAACAAGAAGGCTTAGCGCTCAGCGACGAAGAAGTTAAGTACTTAGAAGGTGTTTCGGAACGTATTGGCAGACCTTTGACAGACTCAGAAGTTTTTGGGTTTTCTCAGGTAAACTCTGAACACTGTCGCCATAAAATCTTTAACGGAACGTTTATTATTGATGGAGAAGAAAAACCGTCTTCACTTTTCAAACTTATTAAAAAAACATCAGCTGAAAATCCTAACTCTATTGTGTCTGCATACAAGGACAATGTTGCATTTATTGAAGGTCCAAAAGTAGAGCAATTTGCACCAAAGCGTGCTGATATTCCAGATTACTATACTACAGAGGATTTTGAATCTGTGATTTCACTTAAAGCAGAGACTCATAATTTCCCAACAACTGTTGAGCCATTCAACGGTGCCGCAACAGGTTCTGGTGGAGAAATTCGGGATCGTTTAGCGGGTGGAAAAGGATCTTTGCCATTGGCAGGTACAGCGGTTTATATGACCTCATATTCTCGTTTAGAGAAAGATCGTCCTTGGGAAAAAGCATTTGAAGCGCGTAAATGGTTATATCAAACCCCTATGGATATTTTAATTAAAGCATCTAACGGAGCTTCCGACTTTGGTAATAAATTTGGGCAACCTCTCATTTGCGGTTCTGTATTAACGTTTGAACACAAAGAAGACGACTATAAAATAGGTTTTGACAAAGTCATCATGCAAGCTGGTGGTATCGGCTATGGCAAAGCCGACCAAGCCATAAAGGAGACACCAAAAGAAGGTGATAACATTGTGGTATTAGGTGGTGATAATTATCGTATTGGCATGGGTGGTGCAGCCGTGTCTTCAGCAGATACAGGCGAGTTCGATTCTGGTATAGAATTAAATGCTGTACAACGTTCTAATCCAGAAATGCAAAAACGCGCAGCCAATGTCGTTAGAGGCATGGTAGAAAGTGATGAAAATCATATCATTTCAATTCACGATCATGGCGCTGGAGGTCATTTGAATTGCCTGTCGGAATTAATCGAAGATACTGGCGGTAAAATTGATTTAGATAAGTTACCAGTTGGTGACCCTACACTTTCTGATAAAGAGATTATCGGAAACGAATCCCAAGAACGAATGGGCCTTCTAATTGCAGAACAGCATTTTGACACTATGGGAAAAATTGCAGAAAGAGAGCGTTCTCCATATTATGCTGTTGGTAAAGTGACTGACGATAAACGCTTTTGTTTTGAGTCTAACACTAGCGGCAATAAGCCAATGGACCTTGCTCTTATAGATATGTTTGGCAGTTCTCCTAAAACAGTGATGACAGACAAAACAGTAAATCGTCAATACGATGGTATTTTATACGATACTGATAAATTCTACGATTATTTAGACCAAGTATTACAGTTAGAAGCTGTGGCATGTAAGGATTGGTTGACTAACAAAGTTGATCGCTGTGTCGGAGGAAAGGTAGCAAAACAACAATGTACAGGTCCTTTGCAACTCCCTTTAAATAATGTCGCCGTAATGGCACTAGATTATAAAGGAAAGGAAGGAGTAGCTACGTCTATTGGTCATGCTCCAATATCTGGATTAATTAATGCTGCCGCAGGAAGTAAAAATGCGATTACAGAAGCATTGACCAATATTCTTTGGGCTCCATTAAAAGATGGACTAAAAAGTGTTTCTCTTTCCGCCAACTGGATGTGGCCATGTAAAAATGAAGGTGAAGATGCGAGGTTATACGAGGCTGTAGAAGCAGTTTCAGAATTTTCTATCGACCTTGGTATTAACGTACCAACTGGGAAAGACTCCTTATCTATGAAACAAAAATACCCAGATGGAGATGTTATCTCTCCTGGTACGGTAGTAATTTCTGCTGCAGGACACTGTAATTCCATTTCTAAGGTGGTTGAACCTGTTTTGAAAAAGAACAAAGGCAGTATTTATTATATCAATGTTTCCAAAGATGCGTTTGAATTAGGCGGTAGTTCTTTTGCTCAAATCAACAATAAAATTGGAAACGCTACACCAACGGTTAAAGACGCCTCTTACGTTAAGACCGTTTTCAATACAATTCAAAATTTAATAAAAGAAGATAAAATTGTTGCAGGACATGATGTAGCTTCTGGTGGATTGATAACAACCTTATTGGAATTATGTTTTGCCGATGTCAATATTGGCGCTGAATTAGACATAACTTGCCTATCAGAATCTGATTCTTTTAAAGTGTTGTTTTCAGAAAACGCAGGAATTGTTTTTCAGTCTGAAGACGATTCTGTTGAAGGTATTTTGTCGGAAGCAAATATAGAATTCCACAACATTGGTAACGTTACAGACAGTGATGTGCTATCAATTATCAATGGTTCAGATGTATTTACAATGACAGTATCACGATTACGCGATATGTGGTACAAAACATCTTACTTATTAGACCAGAAGCAAACTGCTAATGAATTAGCTACTGCTCGTTTTGAAAACTATAAGTACCAACCATTACACTATAAATTTCCCCAGCATTTTACGGGGAAGCTACCAGAAGTAAGAACTGGCGAGGCAAGACCCAAAGCAGCTATCCTTAGGGAAAAAGGAAGTAATTCTGAGCGCGAAATGGCCAATGCTATGTATTTAGCAGGATTTGATGTTAAAGATGTCCACATGACGGATCTCATTTCTGGACGTGAAGACTTAAAAGACATTCAGTTTTTAGGAGCTGTTGGTGGATTTAGCAACTCTGATGTTCTGGGATCAGCAAAAGGATGGGCAGGTGCTATTAAATATAACGACAGAGCCAATAAAGTCATCAAAGACTTTTTTGAACGAGAAGATACACTTTCAGTAGGTATCTGTAATGGCGCACAACTTTGGATGGAATTAGATTTAGTAAATCCGGAACATGATGTACATGGAAAACTAACATATAATGATTCCCATAAACACGAAAGTGCCTTTACTTCAGTTAAAATCCAAGAGAATAACTCTGTAATGCTCTCCGCTTTAGCAGGGAGTACTTTGGGAGTTTGGATTTCGCATGGTGAAGGTAAATTTAGTTTACCTCTGTCAGAAGACAAATACAACATCGTTGCTAAATATGGGTATGCACAATATCCTGCAAACCCAAATGGTTCGGATTTTAATACAGCAATGCTTTGTGATACAACTGGACGTCATTTAGTGACCATGCCACATATTGAGCGTTCTACATTTCAATGGAATTGGGCACATTATCCTGAAGGTAGAAAAGATGAAGTCTCACCATGGTTAGAAGCTTTTGTTAATGCTAAGAGGTGGATTGAGAAAAATTAATTTCTTCATTAATTACTTAAAGTAAAAACCAATTCAACAAACCCATCGTAATTAACCGTCGTACCTTCGGAAGTTAAAACGTTTCCAATATCTCCTACACGTTGATTTGATAATTGAAATATTATATTTTCACCATCAATTACTCCTTCATCACCTTCTATTTCAACTGAAGAGCCATTATCGTTAACAGAATAACTTGGCACTCCAACATAATCAAAGATTATACAAGATGTTTGTTGAATAGTATTATCAACATCTAATACTAGACTATATTCTAATACAAAAGCAGCTGAACCATCATTAAATGACAACTGGTTAGCGTTGATACATTCGACAGGCTCCTCTAATAAAAGATTAGTGGAAAATTCTCCATCATCGTTGAGATCTGCAGGAATAGCAATATTAAATTCAGTAAGGTTATAAGTACGACCTTCTAAAACACTATTTGGAGCGTTGTCATCTGAGGAGCAAGAACAACAGATTATAATAAGCATCAAGTATGGAGCAATAGTTTTCATTAATCAATTTTTTCTAAAATTAGCAATAACAAGTTTAGTCTTGCAAACATTAGTTAAATAATATGATATAATTATAATTTTCCTATTTTCGCAAATATTCCATTCAATTTTTGAAGATTTAGTTATGACAGAGGTTACAAGACTTTTTGATTTTCCCTATTACCAATTAAAAAATAATCCATCCAATTCAACATTTGTAACCAAATATGACGGAAAATGGACTCCCATCTCTACCCAAGAGTATGTCGATAAAGCAAATGCCGTAAGTCGAGCGCTATTGAAACTTGGAATTAAAAAGAATGATAAAATTGCCGTTATATCCTCTACAAACCGAACAGAATGGAATATTATGGATATTGGCATTCTTCAAACAGGTGCTCAAAACATCCCCATCTATCCTACAATTTGTGCCGAAGATTATGAGTATGTCTTAAACCACAGTGAATCTATTTATTGTTTTGTTTCGGACGAAGAGGTACTGGCGAAAGTCAATGCGATAAAATCTAAAACACAGCTCAAAGAAGTCTATTCTTTTAATCATATTGAAGGCTGTAAACACTATTCGGAATTATTTGAATTAGGTAAGGATGAATCCAATCAACCTGATGTTGAAACTAGAAAAAATGCAGTAAAGCCTCATGACTTGGCTACTATTATCTACACCTCTGGCACAACAGGAAAACCAAAAGGTGTGATGCTTTCGCATTGGAACATCACAAGTAATGCCTTAGATAGTGTGGATAGGCTTCCTGTTAAAGGAAATGATGTAAGAATATTGAGTTTTCTTCCGATATGCCACATTTTTGAGCGCGTTTTAATTTATATCTACCAGTACGCTGGTGTTAATATCTATTTTGCTGAAGGATTAGATAAAATTGGTGACAACGCCAAGGAAATTAATCCTCATTTAATGAGTGTAGTACCAAGGCTGCTAGAGAAGGTTTATGATAAGATTATGCTAAAAGCCGAGGATCTATCAGGTATAAAGAAGAAATTATTCTTTTGGGCCGTTGAACTTGGTGAAGAGTGGGAACCTTATGGAGCAAATGGTGCTTGGTATGAATTTAAATTAAGTATTGCAAGAAAATTAATATTCAGTAAATGGAAAGCTGCTCTTGGTGGCGAATTGCACACCATGGTTTCGGGTAGTGCTGCTTTACAGCCACGGTTATCCCGAATTTTCTGTGCTGCTGGGATGCAGGTCATGGAAGGTTATGGATTGACTGAGACCTCACCAGTTGTTTCTGTTGGAAAGTATGACAACCATATGTTCAGAGTAGGCTCAGTAGGAAAAGCCATTCCTAATGTAGAAATTAAGATTGCAGACGATGGTGAAATTTTGATAAAAGGCCCTAATGTAATGATGGGTTATTACAAAGACCCAGAAAAAACGGCAGAAGTGATGTCTGGTGATTATTTCCACACTGGTGATAAAGGTGAAGTTGACGCTGATGGGTTTTTGAAAATTACAGGACGTAAAAAAGAAATGTTCAAAACCTCTGGTGGAAAATACATCATCCCTACCCTATTAGAAAACGAACTAAAACAGTCACGATTCATAGAACAAGTTATGGTCGTTGGAGAAGGTGAGAAAATGCCTGGAGCCATAATTCAGCCAAATTTTGAATACATAAGGGATTGGATAGAACATAAAGGCAAAGACATCGGCAACTCTGAAACTGAGATTGCCACTTCAGAAATTATTATTAAACGTATTCAAAAGGAAGTGGATAAATGCAATAGTCATTTTGGTAAGTGGGAACAAATTAAGCGCTTTGAGCTGACCCCAGAAGCATGGACTATAGATGCAGGTCATTTAACCCCTACTATGAAAATGAAACGATCTGTGGTCTTAGATATGTACCAGGATCTTTATGATAAAATCTATCGTCAGTAGTACTATATTTACTATTTTTTGTGTTTTAATATGAATGATTCATATTTATAATGTTAAAATATTATATATTTAACATCACTAACTAATACAATCTTTTTTATGAACACAAAAACTTTTATTGTCGCTGGCATCGTCGGCGGTATTGTTAACTGGTTACTGGGCTGGTTATTTTATGGTATTTTACTGGCAGATTTCTTCCCTCAACCAGAAGAATCTACACAGATGATGGTATTTATCTTGCTAGGGTGTTTAACATACGGTTTATTCCTATCCTACATTTATAACCGGTGGGCACAAATTTCAACCGCAGCAACAGGCGCCAAAGCTGGTGCCGTGATCGGCTTGTTTATGAGCATATTTTACAATTGCTTTAATATGGCTATGACACCAGAAATGACTTATGAAATGTTTGGAGTCGATGTCATTGTTACTATCATAATGACTGCTATTACAGGCGCCGTTATTGGTGCTATTAGCGGTAAAATGGCATAAAAAGACCATCTTAAAAATTTAAGCGTTTCAGAAATGGAACGCTTTTTTTATTGTATAAATATTTTTAATAATTTACTATGCACGCATAGTATTTTTTTGTATATTTGACAATCAATTTCATCTCTTATGAAAGACAAAACCATTGATTACGTTTTAAGAACCACCTGGTTAGCCGTTAACAAGATGTATAATGAGGAAGCTTCAAAATTTGAAACTACAATGGCCACAGGATTTGCATTGCTCAGTATAGACCCAGAAAAAGGAACACCTTCCACATCTTTAGGACCTAAAATGGGTATGGAAGCAACAAGCCTTTCCCGAACTTTAAAAACCATGGAAGAGAAAGGGTTAATAGAACGTAAGCCAAATCCCGAAGACGGACGTGGAGTCTTAATTTATTTAACAGAGTTTGGACGAGAGAAAAGAGCATATTCAAGGGAGCGCGTACTAATATTTAATGACGCCATTAAAAATAATGTAGATGAAGAAAAACTACAACACTTCTTTGAAGTGACAGAGGTCATTAATAACATGATTTCTAACAAACAGATTTACAATCAAAAAGAACACATTTTAAAATAAGATGAGTAAACGAAGAATAAACAAAATAGCCATCGTTGGATCAGGTATAATGGGAAGCGGTATCGCTTGTCATTTTGCCAATATTGGAGTTGAAGTACTCCTATTGGATATTGTACCTAGAGAATTAAATGATAAAGAAAAAGCAAAAGGATTAACTCTAGAAGATAAGTCCGTAAGAAACAGGATTGTGAATGAAGCTTTAACTTCAGCCATTAAATCTAAGCCTGCACCACTCTATCACTCTTCTTTTGCGGATAGAATAACAACTGGTAATCTTGAAGATGACATTTCTAAAGTCAAAAATGTCGATTGGATTATGGAGGTTGTCGTTGAAAGACTTGACATAAAAAAACAGGTTTTCGAAAAGCTTGAAAAGCATAGAACACCTGGCACTCTTATTACTTCAAATACCTCTGGTATTCCTATTAAGTTTATGAGTGAGGGACGTTCTGAAGATTTCCAAAAACACTTCTGTGGAACACACTTCTTTAATCCAGCGCGTTATTTAAAGTTGTTTGAAATCATTCCTGGTCCAAAAACAGATGATGCCGTATTAGATTTTCTAAATGAGTATGGTGAGAAATTCCTTGGTAAAACATCAGTTGTTGCTAAAGACACTCCTGCTTTTATAGGGAATAGAATCGGAATATTTAGCATTATGAGTTTATTTCATGCTGTTAAGGATTTAGATTTAACGATTGAGGAAGTTGATAAACTAACTGGTCCAGTCATTGGACGACCGAAGTCAGCCACTTTTAGAACAGTCGATGTTGTTGGGTTAGATACCTTAGTTCACGTGGCAAACGGCATCTACGACAATTGCCCAGATGATGAACGTCATGATTTATTTAAGCTTCCAGACTTCATCAATACTATGATGGAAAACAAATGGTTGGGAAGTAAAACCGGGCAAGGATTCTACAAAAAAGTACGCAAAGATGACGGTTCCTCCGAAATTTTATCATTGGATCTAAACACATTAGACTACAGAGAAAAACAACGTGCTAAGTTTGCAACACTAGAATTGACTAAAACTATAGACAAGGTTGTTGACCGTTTCAAAGTTTTAGTTGGTGGAAAAGATAAAGCAGGTGATTTTTATCGTAAGAGTTTTGCAGCTTTATTTGCTTATGTTTCAAACCGTATTCCTGAAATCACAGACGATTTATACAAAATCGATGATGCCATGAAAGCAGGATTTGGATGGGAACACGGTCCTTTCCAAATTTGGGATGCCATTGGTGTAGAGAAAGGTATCGACATCATGAAAGCTGAAGGTCTAGAACCTAATGCTTGGGTAACAGAAATGCTTGAGTCAGGGAGTTCTTCTTTCTACACAGTCAAGGACGGAGCAACTTACGCCTATGATATCCCTAAAAAATCTCAAGAAAAAATTCCTGGGCAGGATAGCTTTATCATTTTAGATAATATTAGAACATCTAATGAAGTATTTAAAAACTCAGGTGTTGTTGTTGAAGATTTAGGTGATGGTATCCTGAATGTTGAGTTTCAATCAAAAATGAATACCATCGGAGGTGATGTACTCGCAGGGTTAAACAAAGCTATTGACATTGCAGAAAAAGATTTTGCTGGATTGGTTGTTGGTAATCAAGCAGCGAATTTTTCAGTTGGTGCCAACATCGGTATGATTTTTATGATGGCCGCAGAACAAGAGTATGATGAGCTCAATGGCGCCATAAAATATTTCCAGGACACGATGATGCGCATGCGCTACTCTTCCATTCCAACTATAGCCGCACCTCACGGTATGGCGTTAGGTGGAGGTTGTGAGTTATCTATGCACGCTGACAAGGTTGTCGCAGCTGCTGAAACTTATATCGGTCTTGTCGAGTTCGGAGTTGGAGTCATACCTGGCGGTGGTGGTTCTAAAGAAATGGCACTGAGAGCACAAGATACGTTTAGAAAAGGTGATGTAGAGTTAAACGTTTTACAAGAATACTTTCTAACTATTGGTATGGCCAAAGTGGCGACTTCTGCTTATGAAGCGTATGACTTAGGCATTCTTCAAAAAGGAAAGGATATTGTAGTAGTTAATAAAGATAGACAGATTGCCATGGCTAAATCACATGCCGTACTAATGGCAAATGCTGGTTATACACAACCACCAAAACGAAAAGACATTAAGGTTCTTGGAAAACAAGCTTTAGGTATGTTCTTAGTAGGAACGGACTCAATGGAGGCCAGTCACTACATTAGTGAACACGATCAAAAAATTGCAAATAAGTTAGCCTATGTTATGGCTGGTGGCGACTTATCTGAGCCTACACATGTGACGGAGCAATATCTTCTGGATTTAGAACGAGAAGCGTTTTTATCGCTTTGTACCGAAAGAAAGACATTGGAGAGAATTCAACACATGTTAAAAACTGGGAAACCTTTACGTAATTAAAAGCCCATCCCAACCTTCCCCAAGGGAAGGAGGCACAAGAGACTAAAAAATATGAATAATAAATAAAAAATACCCGTAATAATTTCTTCCCCTCTGGGGAAGTTAGAAGGGGCTTATTATGAAACAAGCATATATAGTAAAAGCATACAGAACAGCAGTCGGAAAGGCTCCAAAAGGGGTGTTCCGATTTAAAAGAGCTGATGAATTAGGAGCTGAAACCATTCAGCACATGATGAAAGAACTGCCTAACCTCGATGTAAAACGTATCGACGATGTCATTGTAGGTAATGCAATGCCAGAAGGTTCACAAGGTTTAAATATGGCGCGATTTATTTCTTTGATAGGTCTAAATAGCGTTGATGTACCTGGTGTAACCGTAAACCGTTTTTGTTCTTCAGGGATTGAAACGATTGGAATTGCCACAGCAAAAATACAAGCCGGAATGGCAGATTGTATTATTGCTGGCGGGTCTGAAAGCATGAGCTCTGTTCCAATGACAGGATTTAAACCTGAATTGAATTACGATACTGTAAAAGCAGGGCATGAAGAATATTATTGGGGCATGGGAAATACCGCTGAGGCAGTAGCAAATCAGTTCAACGTATCACGTGAAGATCAAGATGAGTTTGCTTACAACTCTCACATGAAAGCGCTTAAAGCACAAGCTGAAAACCGTTTTCAAGACCAAATTGTGCCAATTACTGTAGATCAGACGTATATCGACGAGAATGGTAAAAAAGCAACAAAGTCTTACACAGTTACTAAAGATGAAGGTCCTAGAAAAGGTACCAGTAAGGAAGCGTTGGCAAAACTAAGAGCTGTATTTGCCCAAGGAGGAAGTGTTACAGCAGGTAATTCGTCCCAAATGAGTGACGGTGCAGCTTTTGTTATGGTAATGAGTGAAGATTTAGTGAAAGAATTAAATATTGAGCCAATAGCACGTTTGGTTAGTTATGCTGCTGCAGGTGTTGAGCCTCGCATCATGGGAATTGGCCCTGTAAAAGCCATTCCAAAAGCACTAGAACAAGCTGGCTTAAAACAAGATGATCTTGGGTTAATCGAGCTAAATGAAGCTTTCGCATCGCAATCTCTAGCTGTCATACGTGAATTAGGCTTAAATCCAGATATCATAAACGTCAATGGTGGTGCCATTGCATTAGGACATCCACTAGGCTGTACAGGTGCTAAACTCTCTGTGCAATTGTTTGATGAAATGCGTAAGCGCAACATGAAAGGAAAATATGGCGCTGTAACCATGTGCGTTGGTACAGGTCAAGGTGCATGTGGAATTTTTGAGTTTCTTTCTTAAAAGAGATTAGAAATTAGAAGTTAGAGATTAGAGCTGAAAAAATAAATGAGTAGTAGAAAACGACATAACCATCGTAATTTAAAAATTTGGCAATTAGGCACAGAAATCATGAAAGACGTATATGATTTAACTGCCGTTTTTCCGAAGAGAGAAGATTACAGATTAACTTCTCAATTAACGAGTTGCGCGGTTTCAATGCCATCAAATATTGCCGAAGGGTCAGCAAGAACCGATAAAGCATTTAGCACATTTTTAGATTATTCATTGGGTTCTTCTTTCGAATTAGGAACTCAACTAATTGCCGCTCATCACGCTAAATATATTTCAGAAGAACAATTTGAAAAAATAAATAATAAAAACAACGAATTTCAAAGAATGACGATAGGTTTTATGGGAAAGCTATAGAAGTCTAACTTCTAACCTCTCACATCTTATTTCCCTTTAAGAAATTCAATAAAAAAGAAATAAAACTTTAATAGCTATGGCAGAAACAGAAAATAAATATATTCTACGAGGTGGTCAATTCTTAGTTAAAGAAACCAACTGTCAAGACGTTTTTACTCCTGAAGATTTTTCAGAAGAACAACGAATGATGAAGGAAGCGGTTATGGAATTTAACGACCGTGAAATCATTGCGCACAAAGATCGATTTGAAGCAAAGGACTATGCACTTACCGAAGAGGTAATGCGTAAGGCTGGTGAACTTGGGTTCTTGGGAGTAGCTGTACCTGAAGCCTATGGTGGATTAGGAATGGGATTTGTATCTACCTGCTTAACCTGTGACTATATATCTTCCGGAACTGGTTCTTTCAGTACTGCTTTTGGTGCACATACCGGTATTGGCACAATGCCAATCACACTTTATGGTACCGAAGAACAAAAACAAAAATATGTACCAAAATTAGCTACTGGCGAATGGTTTGGTGCGTACTGTTTAACAGAACCAGACGCAGGATCTGATGCTAACTCAGGAAAAACGACAGCTGAATTATCAGCAGACGGAAAGTCTTATAAGATCAACGGACAAAAAATGTGGATTTCAAACGCAGGGTTCTGTAGTTTAATGATCGTTTTTGCACGTATTGAAGATGATAAAAATATTACTGGGTTTATTGTAGAATACGATCCAGAAAATCCAAACGGAATTACTCTTGGTGAGGAAGAACATAAACTAGGTATTAGAGCAAGTTCAACGCGTCAGGTGTTTTTTAACGACACTGTTGTACCAGTAGAAAATATGTTGGCTGGTCGTGGAGAAGGTTTTAAAATTGCAATGAATGCTCTAAACGTTGGGCGTATAAAATTGGCTGCGGCATGTTTAGATTCTCAAAGAAGAATTTTAACTACTGCCGTTCAATATGCTAATGAGCGTAAACAATTCAAAACTCCTATTGCAGATTTCGGTGCCATAAAAATGAAGTTAGCTAAAATGGCATCTGATGCTTATGCTGGTGAATCTGCAACATACCGAGCTGCTAAAAATATTGAAGACCGCATTGCACTTAGGGAAGCCGCAGGAAATTCTCACCAAGAAGCAGAACTTAAAGGAGTTGAGGAATATGCTATAGAATGTTCAATTCTTAAGGTAGCTGTGTCTGAGGACGTTCAGAATTGTGCAGATGAAGGTATCCAGATTTTTGGTGGTATGGGCTTCTCTGAAGAAACGCCTATGGAAGCCGCATGGAGAGATGCACGTATTGCAAGAATCTACGAAGGAACTAACGAAATCAATAGAATGTTGTCTGTTGGTATGCTAGTGAAAAAAGCAATGAAGGGTCATGTTGACTTATTAGGCCCAGCACAAGCTGTACAAGAAGAATTGTTAGGCATTCCTTCATTTGAAACTCCTGACTATTCAGAATTATTTTCAGAAGAAAAAGCCATGATAGCCAAAATGAAGAAAGTCTTTTTAATGGTTGCTGGAGCGGCTGTTCAAAAATTTGGAACAGAACTAGAGAAGCATCAACAGTTGCTTATCGCTGCTGCTGATATATTAATTGAAATCTATATGGCTGAGTCTGCAATTTTAAGAACTGAGAAGAATGCTAAGCGTTTTGGTGAAGATGCACAGTCTGTACAAATAGCAATGTCTAAATTATATTTATACAACGCGTTAAACACGGTTGAAGACAAAGGAAGAGAAAGTATTATTTCTTTTGCTGAAGGTGATGAACAGCGCATGATGCTCATGGGTCTTAAACGTTATACGAAATATCAGAACTACCCTGATATTGTAGATTTAAGAAATGAGATTGCAGAAAAAGTTAAAGCTGAAAACAAATATTGTTTTTAGTTTACACCCTAAATTAATAGCAACTAAAAATCCGACACTTTTAAAAGCGTCGGATTTTTTTTTCACTATATTAGACTAAATTAATCCAACCGTATGAAAACCAAACTCATAGCACTGCTTCTCCCTTTAAGTCTTTTAGCAGTGGCACAGCCCGATACTGAAGTTTACCTTTTCGAAATAAAGGTCAATAATAGCCAACCTGAATTACGAAATGGCAAAAACATTTCCAACAATGCTGGCTATGATAATCAGCCTAACTTTTACAGTGATGATATTATTTTATTTGCTTCCACTAGAAATGGGCAAACTGATATTGCATCTTATACAATCAAAAGTGGTAAACTAGATTACATTTCTAACACAAAAAAAGGTGGAGAATATTCCCCTCAGAAAATTCCAAAAAAATTCGCCATCTCTGCTGTCAGATTAGATGATGATGGCAAGCAACGTCTTTATGAATATACATGGAGCGACGGTACATCAACTGAACTTATAAAGGACTTAGTCGTTGCGTATTATACTTGGTCTGATGAAAACACGGTAGTTTCAGCAGTTATTGAAGATGAAAACTTAAACTTATATGCATCCAATATTTCAAATGGCACTAACAGAAAATATGCTACCAAGGTCGGCAGGTCTTTCCATATTATTCCAGGGTCTAATTTAGTGAGTTACATTTCAAAACAAAATGATGCGCAATGGCAAATACGGTCTGTGGATCCAAGTACAGGTAATACCAGACTTTTGGCAAATACATTGAAAGATGTTGAAGATATATGTTGGTTAGACAATAGAACGATACTTTCTGCTAAAGGAAGCATAGTATACAAATTGACCTTGCAACAAGATAACAATTGGAAAAAAGTAGCTGATTTATCTTCACAAGGGATTAGCACCATCTCTCGACTCGCCGTTAACGGTAATTCTACACAATTGGCATTGGCTGCGGAAACGAATATTGATGAAAACACCTCAACTTCGAACACAAGCCAGTCCTCCACCCCATCGGAGGCGGAAGCCATCGTCCAGAAACAGTTAGACGCCTATAATGCTAGAGACATTGATGCGTTTATGGCGACTTACACCAATAATGTAAAGATTTTTAACTTTCCAAATACCTTGATGTCTGAAGGCCAAGCTGCCATGCGACCCGGATATGAAACCTTTTTTAAAAACACACCCGACTTACACTGTGAGATTTTAGAGCGCATTGTTATTGGCAATAAAGTTATTGACCACGAGTATGTTACAGTTAATGGTAACACGTTTAAGGCTGTTGCTATTTATGAGGTTGAAAATGGATTGATAGCTAAGGTTACCTTTATCCGCTAAGATTTGTGATTAAATTCTTCCTCCATATTTGTCAATCACATTCTCTAAGAAAAACAAGCTTTTTACTTCTTGTTTTATTAACACATAACATTTTCTCTCAAGAGCTTTCAGAAAATTATAAAGAGTTTAGTTACGCTGAATTTTTTAAAATGATTGAGGCAGAAAAAGATACCATCTTTAAGCTTAAGGATGCCATTATTAGGTATAATGTTAAAACAGATTCTCTTTTAACGACAGCCAAATATTCCTTTATGGATATAAGCCTCTTAGATCCTAAAAAAGAGAAAATGGTAATAGACAAGCATATTGAATTAAACAATATCCTTTTTTCAAATAAAAAAAGAACTAAACTTAACGAAAACGATCCCAATGAAACTGTATATTTCAGTGGATACTTGTTAAATATTCATTTTAAAAAAACAGTACGCTTCAGTAACGTTGGTGGAGCTGAAATATACCATTGTCGTTTTGATGAAGGACTACGGATCTTAAATTATGAAATTTTTGATTTAGAAGAAAAATTCACTAGAGAGAAAAAAGTTCAATTATCGATAGTCTTAGGTCATAATGCATTTTATAAAATGTGTAATGTCTCATTACGGAATAATAAAGAAAATATCTCATGGGATGGCTTAGAAGTATTTAGAAACACATTTTACACCAACTATGTTGAAGGTAACAGATCATTTCAATTTACAAACTTCAGTCTTTATAGTGTTCGTGGATCGACCATTTACAATAATCATTTTTTAGGAAATGGGTTTATTACATTAAATCTTAATAAACTTAAGTATATAATAATGGAAGGTAATACGTTCGTAAGCCCAAGAGTTACTTTGCGTGTTGATTTGCAGCATGAATCCTTAGTTATAAAACAAAACGATTTCATTAACGGGTTAAAATTGACCCTCAATAATTTAAATTCATCTGACTTAGTAGAATGGAAACAGTTTAACAACAAAATTTACTCCGACAATGCTTTCATGAATTATACAAACATGTTACCAGATGAAGAATTTGTAAAAATAAATACGGATTCATTTAATTCCTTTTACAAGGAAAAATTACGTTTTCAAAATGCAGAAGTATATGCCGGAGAAGCAGCACTTAGAGGCGGGTTATACCGACATTATCGAGATAATTTTGACATGGTAAGTGCCAACAAAGTGTATATGAATCTGAAAGATTTTGAAACCAAACGTTTGGAATATTTGTTTGACTCCAATCCCAGCTTTGATAGCTTTTTTCAATGGAAAGTGAATCAATTTTTAAAAGTGTTTTCAGATTATGGCACCAAACCTTCCAAAGCCATAACCTTTTCCGTGTATGTTATTTTTGTATTTGCCTTGATTTATCTATTCTTTCCTAATTCCTGGGACCGACATGGTAAAAACAGAATTCTAAACAGATACAGCTTCTTCTTAAAATACATGAATAAGCAGGCGGGTATACACGAAGTATATTTGTCCGACCAGAAAGAAGAATTGATGGGCTATGATGAGTATAGAAAACTCATTAAATCATCCGATAAAAAAGTACCAAAATTCTTCACCTCAACAGCTCTTCCAATATATAAATGGTCTATTTCTGGTACTAAACTATCTGCTGCCTTTTTAAGCAAGATTGATATAATGCAAGGCACTTGGAGTGAGTTGCCACACCATAAACGTTTTTGGAAATCCGTACTTTTAGTTGGTGCTTTCTTAGTATCTATAACCTATGACATATTTATAAAGATAATTAACGCCCTAATGCTCTCCATAAACACCTTTACTACTTTAGGTTTTGGAGAAATCCCAATTAAAGGTTTACCACGTTATTTAGCTATTATTCAGGGTTTTATCGGGTGGTTTATGCTCACTATTTTTTCTGTTTCTCTTATTTCTCAATTGCTTAACTAATATGATTAAATTCTTTAGACAAATACGCTACAATCTTATGGAACAGAACAAAACAGGTCGCTACTTTAAATACGCCATTGGCGAAATAATCCTTGTGGTAATTGGGATTTTGATTGCATTGCAGATCAACACCTGGAATACCACTAGACTAAACAACAATAAGGAGAAAGAATATTTAAACAATATTCTCGAAGATGTTAAGGCGCAGCAAGAGCTCGTAGAAGATCAAGTGATTCACAATACTCTAATGCGTCTAAAATGTGAAAAAGCCATAAAACACCTAAACTCCAATAACATAAATGCCGATAGTATTAATTATTATCTTACTGATATAACTCGTAAAACTTTTGTCGTTAGCGACCCGACGTTTCAGGATTTAAAAAGTTCTGGAAACATTCTACTCATAAAAAATAGCGGTTTAAGAAAAAAGATTCTTAAGTTTTACCAATACCTAGATTATAGTGCTTTGGTGATACAAATAAGCAATGAGAAAACGATAGCAGAATTTAGAGATTTGTTAGTAAAAGAGAATATCGTTGATATGAATTATACTGATAGCCTTACAGTAGCTGGTGGTGTTGACTTTTCTTTAAAAGCCACACCAATTCCTTGGGCCAAAAAATTACAAGAAGATAAATTTAAAAATAAAGACTTTTTGTTTATGGTTTTAAATCATATTGGACATAGAGGAAGAACAAGTAGTGTCAATTTAGATTTAATGGAAAGAATGGAACTTAGTATTAAAAATATGCAAGATGATATAGAAAACTATCTAAACCAATGATTAAATTCTTCAGACATATCAGAAAAAATCTTTTGGAACAAAACAAAACAGGTCGCTACTTTAAATACGCCATAGGCGAAATTATCCTGGTAGTTATTGGGATTTTAATTGCACTACAGATTAACAATTGGAATGAAAAATCCAAGACCGTAAGTTCAGCAAGGGAGCAACTTAGAATTTTAACTGAAAATGTATCTGATGATCTCATTCAACTAAAAGAACTAAATGCATCTATAAAAAATAAGATATCCGCTGCAGAACATTTGTCCGATCAATTTCAAGAAATAAAACCTTATGACAGTTTAACAACTAGTTACATTGTCGAAATGCTATTTGAGCAAAATTTTTACATCAACAGAACCGCCTATGACAAACTAATGCAAAGTGGAGAGTATTCTGTAATACCAACGGAATTACAGAACCACATATCTGAATATTATAGTTTGCTAGGCCGAGTAAAGGAACGTGAAGAGATTTCAAATTCCTTTATAAAAAAAGAATTAGAGCCTCATTACTTTGATACCTATAGTAAATATAACCGAAAAGGAAATTTACACCCCTTAATTAAGGATTATTATAAAATGGATAATAGGCCAACTTTGACCCCAGATATGGAAAAAATTAAGAATGATAGTAAAATGGAGGCAATGAATTTTGGAAGTCTTTACCAATCTCGCACCCAGCAAGAATTTTATAAGAAAGCTATCGAAAAAGGTAAACTTATTACGGAATTAATAGATGAGTATTTTAATGCTAATTCATAAATAGAGATGATTAAGTTCTTCCGCCAAATACGCTACAACCTCATGGAACAAAATAAAACTGGTCGATACCTCAAATACGCCATTGGCGAAATCATCCTTGTAGTCATTGGTATTCTGATTGCGTTACAGTTTAACAACTGGAATACCGACATGCAAACCAAGGAGGTACAAATAAAGTATCTCAATGAAATTGCCAATAATTTAAAAGCAGATTTAAAAGATGTAAGATTTAATATAGGTTTTAATGAAACAAGGCTTAATGCAAGTCGAATTGTTTTAAATAGTCTTGATCACAATGTTACATATTCAGATTCATTAGATGTCTATTATGGGAGTTTACTTTATACAACAAGATCTGTGGTTAACTATAGTGCCTATGAAACGTTAAAATCTAAGGGGTTAGAAATAGTTACTAATGACAATTTAAGAAAAGCAATTACAAAACTTTATTCTTTCTATTACCAAAATGTAATTGACTTTGAAACCCAAGATGACCATGCTATGCAATATCAGATTGTAATGCCAACTGTTTTAAGCAGAATTGAGGTCAGAAAAAAAGATAATAATGCCATAGCTGGCGAACAGTTAGGAAAACCAATCAATTTTGAGACACTTAAAAATGATGTAGAATTCAAAAATGCCATTGTAATGAATGAAGACCTGAGAGTCTATATGCTTAAAAACTATAGGCAGTTAGAGCAAAATATACTAGAATGTACTGCGCTAATCAATGATGAATTAGAAAATTTAAGATGATAAAATTCTTCCGCCATATACGTCAATCTATGATAAATCAAAACAGAACCAAAAAATATCTGCTCTACGCCATTGGCGAAATCATCCTAGTGGTCATTGGGATTCTCATTGCGCTTCAGATTAATAATTGGAACGAAGAAAGAAATACAAATGTCAATTTAAATAAAGCACTCAAAGCTTTAAAAACCGATTTGGTTCAAGATTCACTATTAATTACCAATCATCTACCAGACGTAAACTATCAATATCAGCTCAATGAATCGCTTAGAGAGCGCATAGCAAAGCCCAAAGCAACGGTTGATACACTGTTGCGAATTACCCGAAACGAATTCAACCCAAACTGGAACAATCCCATTTTCTATAATACCAACGCCTATAAAAGTTTAAACGATACAGGGCTCATTGATGTTATGAATGATTCTCTTAAAGCCCATATAAAAGATTATTACAATGGTAAGTTTTACCGCGAAGGAATGGTTGAAAGCGTTTCTAAAGATTACCGGGAAAAACTGGCGCAATATGTCGACACTTACACATTTGGTTCTACATCGCTTCACGATCAAGGTAAGCTTATTGATTCCTTAGTTTGGAAAGATATTGACTTAGCCCATTTGGCTGCAGCATTTCAAGGTATTAGCAATTTTAAGCGTATTCTTTTTAGACTGACCAAAGACGAAATGGAATATTCCTTAAGTCACTCAAAAGGGCTAATTCAACATATTGATCAAAACCTAGATGCTAATGATTAAGTTTTTTCGTAAAATAAGACAATCCATGATTAATCAGAACAGAACCAAAAAATACCTGCTTTACGCTATTGGTGAAATTATCCTTGTAGTTATCGGTATTTTGATTGCACTACAAGTCAATAATTGGAATGAAGAGCGCAAGAAAAAAACTCAAATCGATCAATTATTATTAGATATTGAAAAAGACTTAATAAGTAACTATAAGACCACCAACTACACATTAGATTTTTATCGCAAACAAGACTCTCTTGTGCGCCTTATAGCAGCTAAAAAGCTAACTGAAGAAGATTATAACGCTAATTATAATCTCAGGTATTTAGTGTCTAATTGGGAATATCTAATCCCTAAAGAAAAAAATATTAATCAGTTTGTAGAATCAGAAAAGATAATTAATGCAGAATATAAACCTATAATAGAAGCGATAAAGGATATACAGTATAATAAGTTTGCATTAGACGATACATGGTCTAACCTAGACGAAAATATTGAAAATAACGGAAAAACGTTATTTGTTTTTAATTGGTTTGTTAAAAATGACGCGATATCTAACGCAAAGGCCATAGACTATTTTCTTAATGATGAAAGTTATGAAGCACTAGCTTTAGCTTACTGGGCAAAAGTTCAAAATTATTACGACAAGGTAACACGCTACAGAGCACAAACTATGGCGGCGCTTGCAACCATTAAAAGAGTTAAATACGGTTATAGTAATAAAGCTATTATCGAGTTATTTCAGCAATTCAATATGCAACCTTTTGTAAACTATCGTTGTGATGTAGAGGCAGCTAAACTCATGGATCTAAAGAAACGTCGTGCTAGTGAATTGTATGCCAATTTTACAAACGAGACTCTGTATTTAAACATTACCAACAATTTCAGCCAACCTGTTGCTATTTTAGAAATTACACCAAATACCTTTAGAACCATCCCATCTTCAGGCTATTTTGGTCTAGATGGTGATAATAATAATCTCGTTAAAGTAATAGATGAAAGTGGTCATTGTATAAATGCATATGGCGCTGTAGAAAATGGTTATATGATAATTGAATAAAAATATAATGATAAAACTCTTCAGAAAAATTAGATATAACCTCATGGAACAAAACAAAACAGGCAAATATTTTAAATACGCCATTGGCGAGATATTATTGGTCGTTATTGGTATTCTCATTGCCTTGCAGATCAATAATTGGAATCAAAAACGTTTAGAGCGTATTGAAGAGAAATTGATATTGACTAATCTCAAAGAGGATTTTGAGAAAGCTATCACAGAGTTTGAATTTTTAAACGATATCCGAAATAATATAATTTCGGCTGCTACAATTATATATAACAAACAGCCAGAGGAGGTTACAAACTACAGTTCAAAAGATTTAGACAGTTTATTCTTCAGAACGATGAGTGCGCCAACTTATAATAACCAAGCTGGTTCTTTAAATCTGCTTTTAACCTCTGGTAAAATTAATCTAATTGCTAAAGAAAATCTTAAAAAGAAATTAATTCAATGGCCAGGAGATGTGGCTGATATGATAGAAGATGAAGTTGCTCATTTTGATTTGTATCTGCAATATTCAGCAATTTTAGATAACTACATTTGTTGGGACGACGTATTTAAGACGAAATTAGCTAATGATGTCGGACTTCGTTTTGGGGCAGAAAGAATTAAAAGCTTAAGCGAGGGAGATAGACTCACAAGCGATTATAAGGCTATACTAGAAAACAAAGTTTTTTTAAACATGTTAAACAGAAGAGCTGTTTTTTGCCAATTAACTAAAAGTGAAACTATAGAACTTATAAAAAAGGCTCAAGACATAATTTCTATAATAGACAAAGAACTTTCTAAATGATTAAATTATTCCGTCATATTCGTCGCTCACTAATTAACCAAAACAAAATGGGTAAATACTTTAAATACGCCATTGGCGAGATTATCCTTGTAGTCATTGGGATTTTGATAGCGCTTTGGATTAATAATCTAAATATAGCAAATCAACAAAACAAGGAAAGATCTATATTAATATCAAATCTTAAACAAGAACTTAACGAAAATTTAGATCAATTTAATAGAAGGACAAATCATCTCGCGATAACAAATAAAAACCTTATTGAAGTTTTAAATTTTTCTGCTAGTGCTAACACAAAAAAGTCTCTAGATAGTCTAAGGTCTTATGTCACAGATGCATTAGTTTTTGAAGTGGCAATACTTAATAACTCGAGATTAAGCAGTGCTAAATCATCAGGTAAATTCAGTTTATTATCCGAAGATATTACAACAGCACTTACGGATTACGAAACTTCAATTACTAATTACATTGAATTTATAAATCTTACAAACGCAACCTTTCAAAAAGACTGGTCGCAGTTAGTCATTAAATTTAATTCTTTAGAGAATTTTCACAACATGTCCTATCCAGATACCGATCTTGCCACGCACTCGGATTTCATTTTAGATGATGAAGCATTAGCTAAGTATTTAAAAGAGCCTGAAACTTATAAACTGCTTCATGAATATTATACAAAGTATATGGTGGAGAAGCTTTGGTTAAGAGAATTAAAATCTACAATTGAATCTGCTCTTGTAGCTATAGAAAGTAATAGTCATGATTAAATTCTTCCGTCAAATACGTTATAAACTTATGGAACAGAACAAAACGGGTCGGTACTTCAAATACGCCATTGGTGAAATTATCCTTGTTGTAATAGGAATTCTTATTGCGCTACAGATTAATAATTGGAATGAACAGCGGAAATTAAAACATCAAGAAGGTACGTATTACTGTAAAATATTTGAAGATCTTAGAGCAGATATTAATAATGTAGATAGTACTATTGTTTCTTTAGACAAACGGCAAGTCGCTGCTAAAAGGCTTCTTACTAATTTATTAAAAATACAAGACGATAAAGCAGTATTATTAGCTGACTATGTAGCTGCACTACGGTCGATTAAGTTTTTCCCAACAAAAGCGGCTATAAATGATATTACCTCATCAGGTAAGCTCGAAAACTTAAAAAACGAAAACCTAAAAAACGCTATTTTAGACTTCTATACCAATCAAAACTATGCCTTAGGTGTTGTTGATAGCAATAATCAAGAATTATCGGAGAAGGTTTTTAATAATCAAAATTATACAGAATTTGGTCTTCAAGAATTACCATTATACAAAGATATTTTTGGAGAGGAACTTCAAAAACTTTTAAAAAGTACTGAGTGGCAAAAAGACCCAAATAGTTTTTTATTTCATCATTTAAAAGATCATATGAATATGACAATAATTATCTGTGAAAGAGAAAAAGACTTACTACGGAGTATTCAAAAATCAGCTGTTGAACTTAGTCGTCTTATAAAACCATTTTGTAAAACCAAATGATTAAATTTTTCAGACAAATACGCTACAATCTTATGGAAACAGGAAAGACTGGAAAGTACTTAAAATACGCCATTGGCGAAATAATCCTCGTAGTAATTGGGATTTTAATTGCGCTACAGATTAACAATTGGAATGAAAATCAAAAAAAGTCTGCTTATCAAAAGAACCAGTTATCGAATTTACGTACTGAAATAATGGCAATGAGCGATTTTTTAAAAACTCAGATAGGTTATTTTGAGAAAGCCAAACTGGGAACCAAAAGTTATTTGAGCATTGCAGAATCAGAAACCCCATTAACAATTACACCCGACTCAGTAGGTACCCTTTTCAATTATGCATTAAATACAGATCTGGTAACTAGTGAAAGATTGCGTTTTGAAACTAAAATAGACTTTAAATCACTACCGAAGCAATCTTACCATAACCTTGAACAAAAATTAATAGATTGGCGACATTTTGCTGAAAAAATTGGAGCGGATTTTCAACATATTGAAAATAACAGGGAGAATAACCTTCAAAGGGCAATGTTGAATGCAGGTGTACCTGGGTGGCACACGCTTTATAATAGTTATGAGCCTCCCAACTTTCCGATTGATTATGACGCATTACTAAAAAATAGAGAGGTATATGCAGAAATGTATTATAGACACGGACGCATGTCGGGAATTGTAAGAGAAATAAATCTTGGTATTGACGACCTAAATACCATGCTTGTAGAAATTGACAAAGTATTGAACCCTTCTAAAACGAATTAAAAGCATGATAAAATTCTTTCGTCATATACGTTATAAACTTATGAATGAAAACAAAACTGGCCGCTACTTTAAATATGCCATTGGAGAAATTATTTTGGTCGTTATAGGTATTTTGATTGCCCTGCAGATTAATAACTGGAATGAACTTAACAAGACAAGACATACCGAAGTACAGTTACTTAAAGAACTTAAAGAGGACCTAGAAGAAACCAAACTCGATTTAATTACAGATATAGCTAAAGCAAAAAAGATACTTTTGATAACAGACACACTCTACAGAAAAATCACTGATGAAAACTATAACAATCCAATAAAAATTTCTACAAGTTATTTATTAGAAACATCAATGCTATTCCCAAAACTAAGTGCTTATGAAGCCCTACAATCCATAGGTATTACCATAGTATCTAATACACAACTAAGGAAAAATATAACCGACTTGTACCAATTACATTTAACAAGAATTACCGCGAGCGAATTATATACTGAAGATTTAAACCAAAATGTAATTAAGCCTTATTTAATAAGCAATTCAAAATTTGGGTCTAATTGTACTGATTGTAAAGATCTATTTTCACTCTATGGAACTCTTGAAAATAGGCGAAATAATTTTTATATAGTTTCTAACCCCGATGATAGATTAGTTCATCTTTTAAAAGAAAAGTTTGATTTATTTTATGAATTGAATAAAAGATATGAAGGCTTAGCATTGCGGATGGATGAAATTATAGCATTAATTGATAAAGAAATTAAAGCCTAAATATGATTAAATTCTTCCGTAATATCCGCAAAAACTTACTTATGCAAGATAAAACATCTAAATACTTTAAATACGCCATTGGCGAAATCATCTTGGTCGTTATTGGGATTTTGATTGCATTGCAGATAAATAACTGGAATGAAAACCAAACCATTAAAGGAAAGAATGCGATAATTCTGCAAAATTTAAATGATGAGTTTAATGAGAACCTCACAGAAATAAATAATGATATACAAAGATTAGATACTGTTATTGTAGCAATTAAGGAAGTGATGTCTATAATGACAGACAGTGAAGCCGAAATAACTCAAAAAGAATTCGATTTACTTTTAAGTAGAACCTTTACAACACCTTCTTGGTCACCAAGCTCATTTGTGCTCATAGAGCTTAAAAACTCTGGAGCATTAACCCAATTAAATGATAATGCTCTAAAAAAATTATTGTTCAAATGGGAAAGACAGTATAGTAAAATGAAACAAGTACAGGACGACTATGACCTTTATAGTGCAGAGTATATTGAATTTATTACTAAATACGGATCCGTAAGAAATCTGGATGCATTAATGGGCACTATAAAAACCTTGGAGCCATCATCAATAGCCATCAATCCCATTAGTTTTTTAAATAATCGAGAATTTGAGAACCGCTTAGAAAATTTTTATTTCTTGGCGTATAGACTCAGAAACGATTATAAAAGTCTAACACTTCTGATGAATGAAATAATTAAAGCAACAGAAACAAATGATTAAATTCTTTAGACATATTCGTCAATCCTTAATTATGAAAAACCAAAGTGGAAAATACTTTAAATATGCCATTGGCGAAATTCTCCTTGTTGTAATTGGTATTCTTATTGCCTTGCAGATAAATAATTGGAATGAAGAAAGAAAAGAAAACATTAAATTAAAAACGGCAATTCAGTCTGTATATATTGATTTAATATCTGACAGTTTGCTTATTAATAAAGAATTACCTCTTGTTTATGAAAGAAATGCTATAATTCCTAATTTATTGAGAAGATCTTATGCAACAGAAGCAAATCTCGACACTTTAGTTAAGATAATGAAAAATGAGTTTCCAATAAGATGGTATTCTTCACCAGCCTACAATACCAATACCTTTTCTAATTTAAAATCTACTGGAGCTTTTGATATTTTGCCAGCTAAGATTAAAAACCCATTATCAAACTATTATACGGTTATGGCATCCAATCAAGATTTAGTTGAAAAAACACTAGATCAATATCGAATCCATTTAGATGATTTTGTAAAGCAGTACAATATTATAGGCAGATTGTATGATGAAAATTATAATAATAGTTATTTATATAATCATACATGGACAAATATTGATAGCAAAGATTTTACGCCTAGAGTGGCCGTAATGCTAGCAGCTTATAATGTTTTATACAGAGCTGCAAAATCAGAATTAGAATCAAATCAGCAGAATATACGAGAAATGCTTCCGTTATTACAACCTTATTTAGACTAATACTAATGATTAAATTCTTTTCTCAAATAAACCAAAACCTAGTTATGAAAAATAAAATCTTTAGTGCTTGTTTACTCTCACTTCTTTTACTAAAATTTAATTGCAAAAACAAAGAAGAAAGCAATGCTATGGAAACTATAGGAAATGAAACAACTAAAACGGAAAAACAGTTAATTACTATAAATAAAGCCAAAGACATCATAACCATCGATGGTATAGCTGATGAACCTGTATGGCAAAAAGCTACTTGGCAACCTTTAGATCAAGTTTGGTTGGGAGACTCACTAACTTCTGATGATTTTTCGGGACGCTATAAACTAACTTGGGACAAAGACACACTTTATTTACTAGCAGAAATACAAGATGATACTTTAATAGACATATACAAAGACCCATTAAAGCAATGGTGGGACGACGATTGCCTCGAAGTGTTTATTGACGAGGATAATAGTGGCGGAGAGCATCAATTTAACCACAATGCTTTTGCTTATCATATTGCATTAGATGGCAATGTTGTGGATATGTCAACAGAACAAGAAGGTAAACTCTACAATAGCCATGTGGAATCTAAACGTATTACTGAAAATAATACCTCTACATGGGAGGTTAAAATTTATTTATACGATGATAGTTATGATGATGCTAATAATTTAAATGAGCCCGTCAAATTAACATTAAATAAAAAGATTGGGTTTGCACTCGCCTATTGTGATAACGACCACAGTGAAACCCGAGAACACTTTATCGGTTCAATACCCGTAGAAGGAGCCGATAAAAATCGTGGTTGGATTGATGCTGATATTTTTGGGACCTTATTATTGAAAGGAGATTAAACCTCAAAAAAAACGAGCTGACGAATTTTATGTCAACCTGCACACATACAAATTCAATTGTTTGATATAGTCTCTTTAACCTTTTCTTCTCGCGTCACATTAGATAGGTTAATAGCAGTTTCAATCAATGCCAAATGAGAATATGCCTGTGGAAAATTCCCAAGCAAGCGTTTGGTCTTAAAGTCTATATCCTCACTGAATAAACCTAAATGGTTACTATAAGATAAGAGTTTATCAAACTGCTTTGCAGCCTTCTGCTCCTCTCCTATTTTGTACAGACTATTGATAAACCAAAACGTACATATCGTAAACGATGATGATGGCAGACCAAAATCGTCTTTATTTTTATAACGGTACAATAAACCATCATAACACAGCTCGCGTTCAATCGCTTTCACAGTGCTTACAAATTTAGGGTGTTTGGCTTCAATAAATCCATAGGCCTCCATAAGCAATACTGAAGCGTCTAAATCCTTAGAGCCATAGGACTGTGTAAAGGCCTGTACGTCATCATTCCAAGCATTGGTCATAATATCTTCCCTAATCGTTGCCTCTAACAATTGCCATCGTGCCATTTTAGACGTTTTACCTAAAAGTTTTGCCACTTTTATGGCCTTGTCCACAGCAGTCCAACACAACACCTTAGAAAAGGTAAAATGCTGATCTCCTTCTCTAAACTCCCAAATACCCTTATCGGGCTCTTGCCAGTGATTTTTAACGACCCAAACAATCCCTTTGGTCATGGTCCACAGTTCCTCACCATGCTCAACATCATTTTTAAAGTTGACTAAAAGCTGATGAATTACATCCATTAAGATCCCATAAATATCATTCTGGCGTTGCTTGTAAGCAGCATTACCAACCCTAACAGGGCTTGAGTTTTTATAACCCGATAGATGGTCTAGAGTTTCTTCAGTCAGTTTTTTTTCACCATTAATGCCATACATTATTTGAAGCTTCTCGTCCTTATCTGGCATTAGGTTTATTATGAATTGTAAATAGCGTCGTGCAATATTTTTATGCCCTAATTGAGACATCACTTTTATGACCATAGAGGCATCTCTAATCCAACAAAAACGATAATCCCAATTACGTACTTCGCCAATAGTTTCTGGCAAAGAGGTTGTTGCTGCAGCTAAAACCGCACCTGTTTTATCATAGCTTAACAGCTTTAGAGTTATTGCACTTCTGGCAATGTAATCGTTATAACGGTTAAACGTTGGTGTACGCTCCATCCAATTTAACCAATACACCTTAGTACGCTCGTACTCTAACTTAGCGGATTTAATATTTGGTTGAAATAGCTTTTCATTATATCCAACCCAGAAATAGCAATCGGATGTTAATGTTACAGTATCGCCATTGACAACTTTAGCTTTATCTAAATTGGTATATAAAAACAACGTGTCATAGGTATCTTCATCATTGAGGCTTACAATAAATTCACTTTTAATATAGGTAAAGGTTTCTCCTTTGGCGTATTCAAGTTTAGGATCGTATTGTATTTTAAAAGTGGGTTTGCCAGAAATGTATTTTATATAGCGAATAAATTCTGGTGGAGAATTGTATCCACCATTCATTTTATAGTAGCGGGGCATAAAGTCAATAACTTCAAACACATCCAGGCCATTACTAAATCGTGTTTTTAAAATGGCCGTGCTCTGCATATATTCTTGTTTAATCGTATAGCTATCGTCAACATTAAACCCAAAAGAGCCACCATTATGTTCATCTAATAGTTTTGCAAATACTGAAGCAGAATCAAACTTAGGCAGGCAACACCAATCCATCGAACCCTTTTTTGATATTAAAGCGGCACTTTTACAATTACCAATTATGCCATAATGTAAATTATTCATTAAATTTTGATTTAAAATGAGGGTAAAACCTCTAATTTCTTTAAATTAACGAAAATCTTAAATCCCTACCAAGATTATATTATGAATAAAACAATAATTGTTTCTAATCGATTACCATTACAAATTTCAATCGAAGAGAATGATGAACTTAAAGTCGTTCCAAGTGTAGGTGGATTGGCTACAGGAATGAAATCCGTTCATGCAGATGGCAATGGCATCTGGATTGGCTGGTCTGGTATTACCGATGAAGATTTGGATGAAAGTCTCGAAAAAAAAGTTAATTCAAAAATAAAAGAAGCTAAATGTCGTGCTGTAGGATTGACGGAAAAAGATATTGAAGATTATTATCTAGGCTTTAGCAACCGCACCTTATGGCCTCTTTTTCATTACTTTACAGAATACACGGACTTTGAAAAAACGCATTGGGAAGCTTATAGGCGCGTCAATCAAAAATTTGCAGACGTGGTTGTTGATACCATCGAAGATGGCGATACAGTTTGGGTGCACGATTACCAATTATTATTGCTCCCTGCAATGATAAAAGCACAAAAACCAAATGTTACTATTGGCTTTTTTCTACACATCCCTTTTCCGTCTTACGAAATTTTCAGAACCTTTCCGTGGCGTGAGGAATTATTGACTGGTATGTTGGGTTCTGATCTTTTAGGCTTTCACACCTATGATTACGAGCGTCATTTTTTAAGCTCCGTAAAAAGGATCCTAAGGTTAGATGTTAAGTTTAATGAAATTTCATACTACGACCGCATTATCAAGGTAGACTCCTTCCCCATGGGAATCGATTATGAAAAATTCTATAATGCAGCACTTCAACACAATGATCCTAAAACGGAAAAGTCCGAACTACAAAAACGACTAGACACACACCTTAATGAAAAAGATGATAAAAAATTTATACTGTCTATAGACCGTTTAGATTATACCAAAGGTATTCCCAACCGTATAAGGGCTTTTGAATATTTCTTAAACGCCTATCCAGAATATAAGGAAAAAGTAAGGTTGGTCATGCTGGCAGTTCCTTCCAGGTCTGGTGTCCCTCAGTATCAAAAATTAAAACGCGAAACAGATGAATTGGTCGGACGAATTAACGGTCAATTTTCTACCGTAAGCTGGACTCCGATTTGGTATTTTTACAGATCACTCCCTTTTGAAAATCTAATCGATTTATACACGTCTTCAGATGTAGCCCTTATTACACCCGTTAGGGATGGCATGAATTTGGTAGCTAAAGAATACGTTGCTACACGGACCAACCAAGATGGAGTTCTTATTTTAAGCGAAATGGCTGGTGCTTCAAAAGAGTTAAATGACGCACTTTTAATTAACCCAAATAGCTTTGACGATTTTGCTACAGCACTAAATCGTGCATTGACCATGCCTTTGGAAGAGCAGAAAAGTAGAATGAAAATTTTACAAAAACGCCTGAAGCGTTACACGGTTGAAAAATGGGCAGAAGAATTCTTTAAATCTCTAGAGGCGACCAATCAAGTACAAGAGGTTGTGGTATCAAAAAAGTTTAATGTCACAGTTGAAAATCAGTTAATTACAGATTTCAAAAAAGCAAAAAACAGATTGATTTTGTTAGATTATGATGGTACCTTAGTTGGCTTTAAGGACAATCCACAAGATGCCAAACCAGATAAAGAACTTTATAGTCTTTTAGACGGTTTTGAAGAACAGGAAAACACTAACTTGTGCCTCATAAGTGGACGTGATAAAGAAACATTTGAAAACTGGTTTGGAAACAAAACATACGATTTAATAACGGATCATGGAGTATGGATGCGTCAAAAGAATGAATGGGAAGCTTTAGAGCGCTTAAAAACAGATTGGATGGAAAACATTAAACCCATTCTAATGAGTTTTGTGGATCGTACACCAGGAACATTCATTGAAATAAAGAAATACTCCCTGGCGTGGCATTACAGAACGGCAGATCCAGAACTGGCACAAGTTAGGACCATGGAGCTCAATACCGTTTTAACAAGTATGGTATCTAATAACGAGCTATCCGTGCTACAAGGCAATAAAGTCATAGAAATAAAGAGCAGTAACGTTAATAAGGGGCGAGCTGCCAACCAATTGTTTGTAAAAAACGATTATGATTTTATCCTAATTATGGGTGACGACTGGACCGATGAATACATGTTTGAAGCCGCACCAGAAATGGCATACACCTTAAAAGTCGGCTATGTTAAAACCAAAGCAAAATATCAAATTAAAGGACCTGAAAAGGTTAGAGAATTACTTCAAAAACTAAAATAAAAATGCAAAAATTATTATTAAGTCTCGGACTTGTATTAACCATGAGCCTATCTGCTCAAGTCGATCCTAAAATTTACGATATCATAGATGCTGTGTCAGAAGATAGGATTAGACATGATGTTAAAACTTTAGCTGATTTTGGTACACGACATACGCTAAGTGATACTATCTCTGAAACCAGAGGAATTGGTGCTGCCCGTCGTTGGATAAAATCGGAATTCGACAACATTTCAAAAGAATGCAACAACTGTTTAGAGGTCTTTTTTCAAAGTAATCTTATAGAAAAAGGCACTAATCAACGTATCGTCAAAGACGTTAATGTGGTCAATGTGGTGGCCATTCAGCGTGGTACAAAATTTCCCAATCGCTTTATTATCATGAGTGGGGACATTGACTCTCGTGTATCTAATCCAACAGACTTTACATCAGATTCGCCAGGTGCCAATGATAATGCTTCTGGTATGGCAGGAGCTATTGAAGCAGCAAGAGTACTTTCTAAATACACCTTTGAAAGTAGTGTGGTTTACCTTGGACTCTCTGGTGAAGAACAAGGTTTGTTCGGTGGGCAAGGGATGGCAAAATATGCGCAGGATAACAATTGGGAAATCATCGGAGTATTGAATAATGATATGATTGGTAACATTAAAGGAGTCGATGGCGTCATTGACAACCGAACCTTTAGAATTTTCTCAGAACCGATTACAACTGCCGAAAACGACCCTGAACAATTAGCAAGACAAGCGAGAGCACGTCGTTTTTATGGTGGTGAAGTCGATGGTATCTCAAGGCAATTGGCACGTTATGTACATAAAACAACCCAAACCTATATGCCCGAGATGAATCCTATGATGGTCTATCGTCTCGATCGTTTTGGGCGCGGAGGACATCACAGACCATTTAATGATGTTGGTTTTGCAGGAATCAGAATTATGGAAGCTCACGAAAACTACACGCAACAACATCAAGACATTAGAACCGAAAATGGCATCAACTATGGAGACACCTTTGAGCATGTTAACTTTGGCTACGCAAAAAAACTGACTGCTGTAAATGCCATTACTATGGCTAACCTTGCTTCTGCTCCACCTGCTCCAACTAATGTTGGCATTGGTGGTATTGTTGAGCCTTCTGCCAAATTGCAATGGAATAAATCTGATGGTGCAAAAGGCTATAAAATTTATTGGCGAGACACCACCTCACCAACTTGGGATCATAGTCGTTATGTCGGTGATGTTTCTGAGTTCACATTAGAAGGAATCGTTATCGATAATTTCTTTTTTGGCGTTGCAGCTGTAGGTGAAGACGGTCATGAAAGCATGGTTGTTTTTCCTAGTAGAATTGTAAGATAGTTGCCACATAAGAGGATGGTAAAACGTCTTTATTTAGTGTTTTTTATATGCACCTTGAGTTGTTCCAAGGATGTGAATAAACCTGGGTTTATTGAATTTGAAGAAACACCAGATTCACTCTTAGTTATTTATAAGAATAAATTATTCTGTCCGGTTTATGCTAAAATTAAACATAAGTCAACTCAAAATATTGAATATGTTCAGGTAAATCCTAAAAGTGATACGCAGATATTATCGTTTTTAAAATCAGAAAACGACACATTAAACATCTTGAAAAATTATCAATTTTCCGGGCATTATGGACTGTATGATTTTAAAACTTATGATACAACCTATAACTATGCGCTGCCATTTTTAAAGGATTATAAATCAAGTATCATTCAAGGATACAACGGTCAATTTTCGCATAAAGGACAATTTTCTTCAAAAACGTTGGACTTTAGCATGGATATTGGTGACACTATTGTTGCTGCAAGAGATGGAGTTGTTATATCGACCATAGTAAACCATAATAAACAAGGTACAACAGAAGACTTCCGTAAATATGGCAATTACATAATGGTTTACCATGATGACAATACATTTTCTCAGTACGTACATTTAAAACAAAATGGTAATTTAGTGGCGGTGGGAGACTCCATTAAACGAAATCAGCCTATTGCACTATCTGGGTTTACAGGATTAACCACGACTCCTCATTTACATTTTGGAGTGTACAAACCAACCCATACCGGGTTTGAATCTATTGATATAATTATCGATTCGATTCCAGCGAAAGAATTAAAAAGAGGACAAATTATCATAAAAGATTAAAAATGAAATTAAAACAGTTAATGAGTGTACTTGTACTACTATTTGTAGCAAGTGAAGGTATAGCACAAGAACTTATAGAAGAGAAAAAATTCACACGTCAGGACACGCTTCGAGGGAGTATTACTCCCGAACGAGAATGGTGGGATTTAACCTATTACCACCTCGATATTGAAGTAAAACCAGATGAGAAATTCATATCTGGTAAAAACACAATCCACTATAAAGTGTTAAAAGCTCATCAGGTCATGCAGATTGATTTACAAGAACCTATGCTCATTACTAAAGTGCTTCAAAACGGAAAAGAACTAGACGTAAAACATGAAGGCAATGCCCATTTCATTACTTTAAAAGACAATCAAAAAATCGGTGAAATCAATTCTTTAGATGTGCATTATAAGGGACATCCGCGCGAAGCCAAAAGAGCTCCTTGGGATGGAGGATTTTCTTGGAAAAAAGACAAAAACGAAAATCACTTTATTGCGACATCTTGTCAAGGTTTAGGTGCCAGTGTCTGGTGGCCAAACAAAGACCACATGTATGACGAAGTGGATAGTATGCTCATCAGTGTAACACATCCAAAAGGCTTAATGAATGTCTCTAACGGACGATTACGAAAGCTTGAAAAGCATGAAAAAACTGTGACATCGTACTGGTATGTTGATAATCCCATCAATAATTATGGAGTCAATGTTAATATCGGGGATTATGTTAATTTTTCTGAAGTGTACGAAGGTGAAAATGGTAAACTAGATTTAGACTATTGGGTGCTCTCATACAATTTAGAAAAAGCTAAAGAACATTTTAAAGACACGCCAAAAATGATGAAAGCCTTTGAACATTGGTTCGGTCCCTATCCGTTTTACGAAGATAGTTTTAAGTTGGTTGAAGTGCCTTACTTGGGGATGGAACACCAAAGTTCCGTGACCTATGGCAATCAGTATATGAAAGGGTATTTAGGCAATGATTTATCACGTACTGGCTGGGGATTAAAGTTCGATTTTATTATTATACATGAAGCTGGGCACGAGTGGTTTGCTAATAATATTACCTATAAAGATGCGGCGGACATGTGGATTCACGAAGGTTTTACGGCCTATTCTGAAAATCTGTTTTTAGACTACCATTACGGAACAGAAGCATCTGCCGATTATGTCATAGGTACACGAGCAAACATTCGAAACGACAAGCCGATTATCGGTCAATACCACGTTAATAATGAAGGTTCAGGCGACATGTATTACAAAGGTGCAAATATGCTGCACACGCTTCGCCAACTTATTGAAGACGATGAGTTGTGGCGAGATATTTTACGTGGGTTGAACAAAGAATTTTACCATGAAACTGTAACGACACAACAGATTGAAGATTATATCAGCAAAAAAACCGAGAAAGATTTAAGCGCATTTTTCAATCAGTATTTAAGGACCTCACAAATTCCGACTTTAGAATACAATTTTGAAGCTGGTCAACTTAAATTCCGCTATGTAGATATTGTAAAAGATTTTGATATGCCAATAGAAGTAAAAATTGGCGATAAAAGGGATTGGATATTTCCGAGTGCAGCGTGGAAATCCATAGAAACGGATGCGACTACATTAGAAGTCGATCGGGATTTTTATATACACTCGAAAAGAGTAAAAAATTAAATCGGAATTGTCATTCCTGCGAAGGCAGGAATCTTGTTAAGAATGCATAAAACAATCCATCAATATTATCTGTACATTATTACTAATAAGAAAAATGGTGTTGTTTATATAGGAGTTACAAATGATTTAGAAAGAAGAATGTTCGAGCATAAAAACAAGTTAGTTAAGGGATTTTCTTCAAAATACAATCTTGATAAATTAATGTATTTTGAAACTTTTCAATATATAAATGATGCCATTACAAGAGAAAAGAATATGAAAAAATGGAAGCGTGATTGGAAAATAAGATTAATTGAAGAAGATAACCATGACTGGAGTGATTTATCAAGTGATTGGTTGCATAAATGAGATTCCTGCCTTAGCAGGAATGACAAACAAAAAACTTAAATGACAGACCTACCAGAACTATACTTTAAATCCGATACCGAGTGGCGCAAGTGGTTACACGATAATCACAATAAAAGTTCTGGTGTACACCTTATCTTTTATAAAGTAGATCATCCTAGAGAATCCATGCGTTGGGAGGAGGCTGTTAGGGTGGCATTATGTTACGGTTGGATTGACTCTACTGTAAAAAGCCTTGGCGATGGCAAAAGGCGTCAATATTTCTGTCCAAGAAAGCCTAAAAGTGCGTGGAGTGCCGTTAATAAAAAGCATATTAAAGAACTGAAAAAAGAAGGTCTTATGCACACAAGTGGATTAGCTTCAATTAAAATTGCCAAGGCTAATGGCAGTTGGACAGACTTAGACGATGTTGAAAATGGTGTTATCCCAGAAGACCTAAAAGTGGCTTTTGATAAAAACCCTCTAGCTTTCGATAATTATAACGGGTTTGCAAAAGGCTATCAAAAAAGCTACCTCTATTGGTTACATAGTGCAAAGCGGGAAGCAACACGTCAAAAACGAATTGAAGAAATTATAAAGCTTTGCAAGGCTAATGTTAAAAGTCGTAATAACAGGTAAACAATATGCTGTCATTCCGAACAAAGTGAGTAATCTTATCAAAAGATGTCATCCTCATCGTAAAACAATTACATCCTACAGTCCACTAATAAAACTGCCATAAGGATCCTTAAACTGTAACCCTTCAGAATAGCGGTACTTACTTAACTTTTTAAATTGCACCAGACCCCAAAGGATAAACTCTTTTTCAAAATAGACATCTTGCTTATCAATATCTGGTTGATAATCTGCTAATAATGCATCTAAAGGTGTCACTTCATCTAGCTTAGCTTTATATGTGGCATCATCGAAATCATCTAATAACTCAAAACCTTCCCCATTAAAAAACCAAGAGATTAAATCATCGTAAGGAGTGTCTTCGCCTTGCTTTTCTAATTTTTCAATTTTTGGAAAGTACTTAGGGAATAATGTTTTAATGGCATTATTCAACAACTCGTTTGCCACAAAATCCGCTCCTTCTTGTTCACCCTCGTACACCAACTCAACTTTACCTGTAATTGCGGGAATAACCCCAATAAAATCCGAAAGCCTTACAGTTGTTTTATCATCACCAGCTATTAAAGCACGTCGTTCTGCTGTGCTTAATAAATTCTCATAAGCCGTAATACTCATACGGGCACTTACACCACTTTTTATATCCACATATTCACTGTCACGAGCCTCAAAGCTGATTTGCTCTAATAAATCTTTCGCCAAATCTGGAACATACACTGAACTGGATTGTTCCTCTACTAGTTTTGCTTCTTGAGAAGTAATGGTTCTGGCCGTGTCAATAGTTTCAGGATAGTGGGTTAAAATCTGAGAACCTATTCTATCCTTTAAAGGGGTAACGATGCTTCCTCTGTTGGTATAATCTTCAGGATTTGCAGTAAAGACAAACTGCATATCTAAAGGCAACCGCAATTTAAATCCACGAATCTGAATATCTCCTTCCTGCAAAATATTGAATAGAGCTACCTGAATCCGCGCTTGTAAATCTGGCAATTCATTAATAACAAAAATACAGCGGTTGGCTCGTGGAATCATTCCATAATGAATGACGCGATCATCCGCATAACTCAACTTTAAATTTGCTGCTTTTATAGGGTCAACATCTCCAATAATATCCGCCACAGTAACATCGGGAGTGGCTAATTTTTCTGCAAAACGGTCATGACGATGCAACCATGTAATTGGTGTATCGTCACCTTTTTCTGCAATTAATTCTTTGGTATATCTCGAAATAGGCTCTAATGGATCATCATTTATTTCTGAACCTTCTACCACAGGAATATATTCATCCAACAAATTCACCATCATACGTGCCAAACGTGTTTTTGCCTGACCTCTCAATCCTAATAAATTAATATTATGTCTTGATAAAATGGCACGTTCCAATTCAGGGATTACAGTATTCTCATAACCGTGAATGCCTTCGAATGTCTTCTTTTTGTTTTTTATGTTTTCTATCAAATTACCCCTTAATTCATCTTTTATAGATTTAGGTTGATAACCAGATTCTTTTAATTCTCTTAGTGTATTTATTTCTTTCATTTTCTAGCTTTTGGCTTTTGGCTTTTGGCTATTAGCTAACTCAACTTGAGCTAAAGGCTAAAAGCTAATAGCTTTTGTTTATCCTTTAATTCTTCTTTTTCTATTATTTTCGTAATCTTCAAATATCATTTCTCCCAAACCTTTTAACCCAGTAAAAAATGCCTTGCCCCTATTGGCTTGCGTAAATTCCTGAACAAATCGCATCAAATATGGATCTTCTGCAATCATAAATGTCGTTATAGGAATATGCAGACGTCTTGCCTGCTGTGCCATAGCATAACACTTATTTGTAATAAACGGGTCTAAACCATTACTGTTTTTATAATATTGACCATCTGGCATCCTTAAACAACTTGGTTTACCATCAGTAATCATAAATATCTGCTTATTGGTATTACGTTTACGTCGTAACATATCCATTGCCAATTGCAATCCTGCAACCGTATTGGTATGATAAGGCCCGACTTTTAAATACGGTAAATCTTTTATTTTTATAGGCCAAGCATCGTTTCCAAACACTAAAATCTCTAAAGTGTCTTTTGGATAGCGCGTGGTTATTAATTCTGATAATGCCATGGCGACTTTCTTGGCAGGTGTAATTCTATCTTCACCATACAAAATCATACTGTGGCTAATATCTATCATCAATACCGTACTCATTTGGCTTTTGTGAAGAGTTTCTTCCACAACCAAGTCATCTTCGGTTAAGTTAAAATTTCCTACCCCATGGTTGATCTGTGCATTTTTCAAACTCTCTGTGATAGACACCTTTTCTAATGCATCACCAAATTGATAAGCTCTAAACTCACCAGTATGCTCATCGCCCAATCCAACTCCTTTACTTCTATGGCTCCCTGAACCACTGCGTTTTATTTTTCCAAATATATGGTCTAAGGCCTGTTTACGGATGGCACGTTCAGTTTTAGCAGTAATGGTCGTTTTTCCTTTACCACCACCATTACCTGTTGGGTCAATCTCTTCTCGGATATACCCTTTATTTTTTAGGTCTTCAATAAAATCGTCTATGGTGTAATCTGGAGTGGTCAATTCATACTCTTTGTCCAATTGACGCAACCAATCAATCGCTTCATCAAAATCACCAGATGTATAGGTAATCAATTCCTTAAAAATCTCAAAGAGCTTTTCAAAAGGAGACTGGTTAGGAGCCTCGTAGGTTTTAAAAACAAATCCCGAAGGTCTTTTTTTCTTTGTCATAGCTGTATAAAAATACTCCTTTTTAAGCACACCCTAAAAGCATTAACATCTCTTTTAGAAATGGCTCATAAGTTTTAGTTATTTTTATACTTTATATTAACTAACCAATAATACAATGAAGAAATTTTTCTCCTTTGTTATGCTATTCTGTATAACATTTTTATCTGCACAAGAGTTTTCAATGGATATGGTCAAAAATATGACCCCGAGGAATATTGGTCCTGGAGGGATGTCCGGACGTGTTACTGCCATTGATGTTGTCATAGACAATCCTGACGTTATGTATGTCGGGACGGCATCTGGTGGTCTTTGGAAATCAACATCAGGAGGTATAACATGGGAGCCCATATTTGATGAAGAACTAACAGCCTCAATTGGAGCTGTGGAAATTCAGCAGTCTAACCCAAGTGTGATTTGGGTAGGCACAGGTGAAGGTAACCCAAGAAATTCATTGAATGGTGGCTATGGTGTTTATAAGTCGCTTGATGGTGGAAAATCATGGATGGCCATGGGTCTAGAAAAGACCAGACACATCCATAGAATTATTGTTGATCCGACCAATCCCGATGTGGTATATGTCGGTGCCATTGGTTCGCCCTGGGGAGAACACCCTGAGCGTGGTGTTTTTAAAACTACGGATGGAGGAAAAACTTGGAACAAAATCTTATTCGCAAATAATAAAACCGGAGTTGCAGATCTGATTATGGACCCTACGAACCCCAACAAGTTAATGGCAGCCATGTGGGAACACAAACGTGACCCTTGGTTCTTTAACTCAGGTGGAGAAGGATCTGGTTTACATATTACACATGATGGTGGTAACACTTGGAAAAAAGTCACTGAAGAGGATGGTTTT
This sequence comes from Winogradskyella sp. A3E31, assembly GCF_046720935.1. NCBI lineage: Bacteria > Pseudomonadati > Bacteroidota > Flavobacteriia > Flavobacteriales > Flavobacteriaceae > Winogradskyella > Winogradskyella sp. A3E31. The sequence goes on from NZ_JBHNWH010000003.1 coordinate 271,873, forward strand.
CCAAAAGGAAACCTCGGTAGAATTGGTATAGCTATAGCACCAGGTAAGCCAAATATTGTCTACGCATTGGTTGAAGCTAAAAAGAATGCTTTGTATAAATCTGAAGACGGTGGATTTAAATGGAAAAAAATCAATGATAAAAGTGATATTGGTAATCGACCATTCTACTATTCTGAAATTTATGTAGATCCACAAAATGAGAATAGAGTCTATTCAGTATTTACCTATGTTAATGTCTCTGAAGATGGAGGAAAGAATTTTGAACAGTTAATGCCAGCCTACGGTGTGGATAATGGGGTTCACCCGGACCATCATGCATGGTGGATACATCCAGATGATGGTAGTTTTATGATTGATGGAAATGATGGAGGTATGAATATTACCAAAGACGGCGGAAAAACGTGGCGTTTTATAGGAAACCTCCCCGTAGCTCAATTTTATCACATAGCAGTTGATAATGAATATCCATACAATGTCTATGGCGGTATGCAAGACAATGGGTCTTGGAGAGGTCCTGCTTATGTATGGAGGTCACAAGGCATTAGGAATAGTTATTGGCAAGAAATTAGTTTTGGTGACGGTTTTGACGTGGTACCAGATAGAGACGACAGTCGTTACGGATGGTCCATGAGCCAGCAAGGTTTTGTCAGTCGTTATGATTGGCAAACTGGAAATAATTACGGTGTGCGCCCAACACATCCAGACCCGGATGTTCAATTGCGTTTTAATTGGAATTCTGCCATAAATATTGACCCTTTTGATAATAGTACCATATACTTCGGAAGTCAGTTTGTACATAAGTCAACGGATAAAGGTGAAACTTGGACTGTTATCTCACCAGATCTCACTACAAACGACCCAGAAAAACAGAAACAATCCGAAAGTGGTGGTTTAACTATGGATGCTACGGGAGCAGAAAACCACACTACCATTTTAGTTATTGAACCTTCGCCAGTGGAGCGCAATATGCTTTGGGTAGGTACAGATGATGGCCGTGTTCATTATTCGCAAAATGGAGGAGCCAATTGGACAGACGTTTCAAAAAACTTAAAAGGCTTGCCAGAAGGCAGTTGGATTGCTCAAATAAAGGCATCAAATAAAAATAAAGGAGAGGCGCTTTTAATCGCCAATGATTATCGCCGCTTTAATTATACTCCGTATGCGTATCGTACTAAAAACTATGGTAAAACCTGGGAACGTATTGTCGACGGCAACGATGTTGAAAGTTACACCTTGGCAATTGTAGAAGATTTAGAAGAACCTAATTTAATGTTTTTAGGAACTGATGATGGTTTATATATTTCACTTAATGCAGGACAAAAATGGACCAAGTGGACGGAAGGTTTCCCTACCACCTCTGTTAAGGACTTAGTCATTCATCCTAGAGAGCACGATTTGGTTATCGGAACTTTTGGTCGTGCGGCATGGGTCTTGGATGATATTAGACCACTGCGAGAAATGGCGAAGAATCAGTCTGTGATGGATTCTAATATAAAATTATTTGATCCACCAACAGCTATTCAGGCGGCGTATCAACAACCAACAGGCAGTCGCTTTGGAGCTGATGCCATGTATCATGGAGAAAACCGTGGTGGTGGTGCGAGATTTACATATCTCTTTAATAAAAAGGATATGCCTAAGAAAGATGAGTCTGATGAAGACGAGGCTTCGAGTACCTCAGCCTCCGACGATGGTGATGATAAAGTTCAGGATGACAGCAAGAAAGCTGTCAAATGGGATTCACTTCAACTTAAAATCTATGATGGTGATCGTTTAATACGGACTTTGAAGCGTAAAGTACCAAAAGAAAACGGGTTGCAAAAATGGACTTGGTATATGGATGAAGCTGGAGTAGAGCGCCCTTCGAGACGTAATCGCGATCGTAATTTTGAGCCTAGTGGAGTTTCAGTAAAACCTGGAACTTATAAAGCGGTGTTACATTATGGCGATTTAATGTCTGAAACAACTGTAACGGTAGAATCTGATCCGAGATTAAATGTTTCTCAAAAGAATATCGAAGAAGTTTATGCAGCTGCTAAAAAATTAGAAGGCTATCAAGAAACCGCTGCTAAAGCCGCAAAACAATTGGTCACGAGCAAAGAGATTGCCGACAAATTCAAAAAAGACTTGACAACTTTGGATAAAGAAGCTTACAAAGAGCAAATAAAAGCATCCAAAGAAATTTCAAAATCCATAGATAGTCTTTTGGATAAATATTTTGGGAAGCGAGACGAACGCCAAGGTATTACAAGAAACCCGGAAGTGACTCCTTTACAACGTTTAGGTTTGGCCAATAACTATGTCTTTAACAGTCAAAGTGGATTAACCTCAACAGAAACAACTTTGATTAAAAATGCTAAAGATGCATTGAGTGAATTATTAAATGAAACCAATGCCTTTTTTATTGATGAGTGGCCAGAGTACAAAACTAAAATGGATGCACTTAAATTAGATCCTTTTAAAGAGACTGAAACATTTAAAATTGATTAGCTAAACCTTTTTGAAACAAAATAAGCAAAGAAGCATTAACATTATGTTTGCACGATTGTATTTATCTGCTTAACTTTAAGCAAAATAGAAAAATTATTATGAAATATTTTAAAATTGCAACATCTGTATTGTGCATTATGGCACTAACAGCTTGTAAAAATGATAACAAAGAAAAGGAAGTTGAAAAAGAAATAGAGGTCGAAGAAGTGGTTGAAAAACCAGACAGTATGGATGCTCAAAAACTCGAAATCACTTTAGAACCAAAAAGTGATACCGAAGTTTCAGGTACTGTGACCTTTAAAGAGACTAATGGCAAAGTCTATATGATGGCTAATTTAACAGGTCTGGATGAAGGAGATCACGCTATCCACATCCATGAAACAGCTGACTGCTCTTCCGCAGATGGCACTTCAACTGGTGGCCATTGGAACCCTACCGCGCAACCTCATGGTAAATGGGGAGCCGCCGAAGGATACCATAAAGGCGATATAGGTAACTTTACTGCAGATGCAAATGGTAATGGTGAAATTAGTATGAATACTACAGAATGGTGTATTGGTTGTGATGATGAAAACAAAAATATTTTGGGTAAAGCCATTATTGTACATCAAGGTACAGACGACTTTACCTCACAACCTTCAGGCGCAGCAGGAACACGTATTAGCTGCGGAGGCATTATTCAATAATATTATCTATATTCGTTTATCTTATAGACTCAAATCATAGACAATTATATGTCATTAGAAACTTTATTGCCAAAATTTAAAAACAAAGACGAAAAAGCCTTTGGTGAACTTTACTCTATGTACAGTGATAGTATCCATGGTGTTGTTTATAATATCGTCAGAGATACAGATATTGCCACAGAGGTGATGCAAGATGTCTTTATAAAAGCGTGGCACAAATCCGATACTTACTCTTCAAAAAAAGGGAGGTTCTTTACTTGGATTTTAAATATTGCACGCAATGCAGCCATAGATAAAACGAGATCTAAAGCTTTTAAGAACTCAAAGAAAAACCTCAACAGCGATTATTTCGTAGATATAATTGAGAGCAATGATAATCTGGATAATAGCACTGATGCTATTGGAATTAAAAAGTTTGTTTCCAAATTAGGCAAAAAGTGCAAAGCCGTTATTGAGCTCTTATATTTTAAAGGATTTACTCAAAAAGAAACCTCTGAAGAATTAGATATGCCGATTGGTACAGTTAAAACACGAAACAGAAACTGTATTAAGGAATTAAGAGAAATGGTATTATAGAATATGGATTTAAACGCCTACATAGAATCTGGAATTTTGGAACTGTACGTTGCAGGGCAACTCTCTGAAAAAGAAAATGAGGAGATATACGAATTGCTACAGCAGCATCCCGAATTGCTAAAAGAAGTTTTAGACATTGAAGCAGCCGTTATTAAATTAACAGCGTCTGTGTCTCCACATGCCGTAGATTTTAGTTCTTTCTCTGGCCGATTGACCAAGGACACTAAAGTGGTAGACCTCAAACCTAAGAAACCGAATTGGATATCTTACACAGGTTGGGCAGCTTCTATTTTATTAGCTGGTGGTCTTATTTGGACCATGAACAAAAATAAAGAGTTAGAAGCCGACCTCGAAGTTGTTAAAATGGACGCTATTGAGCTCGAATACGAAATTGAGAAGACCAGAAACAACCTTGAAGATGCCAATAGCGTATTAGCAGTAATGCGAGATAATAATGTAACTAAGGTGCCATTAGCAGGTCAAGGTAATTTTGAAGACACCTATGCCAATGTGTATTGGGACAAGGACAATAACCGTGTACTAATTGATGCTGATGGATTACCAGAAGCTCCAGAAGGTAAAGTTTACCAGGTTTGGTCTTTAACCTTAAATCCATTGACACCGACAAGCTTAGGTACTATTGATGACTTTAATACGGATGACAATAAGATATTTGCCATTGCCAACGCTAATGAGAGTGAGGCATTCGGTATTACTCTAGAGCCAGCTGGTGGTAGTGAAACTCCAACAATGGAACAATTACATACATTAGGTGTCGTTTCTACTGCACCGTAGTAAAAAACACAAAATAATGACAAAAAGCCATTTCAAATTGAAATGGCTTTTTTTATGCCTTGATTTTATGAGAGTTATATTTTTTATATTTACTATATGTCTTGAGCATAAAGACAATATTTGAATAATACATTTCTTTAAATAAAAACCAATAAAATAATAATCTCATGAAAACATTAGTAGTATTGATGATAAGCCTTCTAACATTGGGGGCTCAAGCTCAGAGCCTGATTGGAGCTTGGGAACGTAATTACACATCCGAAGATGGAGAGCAATTAAAAAGTGTCGTCATTATCTCAGATGGTTATCAAGTTTTAACGACCTATAATTCTGAAACAGGAGCGTTTATTCATTCCAATGGAGGTACTTGGAGTTTAGACGGAGATACTATGACCGAAACAGTAGAATTCCACACTGACAATTCTGAAATGGTAGGACAAGAGTTTAATTTTAAAATAATTCTAACAGACTCAGAATTAAAAGTTGTTGGTGATGGTGAGGGGATGAAATTTAGTAGAATTGATAATGGCAACCCCGGAAAACTAAATGGTGCATGGTTAATGTCTGAGAGAATGAGAAATGGGGAACTTCAATCCCGAGACACCAGCAGACCAAGAAAAACTATGAAAATTCTGTCTGGCACCCGTTTTCAATGGATAGCTTATAATACAGAAACCAAACAGTTTATGGGTACAGGAGGTGGAACCTACACAACTATCGATGGAACTTACACTGAAAACATAGAGTTCTTTTCAAGAGATAATACCAGAGTTGGAGCAAGTTTAGAGTTTGATTATAGCTTAGAAGATGGCGATTGGCATCATAAGGGCTTTTCTAGTAAAGGGGATCCATTATATGAGATATGGAGTATTAGAAAATAAGTTCCGGTTACAGACAATTAGATACAATTACTGTATCTACAGGTTGTAATTATAATTCATAAAACTATAGAGTAAAGTAACAAAAGTGTAGCCTATTCGTCATAAGGTAAAGCATAAAATTCACCATAATGACGACCAGTAAAACAAACCCAAGTAAAGCTAAAACTTTAGTTGTATTTATTCTTACCGTTATCATTGGTTATGGCCTATTTATTTTACCCGATATTTTCTTTGGCGTTACCAAACTCAACGGCGGTAAAATTGGGATAAACCTATTATTTATAGGGTTATTTCAGTTTGTTACAGTGTCACTATTGCTTCTTGTAGCACTAAAAATTTTACAAAAAGACTTTAAGGATATTGGTTTACAATTCTTAAATGTAAGAACAGATGCTCTTTTAGGCCTGTTATGTGGTGCGCTTTGGACTTTTGCACAATTTGCTATACTTATACCAAATACTGGTGGTAATGAAAGAGCTGACATAACTGGAATGCTTACACTATATGACGGAAGCATTACTGGTACCCTATCCTTTATTGCTCTGGGAGTCATTGGTGGAGGACTCACAGAAGAGCTATTTAACAGAGGGTTTTTTATTTCTATTCTTAAAGATGTTTTTAGTAATCCTAAAATAGGTCTTTGGGCTTCGGCAGTTCTTTCAATACTTATTTTTTCATTAGGTCATTTACCAACCAATACATTAGAGTGGTTCGATATTTTAATACCAACAATAATTTACACCTTATTATTTATTAAAACAAAACGATTGACTGCTTCCATAGTAGCCCACGGTTTGTATAATATGCTAGCCATTCTACTCACATACTATTTTTACTACTCATAAATTAAAAACGCCCATCCAATTAAGGACGGGCGTTTCACTAACAAAAAAACTCAAAATATATCGTGCTATACACGACATCAATCAACCAAAAAATCAATTGTCTTGCTAGTAATCATCAGTATCATTTGCTTCCCTCAAAATCAACTGATTTCTTTTAAAATCTATACGACACATTCCCCTTTATAAAAAATGGAGTCCCTGGCGTAAAGTGTATTTCTTCTACAGAATTAGCTTCGTTTTGTAAGCGCGATTCTGTTGCAAATTGTGTTTCGTTCCAATCAACATCAAATAGGTTTTCGATGGCAAACCCTATTGTCATGTTATTTTTAAATTCATAATTCATATTGAAGTCAAAAACCGTGTAGCCTTCAGCAACTATGCTATTATCTTCATTCGCTGGTCTATCATCCAAATAGCGGTAGCGGATGCCACCAGAAAACCCATTAAGATTGGTTACAGACAAACCACCGGCAATGGTCAAGTCTGGAGCTAACGGAATATAATCTTCACCTTCTGGGTCGTCAATACTACGAGCCTTTGTAAGTGTTGCATCTGTATCGGCGAATAACCAATCTGTAAATTGATAACGCAAGCCTAAATCTATACCGTAACGCTCTGTTTTTCCACTTGGCTCAACAATACCGGCATCACCCACATAGACAAACTCCTGTTCTAAAAATAGGTACCACAACGCTGTGTTTATGACCATTTTTGAGCTGGGTTTCCAAAGTGTACCAACATCGACTCCATAGCTTCGAGGCAAGGTCTTGTTTTCACTATTGACCACTACCCTTGCATCGTTGGAGTGAAATCCTAATCCAGATTTAACAAACAGTTGTATGTTATAATCCAAGTCGTAAAACAAGTTGAGTTTAGGACTTAGAATCGTTTGGGTTTTGGACTGCCGTTCATACGTTTCCTGCAATTGGTCTTGGTATAAAAATTTAAAATAATCTAATCGCAATCCAGGCACCAACTTAAAATCACCAAATTCAAATGCAGCATTAGCGAAACTATAGCCATTGGTCTGATTAATATCTCCAAGTTGAATATTTTCAAGCGTTGTTTGTCTATTTAAGGTTCTGGATAATTCCACATCATCAATAACATCGTATCGAAACCCTATTCCTGTTGAAATATCTACCGGTGTATCGCCCAAATTAGTTTCATAGTGCCATTTGGTGTTGACCCCAAAAATATCGCGTTGTTCTTGTTGCATGATCTGATCCCCATTAACGGGATCTTCTAAAAAGAAGGTAAAGTTTGAAAATAGTTTGAAATCATAATGAGAATAGAATACATTAGAACTGAAAGTTGCTCTATCAGAAATCACCTTATCGAACGCTACATTAACATTGGTACGTTGGGTATCGCCTCCTTCGGTGTCATCGATGGCACCAAATCTTGAAATATTTCCATTGTCCACCTCACGCTGTGGAATTTGACCTGAAGCATCCCAACGGCTTGTAAAGTGTGAAGCTGTTAACGAAAACTTTCCATCACCAGGAACAAACTTCACATATTTTCCGAAAAGATTGAGACGGCTAAAATTTTGAGGAGACTCAAAAGGACCATCGCTTTCTAAATGTTCAACGGCCACATAAGCACTTTGATTTTTAGTTTTACCTAGAAGATTAAACATACCGACAGTTCTCAAGGTATTAAACTGCCCAACAGATAAACTAATAGTGTTGTCGTTTATAAAATCCTTTGTGTTAAAATCTACATACCCTGCCGTATTAAAATCACCCTTATCAGCATAGTAAGCTCCTTTACCAAAGTCTATGGCTTTAATCGTTTCAGGGATAACGAAATGTAAGTCACTATACCCTTGTCCATGGGCATGAGACACCATATTAACTGGCATACCATCAACGTCAATAGTTACGTCGGTACCGTGGTCTACGTCAAAACCTCTAAGAAAGATCTGTTCTGCTTTACCTCCACCAGCATGTTGCCCGATAAATAATCCAGGTACTTTTCTCAAGACATCTTGAGAGGAATTCACTGGTGTAACGTTTAAGTCAAGACGACTTATGGTATTTAGGGCATTAAGACTTTCTTCTATAACCAATTCCTCTAGTTGAAAGATTTTCTCTTCTAAAGTTATTTTAAGTGCTGTGCTTATGTCCTCTACGATTAGGTGTTTAGGCGTATAACCTAATAAACCTATCCTAATGGAATCTCCGCGCTTCGTTTTATCGATAATAAAGTATCCAGAAGTATTTGTGTGCGCATGACTCCCAGAACTTGCGTTATACACATAAACACCTTCTAAAGGTTGGTTACGTTCATTAAGTACATTGCCTTTTAGACTTTGGGAATACATTTGTGTGCCTATTAGCAAAAATAGTATGCAATAAGAAATAGTATATTGAGAAATCCTGAACATATTATAGTGCCTTAATTTGGGCATCCATTGTTGGACCTAACTCATATAAACTAGACAACAATTCTTCTTTTAGAGGAGCCACTTTATCCTTAACACCATTAGCTTTATAAATCTCTGCGATATGATACAGCACGTCTGGTTCTGAGGTGTGTCCTATCACATTCTTTTCTAAGATTTCCAAGGCTTGTTTTGCATTACCTTTTTTGTAAACACTCCACGCCAAAAGATCGTAAGATTCTGGTGTTGGTCTATTATTTACTTCCTTTTGTGCAATAGCTAAAGCTTCATCCACATTGACCATGGCATCGGTATATAACAACACGTTATATTTATTGTACATATCACCGTAATGCTCATTTTCTACATGATTTCTATAGCTTTCTAAAGATTTTGATTTTAGACTTTGGTCTCCCATATAGTCTGCTATATCTGCTTTTAGCAAATCGTAATCTGGAGCATAGTAATACGTATTAATATCATCTAGTATGACTAAGGCTGCTTCGGGGTTTTTCTCGTAAGAGTATACTATCCAAGCAATGCCTTTTTTAGCATAGGCATTATCAGGATCTAATTCCAGTGCCTTTAAATAATGTTCGTAAGATTTTTTAATTTGCCCATCATGGCCATAAAAATCAGCCAAGTTGGTATAGGCCCAGATTTTTGTTGGCTTAAGATTAGAGGATTCGGCAATTGCGGTTGCTTTTTCCATGTTTTCTATAGCACCTTCAAGATTGCCCTGGTGGTCTTCCCACTTTGCCAAACGGATGAGATAGTCAAAATCACTAGTGTTTTTAACCTCATCTAAGTAACTTTTGGCGTAGATGTAATTCCCCAATTCTAAATGAACATCAAAAAGCATTTTTTTTGTGCCTTTTAAATTTTCACCATTCTCCTCGGCTTTTTTTAATAACTCTAAAGCTTCTTGAAATCGGTGTTGGGATATATAGTTAGATGCCAAAGCTTTTAAATAGCCTGCTTTGTCGTAGTTTGTGGCTTCATTGGCCGCAATTAAATCTTTTTCAGCAGCAATTAAATGGCTGATATCTCCTGTGGTATCAAAAACCTCACTATGAGCTCCTGCTCTTTTTACTAAATAAGGGAATTGATTTGGAGTGGCTTCTAACTTCTTAGTCCAGAAGTCAACGTCTGCCATTAATTCTGTTTGGTCTATTTCAGTGCCTAAATATGCACTGTAGTCTTTTGTGTGTGTCACCTTGTCATTATTGCAACTAAACAATAGAGCTACAAAAACAAGGGGGAAGAGTTTTTTTACTAACATGGTTAATACGTTTTTAATTAATTATTTGAGTTTTTTTAGTTAAAAATCTGAAGTGAACTTAATCTCTAAGTCCACTCCAGAATATTGGTTAATAGCCTACCAAGGTTGTGCCAGGTAAGGGAACGATGTTAAAAATGCTGTATCGTTACCATCTACATTATCATCTGTAAGACTTGGATTTTCAGTACCGTCTTCACCTCCGAATATCAAAAGTAATTCTACTGAAATAACATCATCAGCTAAGGCTCTACCAGTCAATACATTTGTACCATCAAAGAAGGTTGTAGTACCTTCTAAGGACACTGATAATACATCCGTTGCCAACAAGCCTGAAAAGGTTGCAGCATCTAATCCTAAAGCATTAGTGTCCGAAGGATCATTATATGCTGGGCTTACCGCCATTAGATTTGTTTGAAACATCGATTGAAAAGCAGCTCCTTGATTTGAAGGAGTTGTTGTATTAAATTGATCTTTACTTCCTGAGGATACAAATACTGTATTTACAGCTGGTCTAGCCATCTGATCTTGTTGTGCATAAGTTCCTGTAAAGTTAGGTCCTGTAGGACCTGTAGGTCTGTCATCGTCATTGCTACATGTAAAAGCCGTTAAAGAGGCCAACATGGCAATTGCTATAAGTTTTATTGAATTAAATTTCATCTTTATTAAATATTTTTAAGTTTATTGTTTTCTTTTAGATTCTACCCAAGTATTGATGTTACCCGATCCGCCAATCATGGCTTTTGGTACTTCTACTACAATAGACATTACATTAGTCCCTGCAAAAGTATCGACACCTGGATCGTTGAATCCTGGGGCATCACCAGCAATGATTTCATTATAACGTGTAAAATCCATAAAGAATGGATCATCTCGTGGTCCTGCGAAGAAGCTCATGCCATTGGCTGTGCCAACATTGGCTGAAGATCCATAAGCAGTAATATCAACTGTTCCCTGTGCTGCTGCACTGGTCATAATTGTACTGTTTAAGCCTGGACTCGCCGGGGCAGTTGGACCAAAGAAATACATCACTCCATCTCTAGGAGTCGCCTGTATCACTAAGTCTTCAACATTATCAGCATTGGTATCAATATTAAACTCTACCAATACGTCTTCATCGAAGGTTGCATTTCCTGTAGCTCCGGGACTTAGTAATCCTTGTAGGTTTGCCACAAAAACAATGTTGTTGGTGTTTTCGCCCTGAAAGGCATAAAAATCAGTGATATCACTTGTACCACCACTAACTGCTGGGGCATCAATATGATCCGCAGCGATTGCAACAAATGTTGCTATACCTAGTACAGCTGTTGCAATTAAGATTCTTGTTTTTTTCATAATAGTTGAGATTTTTGTTTAAATTTTTGGTTCTCACTTCTACTTACGCAATTGTCCGGAGGTCGGTTTTATTTTTTTGCTATTTTTTTTAAATTTTATGCATTTCACCCCATAAAAAGTATCTTTGAACCTTATACTCAATCTATGAACCCTTCTGCAAAAGGCTGGATAAAAAAGCTATTTAAGATACTTCCGGAGTCATTTTTTAATGACATGGACGATGATGGGTTCTATACAGCGCTGAAAGAAACAGGGTTTATATATGGTAGCAACCTTAGTATTTTAAAAGGTGCCGTTGCGTCAAAAGATTTTACTGAAGAAGAATGTTGCAAGGTCAATTTAATCTTAGCCCTGTATTACATCCACACAAAAAAGGAGTCTCAATTTGATTTTATAAAAACAGTCAGTGATTTTTACGCCACAACCGAAGACTATAAATCATCCTTTATTTCTGAGGTTTTTGGTTTTGGTAGTTCTAAGCCATCTTTAGAGGATATTATCCATAGAAGAATCCATATAGACGATAATATTATCACAAAGCATTTTAATTCCTTCTTAATAAACGCGTTACTTTTTGTAGATGTTTTGGCATACCAGCATTTTTTAGATGGTGACAAAAACCTAAAAGGCTATATCCTTAAGGTGGAAGCTATTATTGAAACGATAACTGTGTCTATATTAAGTTCTAAAAAACATAAGGCCGAATATGAAGCTCAATTGTTAAAATTGTTTGAAGCATCTTTGAGACACAAAGACAATAGCAAGTTAGAGATGAGTGACTTTACAAAGACCATTTCAACCGATTTTGAAAAGAAATATCTTATAGACACGACATGTATGGCGTCTTGGACAGATAAACATATCGATGATGAAGAATATGGATACTTAAAAAAGTTACAAAGTAACCTACAATTAGATCCGAAAATTATTACAGAGTCCATAGATGACCTAAATACATTCTATAAAACCAATAAGGATAAGATTGCTTTTTTAAGCGATAATACCTTGGCACAAAATTTTTACGAAAACAACAGTAAGCTCGTTATACGTCTTATAAAACGCAACAGCAAACGCCTTTTTAAGGAACTAACAGAAAGTAAAGAGGCCATGGTGTTATTGACCAAGTCCACACAGCGGAATTTAACGGACGAAGAACAAAAGAAAGTACAAGAGCAACTTCTAGATATTTTTAAGTCCATCCCAAGTCTAGCTATTTTTATGCTTCCAGGAGGAATGTTGCTGTTACCTCTATTTATTAAGTTTATTCCAAAGCTATTACCGTCCGCTTTTGATGATAATAGAATCGAGGAGTAATTTTAATCCAACCAATTCTTAAAATCCTTTACCCGCTCACGAGCCACAATAATGTCCTCTTCATCATAATGTTTTAAAATAATTTTAAGTCGTGAGTTTGTATAACTGATAATGTCCTTAATAGCATTTATATTGATAAAAAACTTACGGTTGACCCTAAAAAACACCTGTGGCTCTAGTTCATCTTCTAGCTGATCTAAAGTGAGGTCTAAAAGGTAGTTGCGTTTATCAGTAGTAAAAAGATAAGTGCCTTTGTTTTCGCTATAGACACATTCAATATCTTCAATAGGAATCAGTTTAATGTGCTGTCCGACCTTTACCGAAAAGCGTTTTTTATACTCACGCTCTATTGGGTTGACTAGCAACTTCTTTATATCTTCAAAATTGAGTGTAACGTCTTGTTTCTGGGGATTTCGTCCTTTAAACTTATCAATAGCGTTCTTTAAATCGTCCTCATCGATTGGTTTTAGGAGATAGTCAATACTGTTTAATTTAAAAGCTTGAAGCGCATACTCATCGTAAGCCGTAGTAAAGATAACTGCAGATTTTATATCAATAGCTTCAAATATTTCGAAGGACAATCCATCACTCAATTGAATATCCAAAAATATAAGGTCTGGGTGCTCATTATTTTGAAACCATTCAATAGATTCTTCCACAGAATGTAGCATGGTATTGGCTTCAAAATCCAAGGCAGTTAACATACGTTGCAATCGCCTAGCTGATGGTTTTTCGTCTTCTATTATTATAATATTCATAATCTTCTAGAATAATCTTGTGCATATTTAAAATTCTACTCCCAGGTCTTGTTTTTTTTACCCAAGAATTCCTCAAGCTTTTTGGCTTCCCATTTTTTACTAAAAAATAAGCGCTCTTTAAACGTATTAATGGCGTGAAAGACTATAAAAAACCCCCATATAAATATCGTTGAGTAATTTATTGCTAAAATGGAATCCGTATATGCTGTATCTTCAATGATGATAAGATTCCATATAACCAATCCTAAAACCACAACGTAGCCTGCTAGATGTATATAAAACCATCTTAGCTTATGGACTTTTTTCTGGGCCTCAATATAGAAGAATTCTTCTTTTTCCTTATCAGTCATAACTGTTATATTTTTGATCTTTTTGGCGTTCTTTTTCCATAAACTCTTCCATCTTTCTTTGCTCCCAGTTTTTACCCAAAATAAAGTTAAATCCAAAAACACCAATAAAATGAAATGCCAGTCCTATTCCCCAAAAGAAAGCAGTAGCATAAGGTCCAAAGCCTCTGAATCCAGTACTGGTATTCATAGCAATAATTAGAATTAAAAATATATTGACTATGATGTACGAGGTTAAATGCCAATAAAAACCAGAAATGGCTTCAACACGCTTCTTGGCACGCAAGTATGCTTCTTCTTTTCTGTAATCTCTTTCAAGAGGTTCGTTGTCTTGATATGGTTCTATATTATATTTTTCCATGATGTTATTTTTTACTATTAAGTTCATCCTGCATAAATCTTTCAATTTTACGTTCTTCCCAATCATAACCGAGTAATCTTGGCAAAACAAAAACGGCAAAAGCATGAATACATAATATAGAACCCCAAACTACAAGTGTACTTAGTGTATTAAAAGTTAATAGTTCTGAAACAAAACTGTCCCAACTATCTAAGCTACCCCACACTTTAAATCCTATAATTGTTACATTGATAATCGCAAAAATCGATAGGTGAGAATAAAAACCCTTTAAACGTTCTACTTTTCTCTTGGCACGATTATATTTCGAAATTGATTTTTGATGTTCCATGACTTTATTATTTAATTCCAACGGTTATTTTTTTCTTCCTTTTGCATAAACTCTCTGATTTTGCGTTCTTCCCAATTTGCTCCTAGTGCAGCATTATCAAAAAACACGCGATACGCTTGGAAACATAAGCTTAATCCCCAACCAATAATCGGAAACCAAAACCATTGAATGGTATCACTCGTGTATCTATGCCATATAAACACTAAGAACGGTATAACTAAGCAGTAGGAAACCAAACTACCATAAAAGGCTTTTAATTCCTCCAGACGTTTACGAGCCTTAACATAGCTCTCGTCTAATCTATTGTCTGGTAATTGAGATGTTCTCATAATTGATACTTGTTTTGTGAGCATTGGTATCCCAACAGCGAAATCCTCTGCTCGTTGATTGATGATGACTTTTTTATTGGTTAACAACTTATAGCGTTGCTTAATATTTTCTAAACCTACACCACTACTCTTTTTTACGATTTGTTTTATTTGCAGATTATTCAGGACTACGAGATAACCGCCATCTTCATAAATTTTAATATGCAGTGGTTTACTCGTGGTCACCATGTTATGTTTCACTGCATTTTCTAATAATAACTGTAACGATAGTGGTACGACTTTACTTTCGGGATTTTTTGCTTTATCAGGAATTTCGAAAATGATACTATCCTCAAAGCGCATTTTTAATAGCGACATATACGTCCGAGCGAAATCCAGTTCTTCATCTACTGTAACCAGTTCTTTATTTTTTTGCTCTAAAACGTAGCGATATACCTTAGATAAAGACGTTGTGAATTTTTGAGCATTCTTCGGATTTTCCTCAATAAGGCTCGTCAACACATTTAAACTGTTGAATAGAAAATGAGGATCTAATTGGTTTTTTAGAGCATCAAATCGTGCACTTGCTGCACCAGCTATAACTTTTTGCTCTTTAATTTTGTTTTTTTGATAGCGGTTATAAAAGAAGATGATATGAAACACTGATACTATAGTCAAAGTAATCCATACACCAAATGAATACCCGCTCCAAGTTTCATTCCCCAAAAACGTCTTCACAGGGACATTATATATAAATACTGATATGCAAAATCTAAGAACAAAAAGACCTATCAGGGTTATAATCGTCGTACCAATAATTCCATAAACAATTCTCTTAATCGTATCCCCCTTTTTCCAATTCCTCTTCTCCATATAGCTAAAAAAGGCCATATTAGAATACCCCAACACAAAAGAATACAGCTGGTAATAGAAAAAATCCCTTAAAAAATCATTGACATCTTTAAAGTCAAAACCACCGCCTAGAAAATTTCCGATTACAAAAATGATGCAACCAATAATAAAGGTGATAATGATATTTCTAACAGATTCTTTCATAAAATGAGTTTAAGAGCTTAGGCTTTACAAGATTCTAAAACTTGTTGTGCACGTTCAGTTCCCCAATTTGGGCTATACGTTTTTTCTGGTTTAAAGTTAGCAAAAAGTTCTATGGCGCGTTCTATATCCTTACAATACGGTGACGTATCTTTTCCAAAAAATTTGGCACTACCCATATCCCACTCTGCCTTACCGAAAACCACTCTAGGGTTATTTGGAGCAATCGCATATGCTTTTTGGTACAGTTCTGATATTTTTGGTGACAATGTCATACCGTACTTCATACCGTCAAAGGCAACCCAATTGGTATATACATAAGCTTGCATAACCAATAATTCAGGGTTATTGTCACTTAGTTTAAAAGCTTCATCGAGATGTGATTGTGCTTTATCCAGTTGTACCTTTAAAATGGCTTCATCCTTGATGTTCCAACTTTTCATGCTATTAATAAATGCCACATAGTAATGCGGAAGCCAAGATTCTGAATCTGCATTGGCAATGCGTTCAAATACATTTTCTGCCTCGTTCAACTGATTATTTTCCATAAGTTCAAAGGCTTTGGTCATACCCCTATCGAAGGCTGAATCAGTCTGTGCCCAGGAAGAAGTAATAGTGATGACCAAAAGGACAAATAATTTTGCGAGTGTGTTCATAATGCTATATTGATTTAAGTTTGAAGCAAATATCACATAGAGATACTGTCTTCTATAATTAATCTCACTGAACTGTCATTTTCTATGACTGAACTGTAAACTTTTTAATATTGAAGTAAAAGCGTAACTTTTCACTGTCCTTTTAGACCTATAGTTTTATAACCAAAACCAATCACAGATGAAACGATTTCTCCCTCTTTTAGCCCTTCTATTTACTTGTTTACTATTCGCACAAACTGATAAGCGTTTAAAAGGCATCAATGAAGAACTTCAAAAAATCTTAGAAGTTACAAAGGCACCTGGGTTTGCAGTTGCTGTTGTAGATAGCAGCAAAGTCCTTTATGCAAAAGGGTTTGGTTATCGGGATTATGAAAATAAGATTCCGGTTGATGCCAACACGCTATTTGCTATTGGCTCTTCTACCAAAGCATTTACTTCTGCTGTTTTAGGAGTACTTCGCGAAGACGAACAATTAGACTTTGATGATAATCCGAGAAAGTATATTCCTGAACTCGAATTTTATAATGGTGACCTCAACAATAACCTAATTATTAAAGACCTAATGCGGCATAGTACAGGGATTCCTCGTCATGATGGGGCTTGGTACTTTTTCCCATCCCATGACAAAGACAGCCTCATTGCAAGAATTAAATACCAAGAACCATTTACAGGCATCCGCCAACAATGGTACTACAATAATTTTATGTTCCTAGCGCAAGGCGTCATTGCAGAGAAAATCACTGGTAAATCTTGGGAGGAGAACATCCAAGATCTATTCTTAAAACCATTGGGGATGAATAGAAGTAATGTAGATATTGCAGCAATGAAATCAGCCGATAACGCTGCTTTTGGGTATGAATTAAAAGATGATGTCATTTCTAAAATGGATTATTATGACATTGCAGCAATGAGTCCTGCAGGCAGCATCAATAGCAGTGTCAATGATATGAGTAAATGGTTGATGATGTGGATTAATGACGGAAAGTATAATGAAAAAGAGATTTTACCGGCCAATTATATCAAAGAAGCTATGAGCTCGCAGATGGTCGTTGGTGCCAATACACCCGATGATAAATTCCCCGATATTCACTTTGCTAATTATGGCTATGGCTGGTTTTTACAATCGTACAAAGGGCATTACCGTGTTGAGCATGGAGGAAACATCGATGGCTTTTCAGCCAACGCTGCCTTTTTCCCATCAGATGGTATTGGCATTGTGGTATTAACCAATCAAAATGGTTCTGCTGTACCATCACTCGTGAGAAATACAGTGGCCGATTACGTGTTAGAATTAAAAAAATCCGATTGGGCTGAAAGACACAAAGAAAATCTTGAAAAAGCTAAAAAAGCACAAGAAGAAGCTGAGGAAGAGTCAGAATCATCCAATGTAAAAAACACTAAACCATCACATATTTTGTTAGATTATACAGGCTCATATAGTAATGATGGTTATGGGGAATTTCCTATTATGGTAGAAAACGACTCCCTTTTTGCACAATTTAAACTTCAAAAGCAATTTCTGAAACATGTCCACTATGATACGTTTGAACTTTTAGATATTAAAAATGGAAAAGTCGATACAACAGCAATAGGCAACAGTCTTAAAGTAACGTTCAACACAAATTCAGCAGGTGATATTGTTGAACTGACCACGGATATAGAACCAACATTAGACGCAATTGTATTTAACAGAACGCCAAATACCATTGATGTCGATACCGAAATTATGAACGCTTATGTTGGAGACTATGAATTGGCTGGTACTACAGTAAAGGTTTACATTAAAAATGAAAATACGCTCTATGTATTTGTGCCTGGTCAGCCAGAATACGAATTATTACCAACGGCAAAACACAGGTTCTCATTTAAGGCATTGGAAGGCTTTAAAGTTGAATTTATAGAAGATGATGATTTAAGCATAAATAAAGTGAAGTTTATTCAGCCAAATGGCACTTTTATTGCCAACAAAAAATAACATTGAGTTTAGGAAAAAAGGACATACACGTCAGCGACACGGCCTTTGTAACCTGTGGCTTTAGAAGACTTAATGAAAAGTTAAGTCAAGACATCTATGCCAAATTATGGCGGAACGACAAAGCGGAACTATTACTCAAAGACTATACAAAACATGTTTCCACAGAAGAAATAGAAACACATTGCATTAGAAATCGCTATTTTTTGGAATCATTGAGGCTATTAATTGAAAAAAATCAGATTGAAACCCTTATCAATTTTGGGGCAGGATTTAGTATGTATCCATATCTATTGGATGGCCACATCACACATATAGAAATTGACAAGCCAGAGGTTGTGGATTATAAGTCCAGTGTAACTAAAGAGTGGATTAAGGAAGGTGTTTTGCCGCACCGAAATATTGATTACATCGGGGTGGATTTTAGTACCGATTATCAGAATAGTGTATTGAATAAGATTCAAAATATTCAGAAGGATACATCGTGTTTTATATTAATTGAAGGGGTTCTGTTCTTTTTAAACAGAAAAGAAACCGAGTCTATTTTTGACTTTTTTGATACCATTCAATCCCAAGGAGATTTTATTGGTAGTGTGTCTTACACTGATGAAATTCTTGGCACAAGAGCCTATGATAGGCTTATTGATTATGCAAGTAAAGGTTTGGATGATGCCAGCGAAGGAGGGCTTCAATGTATAGAGAATAGTTTCTATGAGGGATTAGATCATTATAAGCTCATTGACCATCAGGACTATTTTTCGTGTTCAAAACAGTTTAACCATTCCCCAAAGTCTGACCCAACGGACATTCTGAATGAACATTTTTACATTCTTCAAAAAAAGTAATTATTCTTCCTTTTGTGAATACGCCTCTATATAAGCCTTAGCCCTATCGTTCCCTGTATTGAGTTCATACGCTTTTACATAGTTACTGTATGCTTTGGCACTATCACCACTTCTAAGATAAGCGTCTGCCAAACTATCATACACATTGTCGCTTTCAGGGAACAATGCCACATTCATTTTAAAAACACTGATGGCGTCATCGTATTTTTTATCCCTTAGGTATCGGTAACCTCTAGAGTTAAACTCACGTTCGTTAAAAAGCGTCGTTGTAGAATCTTTTGCTTTTATGGCTAAGAAACCTTCTTGTGCCTTAGCAAAGTTACCTTCTTTTAGATACGTACTAGGTGTTTTATAGTCATTAGAAACTTTAAGATAATCGTAGCGAATACTATCCGGGTTTTCTTTCGGAATTATAGAAAGGTACCGCTCACCAGTTTCTGGATGCTGCACAAAACGAAGTTTATCGTACATGTCAGCGACAAAAAACTCATTAGTATCGACAACTACAGGCTCCATAGTTCCACCACGCCATTTTAGGAATGGCTGATTATCGGTATAATACACTTCTATAACATCATCCATATTATAAAGGTACTTGCCTGAAGTTTGGTCTTTAAATTCTTCTGAAAATTCCACACTATTGGCACAACCTAAAATGCAAACACATAAAATGCTGAAAATATAAATCGTTCTCTTCATATCCTTAAAAATAAAAAAGTCTCATTACAAATGAGACGATTTTATATCAACTATGTTACGAAAAATATAACTTTCTATTTAATAGCCATAAGTTCAACATCAAATACGAGTGTAGCACCCCCAGGAATTACACCACCAGCTCCTGCATTGCCATATCCTAAATCACTTGGAATCACCAAACGCGCTTTGTCACCAACGTTTAATAAGCAAATACCTTCATCCCACCCTGCAATAACTTGGCCGACTCCAACCTGAAAGTCCAACGGTTGATTTCTTTTGTATGAAGAATCGAAAACTGTACCATCAGCTAGCTGACCTTTATAATGTACCGACACCATATCACCTTTATTGGCTTTTTTCCCATCACCTTTTTGGATGATTTGGTAACGTAAGCCGCTTTCAGTTTCTTCGAACCCTGCAGATAATTTTTCTAATTCTGCTTTGGCAGCTTCGCGTTCTGCAGCTACACGTTTTTCTCGTGCTCCCTCAAAGGTTCTAAAGGCTTCCACTGCATTAAAGTTTTCGGCTGCATCTCCTTGTCTTATAATTTCTAAGCTCTCAATGGTATCCCCTTGGGCTACAGCGTCAACGACATCTTGGCCTTCAACAACATCCCCAAACACAGTGTGCTTACCATCTAACCATGGGGTCTCTATATGTGTGATAAAAAATTGGCTTCCGTTAGTTCCCGGGCCAGCGTTTGCCATGGATAATTTCCCTGGAGCATCGTGCTTTAAATCTGGGTGGATTTCGTCATCAAACTTATAACCAGGATTTCCTGTACCTGTACCTTGAGGACAACCACCTTGAATCATAAAATCCGGGATAACACGGTGAAATTTTAACCCATCATAATAAGGTGTGCCTTGGGGCTTAGCAGAATTCTCTAAGTTACCTTCTGCCAAGGCGACGAAGTTACCTACTGTCCCCGGTGTTTTTTCGAATTCTAAATTGACTAATATGTCTCCTTTTGAAGTATTGAATTTTGCGTATAATCCGTCTTGCATTGCTTTATATTTTTATTTAAGGCTGCAAAGATAAGGATAAAGTTGGAAGTGGGAGGAGTATTTAGTGGACAGTATGAAGTATGAAGTATGCAGTGGGAAGTGGGAAGTGGGAAGTGGGAAGTGGGAAGTGTGAAGTTTGAAGTATAGTGAGTAAAATCCTAAATAAAATATAATTGCTCTTGTAAAAGATAGCATTTTAAAATTTATAATTCCAGATAACTGATTCTATTAAACCATATATCATATTTACTTTTATGACAGTAACCTAAGACAAAGTTTTTAGTAATTAAGTAGCTCAAAAGTATTTTTCAATGCTTGGTCTAAATCTTCTTGACTTCGTATAAGGGAATTCTGAAATCCATTCATTATACTAATTACAGAATAAAACTGACTATCTGGAATAAATTTTTCAGCTGTATTTATCGTTTTTTGTTGCATATATATTCCTACACCCGAACTATTAAAAAAATCAATAGCTGTGCCATTCCAATAAGCATCTACATAATTCATTGTTTTCTCAAGTCTATCGTAATTGAGTTTTAAAACTCGAAGCTGATCTAAATGTTTATCATCAGATATTAAAGCTCTTGAATTTGTCCCAAGAATTTCATTTAAAATAGAATTATCAATCCTATTACCCGTATAGCAAAATAACCCAATTATATCAGATGCTTTAGTTTCAAAATTAGAATTAGAAGATCCTTCTTTTATAATTGAGTTAGACCTTTCTGCACATAATTTATTAACCGATAGTGCTTCTTCTAATTTTTCAATATTACTTTCAATTTCCTTTGTTATTGCTGCAATAAGCTTCTGTTCCTCCTTTTTAAGTTTCTTTTCTTCATTCCAATTATTAATCGATAATGCAATCAAAATTCCAATGACCACGAGAATAATCTCTCCAATAGCGTATTTAAAGTACTTTCCTGCCCGCCCGACCGAGTCATTCGGGCTGGTTTTTCCCTCTGAAAGTAATCGCTTTCGAACATTTCTAAAAAACTTAATCATAGTTTCTGTTTTTTCCGTCCCGACGTTTACTGTCGGGAGCTATCTCAAATGGTATCCAAATAATCATTGATTAAAGATAGAGTTAACTTTATTTCTACTATAGTTTGGTTAAGCGAAAAGAGATTATCTTTTTTGACAAGAGCTAAGTAATCTAGAAGAATATCAAACTCGTCGTCAGATTTCATTGCCTCAAAATCCCGTGGTGTATAATATGCTAAGGCAGCATTAGATCCGTCAATGGATTTCATACTCTTAAAATACGATATGTATCTAGGACTAAAATATTCGTAGGTCCTCTGCTCAGCAAGTTCTTCTCTTTCTTTTAAAAATGAATATTCAGAGGAATACAAATCTGTTATGGATTTTCTAAGGCTATCATTTGATACTATTTGGAAACCTAGATTTCTAAGATTATCAAATCCACTTGTTTTAATGGTGTAGGTTGTATTGAAATCCAAACCTCCAAAATGAATGGCAAGTGAGTCGTTATAGGCTTGGTCACCGTTTAATGCATCGCGAATTATAGAAATTCTTTTGAGACCCCTAAGATTAAGCGCTATGTCATGTTCAAGCGATAATACATCGTATTGCAAGTCTGAAGCAATCTCTTTTAATGCCTCAATTTCTAGTACATCTATTTTATTTTGTTCGTTCCAATTATTGATCTGAAGTGCAATTAATATTCCAATAACAACTAGCACAATTTCACCCACAGCATAGAGAAAATATTTTGAAAACCGGTTTTCTTTAATCGTATTTTGCCGAATTTTACGGAAGAATTTTATCATATTCTATTTCCCGAGAAAGCGGGAATCTTATTAGTTGGTCATAGTTTCTATTCCAAAGCTTTAGCGTAGGAATAATAAATCACAACGTGTTTGGCTATGGTTTCGTTGCGTGAAAATCCGCGAGGATTTTCCGCCGTAAACCGAAGACAGCAAATTTGCGAGGACTTTCCGCGAGGAAAGTCAGAAGCAATGAACTATAGCCGGTGTTGTACAACGTTTTTTATCAAGGGTTTTACTTTTATTATATTCCTCTTTCTATTTCGTGTGTTTATTTTGAGGTTATTCCACATCACAGTCATTTTTCTACCCAATTTATCCATTGGCATTGGAATATCTTGTTCAGCATCTGACTTTAATTCAATTCTATGAGTTGCATTCTCAATTTTAACAATTATGAGATAGGCAAAATCTTTATAGCTTAATGTTTCTTCCGTCCATCCTTTAGTAAATAGACTGTCCAAAAATCTGTTTAATTTTTCTACGTTAGCCTTGTCATAAGTCAGAACGTAGTTTACATTTTCGTCAATCTCAAATAGTCTTTGTTTAACTTTAGTAAAATTCGGTGCGCTATTGTCAAACAAGATTTTATAGTCGCTGAATATTCCGTTATTATATGTCCCAAGTTCTACTTTATTAATAGTAGTCGAGTCTAAAAACTCTACAGTCAAATAAGATTCTTTGAAATAATAAGTTCGTGAAAATTTAGATTCAGCCTCTCGATTCTCAACATCCGTTGGATTCAATAGAGTTTGTTTTTGTTCCAAATATTTAAGCCAATTTTCGGTCATCTCAAATGTTGTACAACTAGTTATATCGCATTAAAAATTTACTTTATCCCATACCAATCCCAGGATAACAAAAGTCTTTATAGTTTTCGGAAAATAATGGCATGCATCAATTAGCCACCTCGCTCATAAACTTTATACGGTATAAACGGAGTTCTTCTTCTTCATAGTCGCCATCAAATTCGTCAATGGCAGCATCAATTTTATCGGTTTCAGAGTCCATAAAGTACTCATGGATTTCTTCTTGCTGATCTTCATCTAACATATCATCAATCCAATAATTGATATTCAATTTGGTGCCAGAAAAAACAATGGCTTCCATTTCTTTAACCAAATCGGTCATCTCCATACCTTTAGAATTGGCGATGTCCGTTAGTGGTAATTTTCTGTCCACATTCTGAATGATGTACAGTTTAATAGCAGAGTTAGATCCCGTGGATTTTACAACAAAATCATCGGGCCGCATCACATCATTGTCTTCAACATACTCGCTAATCAAGGCCACAAAGTCCTTACCGTATTTGCGGGCTTTACTTTCCCCAACTCCATGAACATTAGAGAGTTCATCAATAGTTATAGGGTATTTTAATGCCATATCCTCTAACGAAGGATCTTGAAAAATCACAAATGGTGGTACTCCTAATGTTTTGGCATTACGTTTTCTTAAGTCCTTAAGCATCTTCATCAGCTGTTCATCTGCCGATGCTCCACCTCCTTTGGTATTGGTGATAATATTATCGTCCGAATCCAAATCATAGACATGATCTTCGGTCATCATAAACGAAGATGGTGAGGCTATAAAGTCTCGACCTGCGTCGGTTAAACGCAAAACACCATAGGTTTCAATATCCTTTTTTAGTAGTTTGGCGACCAATACTTGGCGAATTAATGCCATCCAATAGCGCGGTTCCTTGGCTTTTCCTATTCCAAAAAACGGTAAAGTATCTGTCTTATGCGACCCGATAAGGGCATTGGATTTACCAACGATAACCTGCACCAAATCTTTGGGTTTGTACTTTTCGTTGGTTTTATCGACAACATCTAAAATAATCTTAACATCATCCTTGGCTTCAACCTGCTTTTTGGGGTTACGCACATTATCATCCATATCGCCACCTTCGCCAGTTTCATTATCGAATTCTTCTCCAAAATAATGTAGGATAAACTTCCGTCGAGACACCGAGGTTTCTGCAAAAGCAACGACTTCCTGTAAGAGGGCATTACCGATCTCCTGCTCTGCCACAGGTTTACCGGACATAAATTTTTCTAACTTTTCGATATCCTTATAAGCGTAGTACGCCAGACAATGACCTTCGCCTCCATCTCGACCAGCACGGCCTGTTTCTTGGTAATAACTTTCAATACTTTTTGGGATATCATGATGAATGACGAATCGCACATCAGGTTTGTCAATACCCATACCAAAGGCGATTGTGGCTACGACCACATCGCAATCCTCCATCAAAAACATGTCTTGATGTTTTACACGGGTTTTGGCATCCAAGCCTGCATGGTACGGCACGGCTTTTACTCCATTAACCTGAAGGACTTGCGCCAGTTCCTCTACCCGCTTTCGACTTAAACAATAAATAATACCAGATTTGCCTTCATTCTGTTTTACAAAACGGGTAATATCAGCATCAACATTTTTGGTCTTAGGACGTACTTCGTAAAATAAATTAGGACGATTAAAAGATGCTTTAAAGGTTACAGCATCCGTCATCCCCAAACTTTTCAATATATCTTCCTGTACTTTTGGCGTCGCAGTTGCAGTTAAGCCTATAATAGGGATGTCATCGCCAATACGCTTTATAATATGTCTAAGATTTCGATATTCTGGTCTAAAGTCGTGTCCCCATTCACTAATACAGTGGGCTTCATCAACCGCCATAAAGGAAATGGTTACGGTCCGTAAAAACTCAACATAGTCCTCTTTAGTCAAGGATTCTGGTGCTACATACAATAACTTGGTAATACCATTGGTAATATCTTCTTTAACCTTTTTGACCTCGGTTTTATTGAGTGACGAATTTAAAACATGGGCCACACCCTCGTGATCCGAAACACTTCTAATAGCGTCTACCTGATTCTTCATTAAGGCAATTAATGGAGACACCACAATGGCTGTTCCTTCTTTTATTAAAGCTGGTAATTGGTAGCAGAGTGATTTTCCACCACCTGTGGGCATAATGACAAAGGTATTATTACCTTCTATAACATTTTTTATAACCTCCTCTTGTAATCCCTTGAATTGGGAAAATCCAAAGTATTTTTTTAGTTCAGCGTGTAAGTCAATTTCCTGGTGACGCATTAATCCCTATTCCTATTTTATATTTACATTTGCAATCAGTTTAAAGATAACAATTTCTTTAAACTAGGAAAACACAATACAGCACAAGTTTTGAACACTTCAAAAAGCATATTAGACCTCGCAAAAAGTACAATAGCATTAGAAAGCGAAGCCATTTCACATTTAGCTGATTTACTAACAGATGACTTTAGTAATGCTACCGAACTCATTTATAAGTCTAAGGGTCGCGTGATTATTACAGGTATTGGGAAGAGTGCCATTATCGCCAATAAAATAGTAGCAACATTAAATTCGACTGGAACTCCAGCCGTTTTTATGCATGCAGCGGACGCAATTCATGGGGATTTAGGTCTCATACTTAAGGACGATGTGGTCATCTGTATCTCTAAAAGTGGCAACACTCCAGAAATTAAAGTGTTGGTACCCCTTATTAAGAACGCCAATAATAAGATGATTGCCATTACAGGTAATCCTGATTCATTTCTTGGGCAACAAGCCGATTATGTGCTTAACACCTATGTGGCACAAGAAGCTTGTCCTAATAATTTAGCACCCACCACTAGCACAACAGCGCAATTGGTCATTGGTGATGCTCTGGCAGTTTGTTTGTTAGAATTACGTGGGTTTTCAAGTAAGGATTTTGCAAAATACCATCCAGGCGGTGCTTTGGGCAAGCGTTTGTATTTAAGAGTAAATGATTTATCATCAATGAACCCAAAACCTCAAGTAGCTATAGATGCTTCGTTAAAAGAAGTTATTGTAGAGATCACCGAAAAAATGCTCGGGGTGACTGCAGTTGTCGATAGTGGTAAAATTCTGGGGATTATTACGGATGGTGATTTAAGACGTATGCTCAGTAAAAGTGATGATATTACAGGGCTTACTGCCAAAGATATTATGAGCAGTAATCCTAGACGTATTTCTGAAGCTGCAATGGCTGTTGATGCTAAAGAAATAATGGAAGAACATGGTATCTCTCAGTTGCTGGTTGAGGACAATGGCATATACAGTGGTGTTGTACATCTGCACGACTTAATAAAAGAAGGCATCATCTAATGGCGAAAAGGAATGTAAATGAAATGTCATTCTTAGACCATCTTGAAGATTTAAGATGGCATCTTATTAGAGCAACTTTAGGTGTTTTAATTGCAGCAACCCTAGCCTTTATTTTTAAGACCTTCATTTTCGATGTTATTGTATTAGGGCCGACAAGTATGCAGTTTCCAACGTATCAATGGTTGTGTAAAATGTCTAAAATCGTTGGTGTAGACACGACCTTTTGTGCACAAGAGTTTCCGTTTATCATTCAAAACAGAACGGTAGCCGGACAATTTTCAGCGCATATCTGGACGTCCATCTATGCAGGTCTGGTCATTGCCTTTCCTTATGTATTATACCAACTCTGGACGTTTATTTCGCCAGGCATGAAAACCAATGAGCGAAAAAACAGTAGAGGGTTTCTAGTGATTGCGTCATTTCTGTTTTTTACAGGAGTACTTTTCGGCTATTATATCGTTACCCCATTATCACTGAATTTCTTAGCTAATTATAGCGTGAGTGCAAAGATTTCTAATGAGTTTGATTTAAGCTCCGTCATTGCCATAGTCCGTTCATCAGCTTTAGCCTCGGGAATTGTTTTTGAACTACCAATCGTGATATACTTTTTAACCAAGGTCGGTATTGTCACCCCTAAGATATTGAGAACCTATAGAAAATTTGCACTGGTTATTGTTTTAGTATTAGCAGCAATTATTACACCACCAGATATTGCGAGCCAGGTGATTGTTGCCATCCCCATATTGATTTTGTACCAAGTGAGTATTTATATTTCAGCCATTGTTGTCCGCAATCAAAAAAAGCGACAGAACCCTAAAACATAACTTTAACTTTTAACTTTTTAACCAAGAATGTCAGATATAGTAGATGATTTCAATGCCTACAGGGCAAAAATGAATGATAAGGTATTGGCCGATAACAATAAGATTGTTAAACGAATATTTAACCTAGACACTAATGCCTTTTTAGACGGAGCATTAGATAAAAAAACCAAAGAATTGCTTGGTCTTGTGGCATCCACGGTCTTACGATGTGATGATTGTGTAAAATACCATTTAGAAAGCTCCCATAAAGAAGGACTGACCAAAGCAGAAGTCAGTGAGGCACTTGGTATTGCAACGCTAATAGGTGGTACAATTGTAATCCCGCATTTAAGGAGAGCGCACGAATATTGGGAGGCTTTGGAAAACAAACAAGGTTAAATTTTTAATAAATCCAATACTTAAAAGTCGTTACGCATAGTATTTCTTATATTTTAGCGTTGATTTAATTAGACATGAAGAAATTACGAGCCGAAAATTTAATGAAGTCCTACAGTGGACGTAAAGTGGTTAAGGATGTTTCCCTGGAAGTAAAACAAGGGGAAATCGTTGGGTTGTTAGGACCAAACGGTGCAGGTAAGACCACCTCCTTCTACATGATTGTGGGCATTATTAAACCCAACGGCGGTAATATCTTTTTAGAAGGCACAAACATTACAAAGTACCCGATGTACAAGCGTGCCCAAAATGGCATTGGATATCTGGCGCAAGAGGCATCTGTATTCAGAAAGTTAAGTATTGAGGATAATATTCTAAGCGTACTACAGCTCACAAATCTTAGTAAGAAAGAACAGCATAACAAAATGGAATCTCTAATCGAGGAATTCGGTTTAGGTCATATCCGTAAAAACCGTGGGGATTTATTATCTGGTGGGGAACGACGACGTACAGAAATTGCACGTGCATTAGCCACCGACCCTAATTTTATTCTTTTAGATGAACCCTTTGCTGGAGTTGATCCTGTTGCCGTGGAAGATATTCAGCGAATCATCGCAAAATTGACGGATAAGAATATCGGTATTTTAATCACGGATCACAACGTCCAAGAAACCTTGGCGATTACGGACCGCACCTATTTAATGTTCGAAGGTAGTATCCTAAAAGCTGGTGAACCTGAAGAATTAGCTAACGATGCTATGGTACGTAAAGTGTATTTAGGTCAGAATTTTGAGCTTCGGAAAAAGAAAATCCGTTAACGCTTACTCTTTTACTTCTTCTTTCATTAGTTTTTTCTGGTATCGTCCTTGCACTACATCAACAACGACCAACACAACAATCACAAAATAGAAGGTTGTTTTACTCATAGGTACAATTTCATTACCGAATATCTTTAAATGTGCCAAATGCCCGCCTTCAGTAATCAGCATTATACCGACAATAAAAAGAATAAATAGTCCCAAAACTTCATACATCCTGTTTTTTGCCAAAAAGGTGGATACTTTATCTGCCATTAACAACATCAATAGTCCACTAGCGACAATGGCAATGGCCATAACAATAAAAGCTGTCGTAGAATTTTCTATGTCGTTGGTTAAACCGATCGCTGCCAATATGGAGTCGAATGAAAATACCAAGTTCATAATAACTATGCTTAAAATCACACCATTAGCCGATTTTTTTCTAGACGTATCCACTGCTTCAGAATGTTCTAGGT
Source organism: Winogradskyella sp. A3E31 (assembly GCF_046720935.1). NCBI lineage: Bacteria > Pseudomonadati > Bacteroidota > Flavobacteriia > Flavobacteriales > Flavobacteriaceae > Winogradskyella > Winogradskyella sp. A3E31. The sequence goes on from NZ_JBHNWH010000003.1 coordinate 301,220, forward strand.
CTTTAGTAGAAATCATGTGCCATATTTCCTTAATCGCTGTATAAATGATAAACCCACCACCAAGTAAAACGATAATACTATGACCATTAAAAGCAAAGTCCAATACATTTTCAATCTTTCCTGTTAAAAATGAAAAGGGGTCTTGGAAGTATTCTATGACTGACACCAATACAAATAGGAGCACTATACGCAATACAATGGCAATTAAAATGCCGACTTTACGAACACGCTTCTGTTCTGATGCAGGGGCTTTTTTAGATTCTAAGGAAATGTACAAGAGGTTATCAAAGCCTAAAACCGCTTGTAGTATCACAAGCATTAAAAGTGTAAAAATGACTTCTGCCATGGTTAGTGTATATGTTTTTGATTAAATACAGATATAATGATATAGAGAAGGATAATTAAAGGGACTGCCACGAGGTTAAAAATAACCAATAGAACAACTGTTAAAAGTAAAAACCCATAACGCATTTTGTTAGCCTTTAAACTATAAGTCTTAAATTTTAGTGCAAATAACTTAACCCTAGCGTTTAACAGAAAAGCACTCAACACGGTAATCCCTATCAATACCCAAGGATTGTTCAGTAGCGTTTCTGCAATCGGGTAATTACTGTATTCTATAATTAAGGGTAATGCTATTATGAGTAATGCGTTTGCAGGTGTTGGCAACCCTTTAAAATAGGATTGCTGATCTTCATCTACATTAAAATTTGCCAAGCGATAGGCCGATGCAAGGGTAATCAATAACCCAAATAAGGCCAAAGGTTCTATAGACAGGGATAGCCATGAGATATCATCTCCCCAAGATTCTCCCAGAGCGTGCCCACTCCAAGCCATATCTAGCAACTTACACATTACAATACCTGGCACCAAACCACTGGTTACCATATCTGCCAATGAATCTAATTGTAAGCCTAGTTCGCTCTGTACATCTAATGCACGAGCTGCTAAACCATCAAAAAAGTCAAAGAAAATACCTAAGCAGACAAACAGTGCTGCAGCTTCAAATTGGTTTTCAATAGCGTAAAAAACGGCTATGCCGCCCGAAAACAGGTTTAGTAGTGTTAGGAGGTTTGGAAGATGCTGTTTCAGAATTATTGATTTTAGTTCCTGTAAAAATAAAAAAGTAATTGGGTTTGTATGTCCTCCAATACAATAAGTGCTGCACTAAGTAGTTAAATAGTATAGAAATATTATGCATATTTGTAAAAAAATTGCTGCGCTTGAAACTAAACTACACCCTATTATTACTACTGATAGGCTTATCTGTCTTTGGGCAAACCACCAGAAAATATTCTAACGAATTTATGAATATCGGTGTGGATGCTGCTGCTTTGGGTATGAGTAATGCAGTAACTTCTCATACTGGGGACGTGAATTCTGGCTATTGGAACCCTGCAGGCTTGGTACAACTAGAAGATAATGAACTTGCTTTGATGCATTCTAGCTACTTCGCCAATATTGCCAATTACAATTATATCGGTTACGCCATGCCATTAGATGATCGGAGTGCTGTTGGAATTTCCTTAATACGTTTTGGAGTCGATGACATTCTAGATACCACGCAACTTATTGATGAACAAGGTAATATTAATTATGACCGCATCAACCTGTTCTCTACAGCGGATTATGGAGTCACCTTTTCCTATGCCAGACGCTTACCTATTGAAGGTCTGAATTATGGTATAAATGCCAAAGTCATAAGACGTGTCATTGGTGATTTTGCTAATTCCTGGGGTTTTGGGCTAGATGCTGGCATTCAGTTTCAAGCGAATAATGACTGGAAGTTTGGGTTTATGGCTAGAGATATTACAACGACTTATAATGCCTGGTCCATTGATGAAGAAAAGTTTGAACAGATCAGTGGTGCCGTTGAAGGGCAAAATCAAGACTTGCCAGAAACTACTGAGATTACTCTGCCTAAGTTAGAGTTGGGCATTTCCAAATCTTGGGTATTTCATTACGACTATTCCCTGTTAGCTGCAGTCAACCTCAACATGCGCTTTGCAGAGACCAATGATATCTTTTCGTCATCTTTTGCCAGTGTGGCTCCGGCATTGGGGTTTCAATTCGGCTATACGGATATGGTATTTTTAAGAGCGGGCGTCGGCAACTTTCAAAACGAACTGCAAATCGATAATTCTGAGGATTTAACCTTTCAACCGAATTTTGGTGTTGGCTTTCGATACAGAGGTATTCAAATCGATTATGCATTTACCGACATCGGCGATCAAAGTGCAGCCTTATATTCTAATGTCTTCTCATTAAAATTAGACTTCAGTATTTTTAGGTAATCGAGTGCTAAGTTTTATCTTTATGCCTTCAGCAAAACCCATAACATGAAACGCCTCTTATTAGCCATCGCATCAGGATTATTGTTTGCCGTGGGTTGGCCAACCTATGGGTTCCCCTTATTTCTGTTTTTTGCATTTGTACCGCTGTTGGTTATAGAATACCAATTACGTTTAAGCCATACTAGGTACAAAGGCCTAAAGGTATTCGGCTTTGCCTACCTCAGTTTTTTTATATGGAATGTCTGTACCACGAGCTGGTTATGGTACGCTGATCCCTTTGGAGCCAGTTTCGCCATTTTAGTGAACTCGTTATTGATGGCAACTGTATTCCGTATGTACCATGGTATTGCCAAACGAAGCTCGCAACTGAGAGCGTTGGTGTTTTTGGTCGCCCTTTGGTTATCTTTTGAAAAATTACATCTGGGTTGGGAATTTTCCTGGCCATGGCTCAATTTGGGCAATGCCTTTTCCGAATATACAAGCCTCATTCAATGGTATGAATATACTGGAATCTTTGGGGGTTCACTTTGGATATGGCTATCAAATGTTTTGATGTATTCTGCCATTCTGAAGTATAGAAAGGAACGCTCAAATGTTGTGCTCAGAACAACTGGGCTACAATGGGCTGGTCTTTTACTCACCCCTATCATCATTTCTTTAGGTATTGGTTATACGCATCAATTGCCTGAAGAATCTGTTGAAGTTGTTTTACTTCAGCCCAATATTGACCCTTACAGTGAAAAGTACAATACCTCAAATGTAGAGATGGGTCAATTACTTTTAGACTTGGCAAAACCTCAATTAACGGATAGCACCGCTTTTATCATTGCACCAGAAACGGTATTCGCAGAAGGGGTTCGGTTACCTCAGTTTAAGTACAGTCCCGTAAAGACACAACTCGATGGTTTTATATCAGAACATCCAGAGCTAAATATATTGACTGGCATTTCGTTTTATGACACTTTTGTAGATGAGTCCAGAGTACGTTCCGAAACCAATAAACATCCCAATGGGTTTTGGTACGATGATTATAATTCTGCCCTGTTGCTCAATGCCACTAAGGACTATCAAAAATATGATAAGTCTAAGTTGGTGGTTGGAGTAGAAAACTTTCCGTATCAAGGCATATTACAACCTATTATTGGGGATGCCATGATAGATTTAGGGGGAACTGTGGCTATGAAAACCACTCAAGACGAGCGATCAGTGTTTACCGGTGTTGACTCAAATCACAGGGCTGCACCCATTATTTGTTACGAATCCGTTTATGGTGAATTTGTGACAGGCTATGTCCGCAATGGAGCAAACTTTCTGGCCATTATCACCAATGACGCCTGGTGGAACGAAACCCAGGGTCATAAGCAACATTTAAGTTACGCCAGACTAAGAGCTATTGAAACACGTCGGGCTATTGCCAGAAGTGCCAATACTGGGATTTCGGCGATTATTAATTCGAAAGGTGAGGTCATCAAGCGCTTGGGCTATAACAAAAAAGGAGCTTTACGTGGCGACGTAGGTCTTAATGAAGGTATTACGTTTTACAGCATTGCTGGGGATTACATTGCTCGTATTGCCATGTTTGTCGCTTTGTTTGTCTTTTTGATTGTTCGATTTCGGAAGACCCGTATTTAATGTCATTCCCGCGAAAGTGGGAATCTCATCAATAATTTTGATTATGATTTGTGGCTTAGATTCCCGCCTACGCGGGAATGACAAGGTTAATGATTATTTAGGGGATTCTTCAGTCATCCCGATAGCTATCGGGATTCCTTCTGAATGACAAAAATTACTGCCCGCGGTAGTATATCACTGTACTAAACGTCTTTAGTATTATGGATATATCCAAGAAGAAACTACGATGCTTAATATAGTACAAATCGTACTGCAATTTGGTAAGACTGTCCTCAACAGAAGCCCCATAGCGCGTATTCACCTGCGCCCAGCCCGTAAGGCCAGGTTTAATAATATGCCGCGTTTCATAAAACGGTATGGACTGTGACAATTCAGAAACAAAATAAGGGCGTTCAGGACGTGGACCAATCAAGCTCATGTCTCCTTTTAACACATTATAAAATTGTGGAATTTCATCCAAGCGAGAGCGCCTTAAAAACCGACCAAAACGTGTAATTCGGCTATCATTCTTAGTGGCCCACTGCGCTTTGTCACCTTCTGCACCCACCTCCATGGTGCGTAGCTTGTAAATGGTAAAGATGGTACTGTTTCTACCGATGCGTTCTTGGGTATATAATAAAGGTCCTCTATTACATATCAGATTCCCTAGAACGATGAAGGGAATAATCAGTATGCCGAATGCAAGGCCAATAATAGAGAACAAGATATCGAACAAACGATGGAAAAAGCGATACAATTGGTTTTCATTATTACGGCTAAAGGGAAAATACTTGTAAAAGTCCTTCCCTACATATTGAATGGGCACCTTATTGGTTATTTCTTCATACACCTGTGTGTATTCCCGTATTTTGAAACCACGCTCCAAGAGCAGCATTAACTCGTGATACAAGCCAGCTGTAATCTGTTCTACATTGGTGGCCGCAATTAGTATTTCCGATACATTCTCTTCCCTAATGAGTGAGTCTAAATCTGGGATTTGGTATTGCTTTAAGCCATTGTATTTGACTCCCTCCTCCTTTTCAATCTCACAATTAATAAAACCTACTAATTTATAATTGGGGTCGTGTTTTTCTAGTGTAGTGACCACATTAGAAATCTGCTCCAATTCACCTACCAGCAAGACCTTTTTGTAAAAGCGTGGGGAAGCCAACAGGGTGTTATATGCCAATCTCCATAGAAACACAAAACCGATAAGTGCCAAATAAAAGTAAAGGATTTGAATTCGATTTTCAGGTAAAAAGGGGGTCAACACCGGTGTCAACAAGTATAATAAAACAACCGTTGACATACAGAATACAATATTTCTAAAACTAATATCTAAGCGACTGGATTGCTGAAGGTCATAAATTTCGAATACAGTACCAAAAATGGTGATGTAGAGGGCTAGTACAAAAAGTGAAGTGCCATGTTCTGTCGTTAAACTCAAGTAGTCAAAACCAGCATAGCGGCACAATAAGAAAATACCTAGAAAAACGGCCAGAATGTCCACTATACGCAATAGAATCTTACGCTCAGAAATCTCAAAATGGATACCCGCCTTTTGTTTCATTGTAAATTAATAGCCCTTAAATATACTATGCTTAAATAACATAACCCAAGGTTTTAGTTTAAAAGCGTATGCCATAGTTGTTTGACCTTAGACCAGTCGAATTGCTCTACTTTCTGTCTAGCAGCCTTTATTAGCGTCTTCCGAAGTGCATGGTCTTCAACGATCCTTAAAATCCCTTCCGCCATAGCTTCAACAGAGTCGGGCGCTACTAAAAGGCCGTCCGTTCCATCCTCTATTAAATACGGCATACCCCCCACATTGGTGGACACTACTGGTAATCCCAATGCCATGGCTTCCATAACACTGACCGGGGTATTATCAAAATTTGTGGTATTGATAAAGATGTTGTAGTCTTGGGATTGCGCTATCCAAGCTTGTTTTGAGAGCTTCCCTGTAAATACTGTATGTGTCCCCAAACGATCTGCCAAGTCTTTAGCGTCTAATAATGTCCCATCACTATCTGGCCCCACCATACACAAAGTGATCTTAAAGCCTTTTTCCTGAAGGTAATGCTGAACCTTAATCGCCAATACAGGGTTATATATTTTGGCAAAAGAACGCACCCAAAGCAGGTCAATACGCTCATAGGAACGTTGCTGCCATGGATAATGACTCATTTGGATGGAGTTCGGTATATACACCGTTTTAAAACCATGCTTATCGAAGGCCTGTTTTAAATAGAATGAGGGAGCCACATTCACTTTGGCATGTTTAAATATCCAACGCGATTTATGTGGATGAGACGCTAGTCGCAACGGTAGGTTTCCACCATTTAAACAACAGATATAAGGTATGCCTAAGACCCTGCAACATTGACTGACTGCCATGGCATAATAAAAGTTAAGAGTGCTGTAAGTGTCTATCAATACCACATTGGCCCAAGACCTATTCTTAACAACAGCCCAAAGCATTGCCAGCAATCTCAGAGGTTTAGATCGTATCCCAGAACTGTATCTCAATGTATAGCCTTCGGACTCCAATAAGGGCCCTAAGGTCTGTATGGAAGATAGGTTAGTCTGGGGGCTGTTTAAGTTGTTTCCTATGTACAGGACGTTTGTCATTGACGATATTTAAGAGGGCTAACGCATACAACAAAGCCGGAGCCGCAATACGCATCCCTGAATGGTTAATGGTGGCAAACCAAAAAGCTAAAAAGGCAAAGAAAAAGATGTTTTTTCGGTTTGAAGCTCTGTAGCCCAAGGGTTTAAAGAAGAGTATCAATAAAACGATGATTCCTAAAAACCCATGCTCGGACAATAGGCGGCCAATTTCGTTATGTGAGGGTAAATGATGGCCACTTGTCTCAACACGTTTGTTTTTGACGCGACTCGCCCCAATCCCTAAAAACGGAGCACTCAAAAATCCATCTATTTCTTCTTCAAATAGCTGAACTCGACCCGTTGCCAAGTCTTGCTTTTCACGACCCAAGGCATCCTGATTGGCATAGCGCTTGTCTAACAAACCTCGGGTTTGGCTAGAACTGATGTTCCAGGTCATTAACAACGCTATACTCAGTAAGGCTAAGGAACCGATTAACGTTCCTAATTTTCGGGTATTTAAACGTAAGACTATCGTTCCCAAAAATGCCAAGGCTACTACAAAGGCGGCAATTATCCCTCCACGACTAAAGGTGACAAAGGCTCTGAAGGTCATGGCCCCTAAAATGAGGATGTTTATCACTTTTAAACCTAGTGATGGTGATTTTAAGAGCAAACGTACCACGACACAAAACATGCCCAGCCCTAAAATGGTGGAGACCTGGTTCGGCCCGAACCCTCCAGATAAGGCTGCATTGGAAGATGTACCGGTTAATTTATCCTTAATAGAAGGAGTGTATAAAAACAAATAGGTTGTCGTTGATATGATGGGCAAGGCGATGTACAATATGATTCGATGGATTTGTTGATAGGTCACCTTTCGGTCGTAACAAAACAAGGCGGCTATACCCAAACAGACAGGGCCACTTAAGACAAAGGCGATGTTTGTTCTAAACCGTGCGTCAAAGGTTAAGGTAACCGATGCCACAATAATGGATGGTACCAGCAAAATAAGATAAATAAAATAAGGATAGCCTTTCCCTGATACGCCCTTGTAAAACATGCCCATCAACACAAATAAGATGACCAAATATTTAGACGCTTCATAGGCGATGCCCCCCTTGGTCATCCTGAATAAGATCTCTGCCCCTGCGAAATAAGCACAGCCCAATAGGACATTGATGACCACTTTTTTTGGTGGTGACAACACTATTTTAATGAGAAAGTAGCCCATAATGGCTAAGAAGAATACTTTTGCAAAGGGCTTAAAGGCATATAACAGTGCTCCTAAACCAATGTGCATCACTACCTGTTGCAAGTAAGGATCAGATTCTTGTATGCGTTTTTTTAGGGACACGGGTGCTTAGGGCTTTAAAATATCATTTGTAATACGCTCATTGTAATGGCTAAAACTAAAGGCCTTTACAAATGTATGTCTTTTATCTAGTATCTCCTTGTGCGTTATTGGGTCTTCGCTTAGACAGGCAGACAAGGTTAGGGCTAAGCACTCAGCAGTAGGGGTCTCTAGAAGGTATCCTGTGGCTTTGTGTTTCATATAATGGCCAATCGCTGAAATATTTGACACTATGGGGATGCACCCAAAATTATAGGCTTCAGCGATGACCTTTGGGAAGCCTTCTGACGCGGTGGTTGGCATCACAAAATAATGACACCTCTTGTATATGTCAAACACTTCTTGCCGTGGTAAAAAGCCGTAAAATTGAACAGGAATAGAAATCTTTTTAGCTAGAGCCTCAAAATGAGTACGTTCTGGCCCATCTCCTATGAGGTGTAGCCTTTTAATTTTATGAGCTACAGTAGCATCAAGGTGCTTCAAGCTGTCGATAATCCGTCCGACTCCCTTGGGAGATTCCAATCGGCCAACATAGCATAGTTCAATGTCTTCGTCCCATGATTTTTGCTGGGCACTATAGGCTCCTGCTTCTACATCTTTGGACGTTAAACAGGGGTTTTCAAAGCTTAAACAGTGCTTTGGTTGATTTGGCCAATGTCCATTAATCGTCACTGTTCGGCTTTGTCGTTTTAATAACCAACGCTGAAGGCAATACCCGAGTGGTGGCTGTTTTTGGTTCCAATTGCCCGCATATTTAAACCAGCCTTTTGTCTTTGTATATAAGACCAAATAGGGAATGACATAGACTCCAATACCTGTTGGTGCTCTAAACTGGAAGACATCAGTCCTTTTCAATGCTTTTCTAATGATTTTTAGTGTTTGTGGAGCGTTTAACAAGATATTTACTTTGTCTCTAAAACCAGATCCACCAACACTAGGTATTGGTGTAAATTGAATGTTGTTTGACCTGTAGGCTAAGGCAGAAGGTGGAGCTGCCCCTTCCTTGAGCATGGCGATATGTTCAATAGCATCAAATATCTGGGTTAAATGGTTGATTTCAGTAACCGTTGGTCCCCAGCCTACAATGTCTCCATCGACAGTTTTGTAATGTTCGGTATGTGATATGATGAGTAACTTCATGCTTCAATAGTTCGGGTATACGCCTTTATGCTATGTTGCCACTGGTGTTGACTTGCCCATGCTTTTGCCCCTTGCGTATAACGCTGCTTATTGGCCAAAATTTTATGGATAGCCTCCTTAAATGCCACAGCATTGTGGGGCTCAATCAATTCGCCTGATACCCCTTCAGAAATGGCATCTTCAATGCCACAGCCTTTTGACCCTACTGTAGGTATGCCATAATGATTGGCTTCTAACAATGCAATACCAAAGCCTTCCACATCGCCGGTTGCCGTAGTTTGACTCAGCATTACTGCTATATCCATGTGTTGATAGAGTTGCTCTAAGGTCTCATGGGATAACATGCCATGAAAGGTGATATGGGATTCAATGTCTAATGCTTTAGCTAATTGTTGGCATGCTTCAGTGTCTTGTGGTAATCCCACACAATGGTAATGGATGGTGGGATAGGCTTCCATAAGGCTAGGTAAATGTTTAATGACGTTGCGTTGGCCTTTGCGCTCAGAGACCCGCCCCACAGTAATGAGCTGGGGACCGGTATCAATCCTATTCTGTTTGGTCATATGAGAAGACCAATGATCGGGGTCATAGCCATTAGGAATGACCACTATCTCTTTTAAAGGTAAATGAGAGACCAAACCTTTGGTAAACTGAGACACAGCCACAACGGCATCAAACCGCACTAAGGCCCAATCTATACTTTGGCGCAATAGTAGCGATTTAAAGTTGACCTCAGTGCCATGAATGATGGCAATGGTCTTTAGGTTATAAAATGAACTCACCAAAGCTCCTAGCCATAATGAAAACTTCCCGGTGGCGATAAGCACATCAGCGCTTCTCAACACAGCAATTAAGCGGCGTAGTCTTTCAAAATACATCACAAAACGAGCGCTCGTCTTTGGGATACGTTTCACGGTAAATGACAGCTTGTTGTCGAATAGGGCTTCGTCTTCTAGGTCCCCACGTTGATCTGTAATCACCGTGACCTCAGCATACTCCAAAGCCAAGTATTTGGCTAAATGATAAGCCTGATTGCCTATGCCTCCAGGCAATGGCGGAAATTCAGAACTTAATATCACAATGTGTTTTGATGTTGTCATGGTTTACAATGGCTCAATTAAGGGCCCTTCTTTCAATTTTTGAGACGCCAGATGCCAGGATCGTGCTACCTGAAACACCACTATAGGCCAAATAAACACCAAAAGCAATAGACCTGCAAACGTTATGACCGCATTTCCTTTATACTTGTATGGCATTATAGCCAGTGGCACAGTCTTTAGAATTGCTAGTACCGTCCGCTTTTTGCCATAATAGCGTCTAAAATAATATAATACACTGGGGATGGGTCGTGGTTGCCATAGGTATTTGGTTCTAAAGGCATCCCAGGCTCCCATGCTTCGTAAACCGCCGCTGCCCACTTTGAGATGTAAACGCTGCGCGTGGGGATTGGACACATTTCTATAGCCGTGCAGATAGGCGCGACAGCCAAACTCTCCATCTCCCATCCGTTGCATTTCAAATTGGCGGTCGAATAATCCAATAGTTTTAAACACCTCTTTTTTAATCAGTACGTTGCCCGTATCTAATTGGTCACTGATTTTAAAATAGGCATAGTGCTTTGGCACGTTATCCCCTACTTGCGATATGGAGACTCCCGAGGAAATGTCTGCCTTAAAATAATCCAGTGCTTTGAGATGTTCGGATATCCAATTGGAGGCGACTCTGCTGTCATCATCAAAAAACAACAGATATTCCCCTTTTGCTTGTTTAATAGCCGTATTACGTGCTAACCATAAGGCCTTTTCCTCTTGGCGGACGAGCTGAATCTCTGTTTTAAATTGATCATAAAACTGAGGGTTAAACGGCTCGGATTGATCGACCACAATGAGTTCAATGTTCTTATAGTCTTGGGCATCGATATCATGCAGCACATCCTTTAGGTACTGATAGCGATTTAAGGTGGGGATGATAATGGATACAAGCGGCGGTGTATTTATCAGTGTGGATGTATAGTCCTCATAGTCCGGATGCTGTATTGGGTGTTTATACAGGTCTTGACGTTTGATGCCTCGTGAACGCCTAAAGGCTTTTAATTCTTTTATCGGATGATGCCAAGACAATAGTCTGAGCAGATAGGTATAGACAACCCATATTGGGTGGACTTGCGTCCTCAGAAAGCGGTATTCATCCTCCAATGGTACTTCTGAAATTTCGCTTATGGTCGGTACATCACCAATATAGCCCTGATACAGTGCCTTCCAGGATTGGTCATAGGCTTGTGCTTCGGAAGACCGAAACTCTGGGGGTTTATGGGGTGCCTTTCGATGAGGCGCTGGTAATTCCTTTGGGTTGGGATATATTGTTGTACCATCAAGACGTTGAATCCCGAAATAGTGGGTCGGTTGCACATATGTTAAAAGTTTGAACAGCACCTTAGGGCATTAGGGTTTTAATTTTGGACGTATCATTAATGGTAAACTGGCCATATGCCTTGCTTTTATCGTACCTGTTTACGGGTTTCAAATTACGGATAAAATTTTGGAGTGCAATGGGTATTGGGTGTTGGGTGTTCATAGTAGGTTGATGTGGCTTAGACTGGAAGGGGATTGGGCTTAGATAGGGAGGAGAGTGGTTATAGAGGGTGGATCTTTAGATTCTTCATTGCGACTTCGATAGGCTCAGCCTGACAGCTCTGAATGACAAGCCAATTCTGAATGACGAAGCATGATGTGATGTCATTCAGAAGGAATCCCGATAGCTATCGGGATGACTGAAGAATCTATAAAAAAGCATTAACCTTGTCATTGACGCTATGGAAACTATGCCTTTAATTGTTACCAGACTATTTTTGAGATTCCCGCTTTACTCCTTCGTTAAAACTTCGGTAGCACAAAGCGCGGGAATGACAGTAAGATTCTTCGCTGCGACTTCGACCACTTCGAGTGCCTCAGTGACCAAAGCTCTAGGTTAGTCAAACTCTCCGTCTTCGGCTATTTCCGAATCCACCCCTCTTTGTCTAAAGCGGGGAGCTATTCATAGTCGCATTTGTAAAAAGAACTATTGTTTAAATCTTTCCGTCGTTTAATAAAGTTTTTTCTTATGCGGGAATGACAGTGAGATTCTTCGCTTTGACTTCGAGCGCTTCGGGTGCCTCAGCGATCCAACCTCAGCGCCCGAACCTCAGCCTAACAGCTCTGAATGACTACAGGGATGTTGGTTTTATTTTTCAAAACACCAAGCGACGTGAATATCTACCAATCCGTATTCTGATTTTATGCTTTGGTTAATGTGTCTTACATCTATAGTATCCACTGTTTTAAAGCCAGCTTCTTCAAATCGCTTATAGTAGTCGTATCCGCATGCGCGACAATGGTCGTAATGCCCATAGGTCTCCTTGTAATCTTTGTATGCTACTGATGGATCTTCAACAGTTGTTGGGTTGTAAATTGGGTAAATCGGTACACTAACCAACAGTTTTGCCCCTAGTTTTAATACCCTATATAATTCTGAAATCGCTTTGATGTCCTCAGGAATATGTTCTAGGACATGCCAAATGATGCTACTGTCATAAAAGTTAGACCTTAAACCTGTATCGGTTAATGAGGCCGCTACATTAATTTGTTTTCTTTCTTTTATATCCAAACGATCATAGGTCTTTAGACCTATAAACGTTGAAGACACATATTTGAACTCAGCCATGTTCGGTGCAATATGCAACACTTTTTCACTATCGCTTAGGTTATGCTTTTCCACTCCATACCCTAACAACCTTAATCTTGGAATACTTCCACAATTAGGGCAATTGTGATTTACAAAATACTTACCCTGCCATTGGCACATAGGACAATACACCTTATCCCCCCTTAGGGTTATGGTCATAATCTTAGACTTTATTTTTTGTCTAAATTTAATATAATAGAGGCTGGAATTTTTAAATATCTTGGTGATTAGCATGTACCGTGATTAGTTAGAGTAAAAATCCATAAACTGTTTAATTTGATCATGTATGTCAAAATCATTGTTCACTCTCCTTATGGCATTTAAGACCAGTTTTCGCTTGTCATCATCATTACGTTTTAAAAGTTCATCTATTGCATTTGCTAACTGTTTTGGCTTCCCTTTAGGCACCACTATACCGGTTTGGTTGTGCAGTACATTTTCGGGTAATGCACCACCATCTGAGACTATACACAAACAGCCCATCGCTTGTGCTTCGAGCACGGCATTACAAAAACCTTCGGAGTGGCTGTACTGCACATAAATATCTGTGTTCTGCAACTGGTTTTGGATTACTTCTGGTTTTAGCTGCCCCAATAGTTTTACATGTCCTGTCAGCCCTAACTGATCAATTGCAAAGCTTAATGCTTCGTATTGTGGCCCCGAACCAATAATGTGATATTGAAAGTCAGTACCTTTCTTTTTAAGTTCTGCCATGGCTTCAATGGACTCTAGTAGTCCTTTAATCCAGTGTAACCGTGCAATAGTCGTGATCTGAATTGTTTTTGACTTCTCAACAGGGTTGCTTATCTCCCAGGCATTACTATCTATGGCTGGAGTAATGATCTTAATAGCAGTTGTTGAACGCATTCCATTTTCCAAGGCTTTTTGTTTCATATAGTTGGATATGGCATGTACCTTATCTACATTTTGCCACACTAAATCATAAGGGTTGTTATGTTTTATAGGAAATACATCCATATCGTAACCCCGGCAACTGACAACCATCTTCGCCCCAATAGCTTTTGCGACATGCTCACTTTGGAGGGCTAAAGTGGTAAACCCAAAATGTAGCCAATCCACCTTAGCTTTTAGCAAATGGGCATTGGTCAATAGGTTTTTAAACTGTTGCTTTGTGGAACGCCCTGCTTGTTTTTCTAATTTTAAAAATCCTAAAGTCGCTTTTAAGTGTGGTATAAGTGTAAGCATAACTTTAAGTGATTGCAACACTTGTAAGCCCTTATTCTTATAGACTTTTGAAGCAGGCAGCACTTTGCACTTTTTATAGGTATTGGAGTTTTTTTGAACAAATAGGGTTACGTCTACCCCACTATCAATTAATCCCTTAATCTTTAAATTAAAAAAGATCTCAGAGTAGCTTGGTGGTTGGGATAAAACGATGCCGATACGCATAAAATTTTATAATTTTTCTAGTATATCATGAAATAAAAGCTCACTAAATACTTTAATGCCATAGTTATTTAAATGATCTGAGTTTTGAAAATAATTGGGATTATTCGATATTGTTGGTGTCTTTGAATAATTTAAATATTTTACATTATGCCTTAAAGCTAAGGAATCCATAGCTTTAAAATAATTAAAATTTAACCACTCTTTACCAAAACCATCATTGTAATCCCTATAATAAGGTACTGTAAGCAATATTGGCACAAAATCATCTTTAATAATAGTAGAGATTAGTGTGTCTAGATATTTATAATTTCTTTCCTTAAACACCCCTTGTTTTTTGTGGCGTTTAACTCTTAAAACCGCATGCTTTTTTAGTTCATTAGCGTTTAGTTGTTTAGTATCTAAGCTTTGTTTTTTTAAATCTGGCCCAAACACTAAAAATTTTAGATTGTCTATGATTTTAAATCTATACGTCATCAGATGCTTTTTAAGCGAGTAATTATATATGGCATGTGCTGGTAGGTATTCATAAAAATCATAATCAAAAGTAGTATGGAAACCGGTATCTCGTCGATTCTCATCTTGTCCAAACGAAAAATAAGACACCGGAATTATAACTATGGCCTTGTCCTTTAATTTGTTTTTGATGAATTGGTAATTCTGATAATCATAATACAAAGTGTTTCCAGATTTATTAAAGCGTACTCCCTCTTCACTGATTAAAGAGTAATCAAAGAGGCTTCCATGCGAGGTTCCGAAATTAATTATGCCGTAATATGTGTCCATTGATTTCACCTTAGCTATGTAATGATTGTCATGGCTTTTAAACAAAAGAAAACCAAGCAGAAATAAAACAGTAAAAAAAACAAAACAATTAAAGATAAATGGCTTCATGCTTTAGAACTGAAAGTATATAAATGGCGTTTCCTCTGTCTTCATATATATAAAAATAACTAATACCAAGACCATATAAAACGACCAGCGTACTATTCTGTATTGCCTTAATAACATGGTTTCAATGGCATACTTTTGAGTCCTACCTCTCCATTCTATGAGCATAAATAGTATCAGTAAAACCAGTATGTCCGTAGGTCTTATGGCTGGAACGCTAAATATCTCTTTAATAAACAAGCCTTTAAAATAAAGCATCGCATCAGCAATTGATGGCGCCCTAAAAAAGACCCATGCCAGTGTTGTGAGGATAAACGTCACTACTAGTTGTACTGTTTCCTTTATAGAAGGCAACCATCGCCCTTCTGCAATGGTATCGGTATATCTCCTATTTCTTTTAGACAGTAACAGGGGTATAAAAAATAATGCATGTAGCCCACCCCAGGCTATAAAGGTCCAATTAGCACCATGCCAAAACCCACTGACCAAAAATACAATTAAGACGTTACGGATTACTTTTAGTGTACTACTTCTCGATCCTCCTAATGGGATATACAGATAATCCCTAAACCATGTCGATAAGGATATGTGCCATCGTCGCCAAAACTCCCCTATGTTTCTTGAAAAGTAGGGAAATGCAAAGTTCTGTCTTAAATCGAACCCAAATAAGCGCGCCGTACCAATAGCAATATCAGAGTATCCCGCAAAATCTCCATAGATTTGAAAGGCAAAAAAGACCGCCCCTAATACTAGGGTACTTCCTGAATACTCTTGGTAATTATTAAAAATCTCATTGGCATAAACAGCACAATTATCGGCTATGACCATTTTTTTAAAAAAGCCCCATAAGATTTGCCGACAGCCATCCACTGCTTTTGAGTAATGAAATTTGCGTTGCCTATAAAACTGTGGCAATAGATGTGTTGCACGTTCAATAGGACCTGCCACCAATTGTGGAAAGAAGCTCACAAAAGCCCCAAATGCCAAAGGATCCTTAGTCGGTGTGAGTTTTTGACGGTATACATCGATGGTATAACTCAGCGTCTGAAACGTGTAGAAACTAATCCCAACCGGCAATATAATATGTAGTGTATTCGGTTGTATGGGTTGCCCAAACCACGAAAAGGCCGTCACAAAATTGTCAACAAAAAAGTTGTAGTATTTAAAAAAGCCCAAAAGCCCAATATTGACGATGACACTCGTCCAAAGAAGCATTTTACGTTTTTTTGCTGTCTCTGTACCCGCTAATTTTTTTCCAATGGTATAATCTACTACAGTGCTAAAGATTATTAATGCAAGAAAGCGATAATCCCACCAGCCATAAAAGGTATAGCTTGCCAATACAATCACCGCGTTTTGTGTCATTACGCCTTGACGTTTTAGAATCCAGAAAACCGCAAACACTATCGGTAAAAAAATGGCAAAATCCAGTGAATTAAACAGCATACTTAATTAATTATAATATTTTTTTAAGATCCTCAACGAGTTGTAAACTAAACCTCTCAGCACCAGTTTTATTTAGATGTAAGGTATTGTAAAAGTTTTCTCGGTTTGTTGAGATAAGACCATCAGAATAATCTAGAAAAGGCAAATTATATTCATTGGTGATATCTCTAAAAAGATTAATAATATCAGATCTATTGCTAACATAATCCCTGCCTTTTATTTCTTCAGGGGAATACACAAAAATCAATTCAATATTCGACGATTTACATTCTTGAATAAACTGATGTAACAACTTAAGTGAAGGGTAATGGATTTTTGATTTAATTGACTCAAATTTACTCTTTGCCTTATATAAGTCATTATTCCACTTTTGATTCCTAGTCAAGAACCCTTTATACCTTGTATGCCTTATATTATACTTTATGTTTCGAATAAGCGTATCCTTTTTGCCACAAAATCTAAGCAATGGTAAATTATGCACATAAAAGTTATAGCCATTATAACCTCTGAGATAGGTATTCATCTCTAAATCCCTGCTAAACGGTAAAAATTGAAATGAATTATAAAGGTCACTTCTCTTACCAATAGCAAAGGGACCTACAGATAAAACAATATACTTTGGCTTTATGTTATTATCTAAAACTTTTCTATGTCTTAAGTATTGGAGCCAAAAATTGTGTCCATCTATTCCTAAACTATAAGTATCTAAACCTAAACTGTCAGAAATTATTTTAGTGTTAAAATTTGTCATGGCTCTCGATGAGCCATAAATCAACACATCTTTATTCATGTTACCGTCTATTATCTCAGACCAAATATGGCTTTCGCCTACTGCAAAATGTTTATAGTCCAATATCTTATGAGATAACCAAATATCCAAAGGATAGCTTACAATGCAAAAAAATAATATTCCCGATGCTATATTTATTAGAAATTTTTGCATCAAATTATAATTCTTTTTTTTAAATTAATGTATAATTTTTCATGTGCTTTTATACTCGCCTTTATGTTGTATTTTTTTTGAGCATATTCAGTCATCTTGTCACTAATGGATTGCCGTTGACTTAAAGGCATTTGTAATACTTTTTTTATTGTATTAGACAGATCAATGCTGTCGTTAGGTTTAAATAATTGTTCCTTAAATTCATCTAACACGTCTTTAATTCCCGCAATATCAGCGCCA
The DNA here is from genome assembly GCF_046720935.1 of Winogradskyella sp. A3E31. Taxonomy (NCBI): domain Bacteria; kingdom Pseudomonadati; phylum Bacteroidota; class Flavobacteriia; order Flavobacteriales; family Flavobacteriaceae; genus Winogradskyella; species Winogradskyella sp. A3E31. The sequence continues at coordinate 318,873 of NZ_JBHNWH010000003.1, forward strand.
ATTACCATTCGATTACACAGCATGGCCTCGACTGGGGCGATTGGTTGGCCTTCTTTACGCCCTTCATTTTTAGTAGGAATGACAAATAAGTCAGACAGTTCTAGATAAGGTATTACATCTTGTATCTTACCCGTGAACCTAATATTATCGTTTTTATACTTTAATTTAAGTTGTTGTGCGTAATCTGATGAGTCATCACCAATAATCAGTACTTTTATATTTGGGTTATTGATTATTTTAACGGCTTCCAAAAGCAATTCTATTCCCTTTACAGGCACTAAGTTAGCCACAGAAACAATTATAAAGTCTGATTGTTTGTAATTTTCACCATTAGGAGTTACATAAGATTTTATTATTGGTTTATATTTTTCAATATCTACACCAATTGGAATTTGTAATACTTTATACTCCATTCCTTTAAAGAACTTAAGCATATCATCATTTATTGTAATGATATGGGTGCTTAATTGAGAGCGCCATCGCCAAGCCTTATTGCCCCAGCCCATTGCTTTCTTAGTATATACAAAGGGAATGCCAGCCATTCTTGCTGCTAGGGGTTCGGAAACGTCCGAACTCCAGTGCCAGGAATGTATAAGGTCGAATTGGTATTTTTTTAGAAACCGTGATAGTTTCCACACCCTATAAGGAAAACTCCAATAAGGCCTGTAAGGTGTTGTTATTGGTCTTATATGTATAGGTACTTCTAAGGCTTGTACTGTTTTAAAAAAGTCTCCCCTGTTATGTGTACAGGCAATATGGGGTTCAAACTTGGTTTTGTCTAGGTGTTTTACCAAATCATAGACCACTTTACCACTACCTGCTGTATCGAAATTGGGGATGGTGTATAGCACTTTGATTCTATTTTTGGTTTGTACACTGCTTTCTGTCACGCTTCTATTGTTCATGTATTTTTGAGTCTATACTACTGAGTTCTCGATACATCCCAACGAAAATGTCGGGACACTCGAACTGACGTGTTTGTTTATTTCTGTTGATCTAGATGTTTTCTGCATTTTCAAGACCATTGTTTTTCATAACATTTCGCTAATACCAAAAGCATATTTAATCCATGAGCGGCTTCCAGTGGTTCTTGGTCATAAAACTGTTTGGTGTAGGTCTCTACAATTTCAGATCCTATCCAATTTTTTATTTTCGTGTTTTCAAACACTGTTTCTAACTCCTTTTTATTGTGTTGCCCTTTCAGTTGCAACTCCCAATTCCGTTGTACATAGGCTTGCCCCATAAGCCCTTTCAATTCTCGTTTTAATTTATTCCCTATTCGGTATGGTAGGTTATAAGGTATTTTATTTTTATGATTGTTGTAAAGATTAAATGGACGATGATCCTGCCAGGATATTTTTGCCAACTCTGGGTTGCGTTTTTTTATATACCCAATTTGTAATTGTCGATTTGCTAAATAGGTTTCAGGCACGGTACAAATCCATTCACACATTCTATTATCATAATAGGGTAAGGTGATGGGGTGATAGGCTTCAAAGATGGATAAATTGACCGAAGTCCAGCGTGGTGCCCAATATTTGGATTTAAATGCTCTTAATTTTGCATTGGTATCTTCAATATCTATCGTTTTTAAGAGTTCTTGAAGACGTGCTGTAAAATAGCTTTCAAAATCTCCTTCCAAAGCCCAATAGTTCCAAAGGGTTTCTGCTAACTGTAGGCCTCCGCGTTTTAGTAATTTGCTTTTTAAAAACTGGACTTCCTCTTCCTCTGATAATTTTTGCAGACCATAATTATCAAATAACACGTCCCCCCAGTGTCCTAAAGAAAACACCTCTCCCATACCATCAAACTCATCGACTATAGCCATTTGCCTTGGACTTGTAAAATCAGAGTGACACTGATTTAGCTCAGCCAACTGATCCAATGTACTCCATAGGTCCCCTTTTTTTATGGTATAGCTTTTAAACTGAAAGTGACAGGCTTGTGCAATCTCTTTTGCGATTTTAGTTTCTGGATAGCCATGTTCAAATTCATAGCTATAGGACTGTACTTGTGCTCCAATATGTCTTAAAGCCGTTGCCTGGGTACGACTGTCCAAACCACCAGACAAAGGCAGTATCACCTTTTTAGTGTTAGTCTGTTCTGAGATAATGCTTTCAAAAAGGTCTGTAAATTCCTCTAAAGCCTGCTCAAAACTAATGTCTCGGGGTGTATAATGCCATTTAAAATAGGGCTTAGAGGTCTCTAATTGCCCATTCGCGTTAAACGTATTTAGACTCGCTGGAGGTACTACTTTTTTATGTGTCCAATAGGTATCGGTATCTAAAAAAAAACCAATAGCCGTGAATGTACAGATGGCTTTTAAGTCCAGTTCTTTCTCAGCATCGACAGGCACTTCGAGGATACGATTTGGAATTATGGGTTGTTTTATCTGCTTCATGGTAACAAGGCTCTAAGATATAAGATTGATTCTAAAAAACGTACTGTGCGTTTAAAAAGGCTATTAATTTGTTGTAGATTCTTTAGTTGCTACACTTCTTCTTAATGACATTATGATTTGTTTTGTCATTCAGAGCGATAGCGAAGAATCTTTTTGTTTTAACGTAAGAGTTATAACTACATAGGGAAAGATTCTTCAGTCGCTGCGCTTCTTCTGAATGACATTGCATCTTGTTTTGTCATTCAGAGCTGTTAGGCTGAGCCTGTCGAAGTCGCAGCGAAGAATCTTACTATAAAAATAAGCACAATCAAAAGCTCCCCTCCTTAAACAAGACGTCTAAATTGTATCGAGAAAAGGCACCTATAAATACTTCTCGATACACCACGCTTTTTTGCGTGGCACTCGAAGTGACGTTTATAGAA